>JBJTMC010000131.1:0-36759 GCA_046063325.1 Novosphingobium sp.
CGGCGATCCGCGCAGCATGGCCTCGCACCAGCGGAGGGCCGCCCCTTGCAACTCTTCATCAGGAACAACGTCGGTCACGAAGCCCATGCGATAGCCCTCAGCCGCCGAGACCGGCTGGGCCGACAGGATCATCCCCATCGCCTGCTTGAGCGGCGCCTGCCGGGCCAGGCGATGCAGACCGCCGCCCAGCGCCACGGCCCCGACCAGCGGCTCGGGCAGGCCGAATCGCGCGCCTTCGGCCGCGATGATCAGGTCACAGGCCAGCGCCAGTTCGAACCCGCCGCCCAGCGCCAGCCCGTTGACCACGGCAACAATCGGCTTGGGACAGTCGAACCGCTCGATCAGTCCGGCATAGCCGTGCGGCGGATAGGACCGGCGCCCTTCGGCCACCGCAGCCTTGAGATCGGTCCCGGCGCAGAACGCCCGCCCTTCCCCGGTAATCACGCAGACATGCTCGTCGTCGGCGGCGGCATAGGCGTTGAAGGCTTCCTCCAGTTCCCAATGCATGTCCGTGTTGATCGCATTGAGCACTTCGGGCCGCGCCAGGGTAATGGTCCGAACCTGCCCGGACACCGTAGAGCGAATGGTTTTCATCGGCACGCCTCCCCATCCTGCACTTCGCCACGGCAGCGGCCGCTGGGCAATGCATTTTCCTACATGAACCATTTCGGTTATTTACAATCTTCCAAATACACCAATGGAGCCTGCCATGCCCCTGCTTGAAGCCCTGATCGGACCCATCACCGCAATTATTGACAAGGTCATCCCCGACAAGGCCGCGCGCGACAAGGCCAAACTGGAACTGCTGCAACTGCAAGGATCGCAAGACCTGGCGGAAATCAACGCGCGGCTTTCCGCGATCGTCGCCGAAGCCAGTTCGCACGATCCCTGGACCAGCCGCGCCCGGCCCAGCTTTCTTTACGTGATGTATCTGCTGCTGCTGTGGGCGCTGCCGATGGGCGTGCTGGCCGCGTTCAATCCGGGCACAGCGCGGGAAATCGCCGATGGGATGAACGCCTACCTGTCGGGCCTGCCAGAACCGCTCTATGCGCTGTTCGGCACCGGCTATCTTGGCTACACCGCCGCGCGGCAGTGGGGCAAGATCGCGGGCAGCGACAAGTAGCGCGGTGACCAGAGCCGGGGCTTGGTTATTTTCAGGTAATCTTTTCGTCCTATAGACCGTGCCCTGGTGGCTGTGGATTGCCGCCCGGGAGTTGGCCGTGACCGGATCGAAATTCAGCAAGCCCAGGACCGGCGCCGCGCTCACGGCAATCGCGCTGTGCGGCGCGCTGCTGTTGGGCGGTTGCGGCAGGGACGTGGACAATTCCGAAAAACTGGCCGCCGCCAACGCCGCCGCGGCCCGGGCGGAACGGGCTGCCGAGCGCGCCGAAACCGCGCTCGCCAAGATCGAGAAGTCTGGCCAGCCCACCGTCATCGAGGCCGAACCCGATGCCACGGAAGACGCCCAGGACACCGAAGTCGCAGACCAGAACGAGCCGCCCGCACCGGACGCCGATGTAAAGGGCTGATCCTTTCGGCTTGCCCACGCCGCCCGCGCAGCTAAGGAAACGCGCAGTCCACCCAATCGGAAGGAATGCGCCCGTGGCCCGCCGCAAGGTTCTTGTCCTCAACGGCCCCAATCTCAATCTGCTCGGCACGCGTGAGCCCGAAATCTATGGCCATGAGACGCTGGACGATATCGCGGCGCGGCTGAAGGCCCAGGGCGAGGCGCTAGGCCTTGAGGTCGAATGCCGTCAGTCCAACCATGAAGGCGTACTGGTCGATTGGCTGCACGAGGCGCGCGGCCAGGTTCACGCCGTGCTGCTCAACGCCGGGGCCTATACCCACACCTCGATCGCGCTGCTTGATGCGATCAAGGCGACCCAGCTCAAGGTGATCGAAGTGCATCTTTCCGATCCCGAATCCCGTGAGCCGTTTCGCCACCTGTCCTACATCGGCATGGCCGCGGTTGACTGCGTAAAGGGCCTGGGCGCAAGGAGCTATGAAGTTGCGCTGGAGCGTGCCGCGGCGTTGTAAAAGGCCACGCACCCCCTTGCCTCGCGCGCCGCCCCCGCGCATAGGCGCATGAACAGTCATTCATCGAGGATCCGCATGAGCGAGACCAAAGGTGCCACCCGTTCCGGCGGCATGAACATCGACAGCAAGCTGGTTCGCGAACTGGCCGAACTGTTGGCCGAAACCGGCCTTTCCGAGATCGAGGTCGAAGACGGAGACCGCAAGATCAAGGTGGCCCGCCAGATCACTGCCGCCGCCGTGGTTCACGCCGCACCCGCCGTTGCTGCGGCTGCCGCACCGGCCATGCCGCTGCCCACCGCCGCCGAACCCGCTGCAGCCCCGGCCGTGGATGCCAATGCCCTCAAGTCTCCGATGGTCGGCACTGCCTATCTCTCGTCGGAACCCGGTTCGCCGCCGTTCATCACCGTCGGCAGCCAGGTCAAGGCCGGCGATACCCTGCTGATCATCGAGGCGATGAAGGTGATGAACCCGATCACCGCTGACAAGGCCGGAACGATCAAGGCGATCCTGGTCGAAAACGCGCAGCCGGTCGAATTCGACCAGCCGCTGGTCGTTATCGCGTAAGGCCCGCCAACCATGGCCATATCCCGGATCCTGATCGCCAACCGTGGCGAAATCGCGCTGCGCATCCACCGTGCGGCCCACGAAATGGGGATCGAGACGGTGGCGGTGCACTCCACCGCCGATGCCGACGCCATGCACGTCCGGCTGGCCGACCATGCGGTCTGCATCGGCCCCCCGGCGGCCAAGGACAGCTATCTCAACGTCGCGGCGATCATCTCGGCGGCTGAGATTGCCCATGCCGATGCGATCCACCCCGGCTACGGGTTCCTGTCCGAAAACGCCCAGTTTGCCGAAATCGTGGAGAGCCACGGGATCGTCTGGATCGGGCCGAAGCCCGAACATATCCGCACCATGGGCGACAAGATCGAAGCCAAGCGCACCGCCGGCGCGCTGGGCCTGCCGCTGGTCCCCGGATCGGACGGCGCGGTCAGCGATATCACCGAAGCCAAGGCAATCGCCGAAGCGGCCGGTTATCCGGTGATCATCAAGGCGGCATCGGGCGGCGGCGGGCGCGGCATGAAGGTCTGCAACGGACCGGACGAGCTCGAGACGCTGATTGCCCAGGCCGGGACCGAGGCCAAGGCCGCCTTCGGCGACGCCACCGTCTATATCGAAAAGTACCTCGGCAATCCGCGCCACATCGAATTCCAGGTGTTCGGCGACGGGAACGGCGAAGCGATCCACCTGGGCGAACGCGATTGCTCGCTGCAGCGCCGCCACCAGAAAGTGCTGGAAGAAGCGCCGTCGCCCGTCATTTCGCCTGCGGAACGCGACCGGATGGGCGGGATCGTTGCCAAGGCCATGGCTGACATGGGCTATCGCGGAGCCGGTACGATCGAGTTCCTGTGGGAAAACGGCGAGTTCTATTTCATCGAAATGAACACCCGCCTGCAGGTCGAACACCCCGTGACCGAGGCGATCACCGGCATGGACCTGGTGCGCGAACAGATCCGCATTGCCGACGGCAAGCCGCTCTCGGTCCGCCAGGAAGACATCGAGTTCAACGGCCACGCGATCGAATGCCGGATCAACGCCGAGGATCCCTGGACCTTCGCCCCCTCGCCCGGGCTGGTTTCAAGCTACCACGCCGCCGGGGGCATGAACGTGCGCGTCGATTCAGGGCTCTACGCTGGCTACAAGGTTCCGCCTTATTACGATTCGATGATCGCCAAGCTAATCGTCAAGGGCCGCACCCGCGAAGGCTGCATCATGCGGCTCAAGCGCGCGCTCGAAGAAATGGTGATCGGCGGCGTCAAGACCTCAATCCCGCTCCACCAGGCGCTGATGAACGAGCCCGATTTCATCCACGGGGATTACACGATCAAGTGGCTGGAGGAGTGGCTGGCGGGGCGGAACGGCTGAGCCAAACAAGATCCTCTCCTTTTTTGCGAAGCACAAAAGGGGAGGTGGCAGCCCGAAGGGCTGACGGAGGGGTAAATTGCCACGCAAGCGCCGCAGCGGCGACGTTTCAATGGCTCGCCAGCAGCGCCAGCAAATGTCCTTGCCCGAAGTGCTGCTCTGGAACCTGCTGCGCAAATCGCCGGACGGGGTGCATTTCCGCCGCCAGGAAGGCATCGGCGCGTTCGTTCTCGATTTCTATTGCGCCAAGGCGAAGGTCGGGATTGAGGTCGACGGGATTGTGCATGACATGGGCGATCGGCCCGCGCGCGATTTGCAGCGCGGTGCCTGGCTGCGCGCACAGGGCATCGACATCCTGCGCATTCCGGCTGCGGATGTGCTCAAATCACCTGAGGATGTTGCCGAAGCCATCGTTCGTTATTGCAAACGTTGAAGCCCCTCCGTCATTCGCTGTGCGAATGCCACCTCCCCTTTTGCACTTCGTGAAAAAGGAGAGGATCGAGGCAGGCAATGGTCCTCTCCCTTTTTGCGAAGCACCAAGGGGGAGGTGGCAGCCGCAACGCGGCTGACGTAGGGGGCCTACTCCAACGGCACCCCGGGCATCTGCTTGGCCGTCCGAATCGTCAGGCTTGTCTTCACACTCGCCACATTCGGCGCCGGGGTCAGCTTGCTGGTCAGGAACTCCTGAAAGCTCTGCAAATCCTTGCTGACGATCTTGAGGATGAAGTCGATCTCGCCGTTGAGCATGTGGCATTCGCGCACTTCGGGCAGGTCGCGCATCGCTTCCTCGAACTGGCGGAGCGAATCCTCGGCCTGGCTTTTCAGCGAAACCATTGCGAAGACGGTGATCGCGAAACCCAGCTTCGAGGCGTCGAGATCGGCGTGATAGCCGCGGATCACGCCCAATTCCTCAAGCGCGCGGACCCGGCGCAGGCACGGCGGCGCGGTCAGGCCGACGCGCTGGGCCAACTCGACATTGGTCACCCGGCCTTCCTCCTGCAATTCCGCCAGAAGTCGGCGATCAATCGAATCGAGATTGGCCATTCAAGTACCCCTTTGACCACGTTGCTGGCGAAAAATGGCCGAAAACGGCAACTTTCGCTGCCATACGTGTCCGCGTGCGATAATATTATTATTTATGGCGGCAACTGTCCCGCTTTGCAACGCACCATTCAGCGCCGGTTCGGACTGGGGATTAAACTGGTAAACGCTCTCGCGCGCAGGGCCCGCCTGCCATACCGGAGAAGTCATGCATTTCGACGACCGCCTTGGCACTGTGCTGCGCATCAATGCCAGCAGTCCGGCGGTGCAGCGCATCCAGTTCCGCCAGTTGCTTGATCTGCTCGGCACCCTGCCTGCCGATGCCCGCGGCGAACAACTTGACGCCGCCTATGGCCGGCTGAGCCAGCTCGCCGCCACCATACCCGGTGCCGATCGCGTCACGATGATCCGCGATTTCGGGCTGCGGCTGCGCGCGCCCCGCCTGGTCGCGGCGCTTGCCACCGGCGAAGCAGAAATCGCGGTCGCCGTCCTGCAACGGGCGCAGCTGGCACCGGACGAATGGCTCGACCTGATCCCGGCCCTGCCACCCGCCGTGCGCCCGTACCTGCGCCTGCGGACCGACCTTTCGCCCGAGGTGCGAACCCTGCTTTCGCGGCTGGGCGTGACCGATCGCGGACTGCCGCCCGCCGCGGTTCGGGCCGGTGCGGAACCGGACGCGGCCGCCGCGCCTGCGCCGCATCAGATCATCCTTCAGGACGGCACCGAACTGCTCCCCCCGCGCCCCGAGGGCGGGGAGGCGATCGGCGCGATCGTCAAGCGGATCGAGGCCTATCGCCGCGCCCGACAGGTAACCGACCAGGCATCGGCCAACGATTCTCCGCGCCTGCCACTGGGTGAAGACCACGTCCTGCACGTGCCCGAAGAGGTTCGCGCGTTCGATCTTGCGACCGATGCCGAGGCGCGGATTGCCTGGGCCGATCCGGGCATTGCGCCAATGGTGCTGGGGCTGCGTCTCCACGATGCGGCCGGTGGCGGAGACTTCGCGGAACAGATCCGCCGCCATCAGCCGCTGCGTGGTGCCGCAATGGTGCTGGACGGCGCGGCGGCGATCGCGGGCAAATGGCAGCTTGATGCCGCGCCGTGGTTCGATCCCCTGACCGGGCGCTACCTGGGCTATCGGGGGCGAATGCGCCGTCCGGCCGAAGCTGCTCCCCTGGTCCCGCCGGTGACCGAGAGCGAAGCGGACCGGCTGCGCCAGCTGCTTCACGAACTGCGCACCCCGGTCAACGCGATTCAGGTCGGGGCCGAGATCATCCAGCAGCAGCTGTTCGGCCCCACTCCCCACGAATATCGCGCGCTGGCGGCAGGCATCGCCGGAGACGCTGCGCGGATGCTCTCGGCCTTCGAGGAGCTGGAACGGCTGGCCAGGCTCGATTCGGGTGCGATGGAGCTGGAATCGGGGGATACCGATCTTGCGGCGATCATCGCGGCTACGGTCGCCCAGCTTGGCGCGCATACCGCTCAGCGCGGCAGCGGTTTCTCGGTGCGCGACGACGCCCAGTCCCTGCCGGTCGGGCTGGCCCGGCTGGAAGTGGAACGGATCGTCTGGCGCCTGCTTGCCACGCTTGCCGGGGTCTCCGCCCCGGGTGAAGTGCTGCGGTTGCGGCAGAGGCAGCGCGGCGATACGGCCAGGATCGATCTTGCCTTGCCCGCGATCCTGGCCGCGCGAGAAGGTGACGAGCTGTTCAAGGCGGGTGCCGGTGAAGTTCCCCAGGTCATCTCTGCCGGCGTGTTCGGTGTCGGCTTTGCCCTGCGGCTGGCCCGCGCCGAAGCGCGCGCCGCGGGCGGCGATCTGGTTCGCAAGGACGACAAGCTCCGGTTAACCCTGCCGGGGTTGACCCACGCGCTTGCGGGCCATACGCAAGCTATCCAGCAGGACGCGCCGGGGCGGGCCCGGCCGTAACAGGGGCGAAGCGAAAGTGGCG
This sequence comes from Novosphingobium sp., assembly GCA_046063325.1. Classification (GTDB taxonomy): domain Bacteria; phylum Pseudomonadota; class Alphaproteobacteria; order Sphingomonadales; family Sphingomonadaceae; genus Novosphingobium. The sequence continues at coordinate 6,948 of JBJTMC010000131.1, forward strand.
GATAACCGCATCCCGGACTTGCCTGTAAATCCCGATTTCGTGCGCTTCAGGCCCGGCTTCGGACAGCGGTTCGTGGTTACAGTCGATACCGAAGAGGAGTTTGACTGGTCGCGCCCGATCGAGCGCAGCTCGCACACCGTCCACACCGTTGCCCGGCTCGCCAAGTTCCAGGAATTTTGTGAAGGCCAGGGTGTCTGCCCGATCTATCTGGTTGATTTTCCGATCATCGCCAACGCGTCCGCCGCGGCAATCCTGCGCGATGCGGTGGCTGACGGAAAGGCCGAAGTGGGGGTTCAGCTTCACCCCTGGGTCAGTCCGCCGCACGCGGAACAGGTTACCGAGTTCAATTCGTTTGCCGGAAACCTTCCCCCAGAGCTTGAGCAAGCAAAGTTCCGCAACCTGCGCGATGCGATCGAACAGGCGATCGGTGCGCCGCCGCTGATCTACCGCGCCGGACGCTATGGCGTGGGACCCAATACCGCGCAGATCCTGTCCGAAGGCGGCATTGCGATTGATTCATCGGTTCGCGCGACTTTCGATTACAGCAACGGTGGGGGCCCCAATTTCCGCGATTTTCCAGTCCGACCCTATTGGATAGACCGGCAAAAAGGTTTGATGGAGCTGCCCTTGACCACCGTCTACTGGGGTCTCTTACGGCAGATCGGCCAGTGGCTTCATGCATCGCTGTGGCGGGTGCCGCGCCTTCGCGGCGCGCTGGCCCGGGTCGGCCTGCTGGAACGCATTCCGCTGACCCCCGAAGGCGTCACGATCGACGAAGCGCTGCGCGGGATCGACATCGCGATCGATGAAGGCCTCCCGGTGCTGGTCTTCTCGTTCCATTCGCCCTCGCTCGCGCCCGGATACACCCCCTATGTCCGATCTGAGGACGATCTTGACGCGCTTTATGACTGGTGGCGCGAAGTTTTTGCCTGTCTTAAGCGACGCGAAATCGCACCGACGCGGGTATCTGAGCTGCTTGATGCCGCCACGCTTGCCTAAGCGCGCCGCCCAAGCTAACGCCGCGCGGCAATTCGTGCACATGGGCCTGTAGCTCAGTTGGTTAGAGCTGGCCGCTCATAACGGCTAGGTCGCGGGTTCGAGTCCTGCCGGGCCCACCAGCGCGAAGGCAGATACCCCAGGTCGGGGAGTGGCGCAGTCCGGTAGCGCGCCTGTTTTGGGAGCAGGATGTCGCAGGTTCGAATCCTGTCTCCCCGACCAACATCCGTTTTCGGCCATCTACGCCTGAAACCCGGGCCTTGCCCCGCGCGGCATTGGCATATGCCAACCGGTGGACGCTGCCGCGCCTGGTGCCCCTTCAGACTGCGGCCTCTATGGCACCGCCAGTAGCGGGATCCGTGCCGGTGACTGGCTGACGCCGACTCGCTGCTGCTGCGCGCAGCATGACCACGGCGGTATACAGAACCACCACGGTCACCAGCCAGCGCAACACATCAAGCGGCATTGATTTTACCAGCAAAGCCGCGACCAGCACCGCCGGTATACCGCCGAGCGCGACACCCAGCACGATCCTGAGATCGATTTTTCCGGCCCGGACGTGCCGGGTTGCAACGATCACCCCCGCGAGCGCATTGCTGCTGGCCATGATCGGGAAGCAATAGCGCGGATCGAGCCCCATCAGGCTGAGCATGGCGAGCGTTGGGGCATAGTTGCCGATTCCGAAGTTGAGAAGAATCCCGAACACGAAGCTTGCAGCAATCGCGAGCACGGTCAGACCTGGCGACAGGCTGGCGGCGGTTCCGCCGATCGGCATCAGGCCAAATCCGGACAGCGAGTAGAACGTCGCGGCAAGGATCAAGGCGATACCCACCGCGCCCTGCACTATCCACACTCTGGCGCGATAGACCAATGGCGCACCGATCAGTCCGCCGATCGTCAGTGCGATCATCGTGCCAAACAGCAAGACAGGGTCGACCCGGCTTCCCAGCAAGGCAAGGAAAATCAGCGCCTGGACCATGCTTGGCGGGGTCAGGCCGGCGATCATGGTCGGAGGAATAAGGTGGTCGGGAACCATCCGCCGGAACTTGAACCACGCCGTAGTCGGCGCGAAACTGCCGATGCCAAGCGTGTCGAAAAAGTTGGTAACGGCGCCAAGCAGCACAGCCTCGGCGCGCGGCCAGGCTTGCTGGCCATAAGCATGGCGCAGCAAAAAGCAGACCATTCGCCGCGGCGCCCAATGCCAGCACGATCAGGATTGCGGTCAACATGGCAAGGTCTCCTGAGAATCGGGTGCGGGCGGTTTTCCGGCGGTCAGCGCGCGTGTCCGCGTCGGCCCGAACAGCAAGGCGGCAAGTCCCCCGCCCGTGGCAATCGCCGCGTTCAGCATCCGGAACGCAGCAGCGATCATCGGATCACAGAAGCTGGCGCGCCAGCCCGCGGCGACCGAACTGACGGTGCGATCTTTGCCATTTCGCTATCCCATCCGGACCGCGTGAGCGGTCGGCTGGGTCCTGCTTCGGCGCAGTGCCAGGATCAGTCCAAGCGGGACGAGCAGAACGATCGGGATGACCTCAAGCGCGAGTTGGAAGCTACCGGTCGCCGTGGCGGCGAGCCCCCACAGGACCGGTCCAAGGAAATTGCCGACCTGCGAAATCGTATTGATCGCAGCAAAGGCAACCGCACGGTTGGCGGGATGCAGCGCTGTGTTGGCTGCCGGAAAGGCAAGTGTTCCCACCACGGAACTGAAGGTGTTGAACAGGCAGTAAGCGGCGAGCATCGCGACGATTGCTTGTCCCGCGCCAGCGTGGAATGCAGCGGCCATCCCAATAGCTCCAAGTGCCGAAATTGCCAGCATCGCGACAATATGGAGATGCGGGGCGCGCCGGAGATCCGAATGCCAGCACACCGCCAGCATCGCCACGACGACCGGGACATTCATCAGCGCCAAGGCATATCCGACCGATCCGAGGGGCCATCCGGTTGCCTGCATCAGCAGTTTCGGTGCCGAATAGGTAACAGCATTGGCGCAAACATAGGTCAGCGCGCAGGTCAGACCGATGCCCAGCACGACCGGGTTGCGCAAGGTACGCCAGAAATCATGCTGGACTGCGCCCGATGCGGCGTGATCGGCGGCGTGGTGGCGCAGCAGCCAGTCTTTTTCTGCAGCCGATAGCCAGTTGGCCGTCTCGATCCGTTCGGGCAGGAACATCAGCAGCAAAGCGACGATGACCACCGCCGGAATTGCTTCAACCAGCAGCATCCATTGCCAGCCGGCCACGCCCAGCGCGCCGTCGAGGCTCAACAACAGGCCCGCAATGCTGCCCATCATCAGGAAGCTGACCGGATTGGCGATGTAGAACCGGCTGACTGCGCGGCACAGCCAGGCCGAAGGGAACCACTGCGAAAGATACAGCATGACGCCCGGGTAAAATCCGGCCTCGGCCACGCCGAGCAGGAAGCGCATGACGTAGAACTGGGTCGGCGTTTGCACGAACGCCATGAGCCCCGAGATCACCCCCCAGGTCAGCATGATCCGCGCGATCCAGCGCCGCGCGCCAAACCGGACCAGCATGAGGTTGGAGGGAATCTCGAACAACGAGTAACCGACAAAAAACACCCCAGCGCCAAAACCGTAAACCGCCGCGCTGAAGCCCAGGCTGGCGTTCATCTGGACCGAGGCATAGCTGATGTTGGCCCGGTCCAGCACAGCGACCAGATAGCTCAGGAAGATCAGCGGCAGGATCCGCCAGCTGAGCTTGGCAATGATCCGGCGTTCGCTTGGCGGCGCTCCAGTGGCGTCAGTCATAGAAATACCTTTCCTCGGAGATCTGGCCTCCGCGGACGGTATAGAGTGCGATCTCGGTGAAAGGACGGCGCGCGCCGCTGGCCAGATCGACCGTCACCAGATCGAGAAACAGCGCGAACTGGTCGCCGGTGACGAATGGGCCGTCGATGGCGATTTCCTCGATCCGGGTGGTGCCAAAGCGCGCTGCGCACTTGCTTCGCGTGTCAGCAACGCCGTGAACAATCGCGCGGATTCCGCCGGGCAGATCGGCTGGCTCGATGCTGGTCACGTCGCGCGACCAGTAGCGATCCCCGGCGGCCACGAACTGGCCTGCGCGGAGCAGCGCGGTGAAATCGCGGGCGAGTTCCTGAATGGCTGGCACGGCGGGCTCCCGCAGTCGGTTCGCACCGGGAAGTGGCAGACGGCGCGGGACTTGTGCGCCGCCTGCCATGATCCCGAAGCGGGTCGCTTACTTCAGGATCAGTTCCTGGAATTCGATCGAGCCGTGCGGTTCGCGCATCGGCCCGCGCGCGGCGCTTGCGGCCTCCTGCTTGCGATCGTCGGAGGCGAGGAAGGCGTTCAACTTGTCGTTGAAGGCATCCTGCTGGGCGGTGGTCATGTAATCCTTGGTCTCGATCAGCAGCATCATGTTTGGCTCGTCCTTGCGGGCGTTGTTGACCGCGAGGACGTGATAGCTGAGCACCACGCCTTCCTTCTTGCCGAATTCCTGCACGCGCTTCCACTGGCCGGCGAGGAAGTCCATGTAGTTGTCGAACTGGCCTGGCAGCACCCGCACCTGCGAAGCGGTCCAGACCGAGCCAGGTCGATAGCTGCGCTCCTGGGTCATCGCCGGACCGGCCATTGCGATGGTCGATGCGATGATTGCCGTGCTCAGGATCGTCTTGAGATTCATCATTGCCTTCACTCCTCTTCCTCGCCGCCTCCGCTGAGGCGCCTTCAAATTCGGTGTGCCCGTTCCATCACGCTGCCACGCGCGCCTGGCGCAGCGCGCTGCCACGCGCGTCGCGGCGGATCACCAGCAACAGAGCGCACATGGCCAACGCGACCAGCGCCAAGGCGATCAGCGCGAATTGGAAGCTACCGGTCGCGTCCTTGGCCAGTCCCCAGCCATAAGGGCCGAGAAAGGCGCCCAACTGCGACAGCATGTTGATAGCTCCTGCGCCAACCGCGAGTTCGCGCACGTGCAGCAGTTCAGCCCAGCCAGACGATGTGAGCATCGGAATCGTGAAACATACCGCAGCAAAGGCGAGATAAGCGATCACAACCGCCAGAGGCGCGGATGCCAGGCCCATTGTCAGCACCGCTGCGGCGAGGACCAGCCCGCACCAGGCGGCATCACCCCAGCGGTCGCCATGCCGGTCGGCATAGCTGCCACTGAACAGGATCGCCGCTGCTCCGACCACGCCGCCAAGGCCGACCAGATAGCCAATCGTCTTGGCGTCCAGCCCGGTGGCACCGCGCAGGATCATCGGTGCATTGAGGATCACGGTGGTGACCGCACCGATCAGCAGAAAGCCCATCAGACCCAGCACCAAGACCCGCGGATTGCGCATCGCAGCGATCGTGCTGTGCGTGTCAGGTTCACCGATGCCCGCCTGCTCGCGCGTCAGTTCGTTCACAATCCACTGGCGCTCAGCCGGCGTCAGCCACGCCGCCGTTGCGGGCGACTCGGGCAGCACGCGCAAAATGACCAGGCCAACCAGCACGGTCGGCAAACCCTGGACAAGGAACAGCCATTGCCAACCCGCCAGGCCCAGATGCTGGTCCAGCGCCAGCAGCCAGCCCGAAATGCCCCCCATCACCACAGAAGCAAGCGGACTGGCGATGAAGAACCGGCTGACCGCGCGGCTGCGATGGCACGGCGGAAACCAGCCGGCGAAATAGTAGATGACGCCGGGGTAGAATCCGGCCTCTGCCACCCCAAGCAGGAATCGCAGCGCGTAGAACTGCATCGGGGTCTGCACGAACATCATCCCTGCCGACAGCAGACCCCAGGCGATCATGATCGCGCCGATCCAGGTGCGCGCTCCAAAGCGCACCAGCATCAGATTGGAAGGGATCGCGAACAGCCCGTAGGCAAGGAAGAACAACCCGCCGCCAAGCCCATAGATCGTCGCGCTGAACTGCAGATCCTGGTTCATCTGCGCCGCCGCAAAGCTGACGTTGACCCGGTCCATATAGGCAAACAGATAGGCCAGACCGATCAGCGGCAGGATTCGCCAGAACGCCTTGCCCATCGCAGACGCGCCAATTGCGTCGGTGGCTTTTGCCTGTGCCATCATCTCTCCCCAAGATCGCGCAGACATAGCTTTGCCGGTCACAGAACCGGGGTTTTCCCGGCCCGCTCGAAAGCGCCAAATTGTCTGCGAACCCGGTTCGGACAGTGCCTTGCCGTAGCGTCAGGCGTCAATCCGCCCAACCGTCAATAAAGCGTCAATAGTGCGTCAATGCGGGTTCGGCTTCGGCTCAGACTGCGCGCGCGTCTTGCGCTACCCGAACGGGCGCGCGGTTATCCGGCAGCGGCAGCAGATCGGGCCACCCGTACTTGTCCCAGGCGGCAGCCATGCCGATGCGCTGGGCAAAGGGGATGAATTCGGGGTGTTGCCAAACCCGGCACATCGGCTCGATCGGGTTCCACAGGTTGATATAGGCCAGCATGTTGGCTGGGCTGGCGCTGTCTCCCAGGGCCTTGAAGGCCAGTTCGGCGTGTCCGGTGAATATCGCCGGAGCCGCGATTGCCAGATCGCCCTTGTCGGGCAAGGTCGCGTACATGAAATCGAGCATCTGCCGATAAGCCTGGCGATCCTCTTCCTTGCCGCTGCACACCCCTTTTGCGGCCAGCAGCCAATAGGCGTCCATCGCCTCGGCAGACATTGCGCCGGTTCCGGCGGGCGGCATGACGACCGTGTTCACCAGCTGCTTGGTGAGCTGGTATTGCTCGACCGCAAGATCGTGCTGTCCCAGCGCAGCAGTGACAACGGCCAGATAGACCGAAGGAAAGGCAAGATCGACCATCCGCTGTCCGGCTTCGCGGGCACCGACAAGATCGCCCTTGCCCATGTGCACCGCCCAAACCAAGGCATACTTGCGCGCGTCTATCGGATCCTGATTGACCGCGGCGGCGATGAACGCGGACGCTTGCCGGGTCCGCCCGATATAGGCTAGCATCGAGCCAAGCCGCATCGGGATGGCGGGGTTGGTCGGCTCCAGGCGATACGCTTCGAACGCAAGCTCAAGCGCGCCGACAATGTCTCCCCTGATCCAGCGCTCAACCCCCAGCAGGGCCCGGGGATAGCCAAGGTCAGGCGCCAGCGCGATCGCCCGACGGGCGCATTCGGCCATGCGCCGGATTGCCGCCGGCCGGTCGGCGCACTGGGTGTAGACCGCGATCATCTGGTGGGCTTCGGCCAGGACGACCCAGGCTTCGGCAAACTCGGGATCGATCACCAGAGCCTGGTCGAGCAGCGCGATGCCCTTGTCGAGCACGCCTTCGCCCATGACCCGCGCGCACAACGAGCGGCCCTGCAGATACAGGTCATACGCCTGCTTGCTGTGGGTCGTGCCGCGTACCCGTGGGGGCTGCATGGCAATGCCCAGCGCTTCGCCGATCGCCGCAGTGATCGCGCTCGCAACCTGTTCCTGATAGGCGAAAACCTCGTCGAGGCTGCCGTCGAAGCGGGCGCCCCACAGATCGATGCCGGTATCACCGGCGATCAGATGAGCGTGGATGCGCACCCGGTCGCCATGGCGCTGCACCGATCCCTCGATCAGGTGGGATACCCCAAGCTGCGCCGCGATCTGCGCGGGCGGAAGATCGCTGCCCCGGAAATGAAACGACGAGGTGCGCCCGGCGACCAGCAATTGCGGGACCTGACCCAAGGTCGTGATCAATTCATCGACCATTCCATCGGCGAAATAGTCGTGCCCCTCGCCTGCGTCGATCGATTGGAACGGCAACACCGCGATCCGCGTGGTCGCGGCCGCCTCACCTGAATGCAAAGTCGCTGCGGCGGTCGCCTGACGAAGCGACAAGGCGCGGAGCAACTCCGCCTGCGACCGGCTTCCATCCTCATGCCCCAGATTGCCGATTGCCTGCTCCACCGCGCTGCGCAACCGCCTTTCGGCATCGGCACAATAACGGGCGCGCCACTGGTCGAACGCGTCGCCAAAATCCATCTGATCAAGGATCGGTTTTGCGCCGATCGTCGCCAATTGAGCCGTCGCGGCCTCGATATCGGCCCGCGCGAATGCGGCTTCGAGCACGTCCAGATCCGTGGCAATCGAGCCGGATCGCAGCGCAACGCTGGTCCGTGAGACGTCGAGGATGTTGTCACCAAAGGAAGCCAGCAGCTTTCCCAGTTCGAGCAGGCACTGCCGCAAGCTTGCCTTGGCATGGGCTTCAAATCTGCCGACCCACAACAGCCTGCTCAGGAAAGCACGATCAAGCGGTTCGCCATCCGCAAGACACAACATGGCCAACAGCGCCCGTGCGCGGCGGTTGGGGACTACAATTTCCTCGCCATCCGCAGCGATCAGTCGGAAGCGCCCGAACAGCGTGCCCAGAACCACGCCGCTCCCGTTTCGCGGCACATTCCATTGGTTGCCTTCGGCCATTCCCGCGTGCCTCACCGTGGAGCCAGCCGTGTAGCGAAATCTGAATGGAACACAAAGTTACATGTGGGTTTCTGAAGCCACAGGCATCTTGCCCTGGCGGCTAGTTCCGCACGTAGGCATAGGCTCCGGCATCGCCCGAGCCGGTCGATACCCGGGCGAAGCCGTCGAAATCCAGATCGAGCCGCAGATTGGCTATCGCGTAGGAACCCGGTGCTGGCAGGGGCACGCCCTTGCCAATGGCGGGTGACTGCGCGGCAAGGTGGTAGTCCTTCCGCTCTGCGCCTTGAAAGCCAGTCAGACTGGCCAGCCAGACGTTCCCGCCCAGCCGGATCGACGATCCCCTTCCCCCGCCCATCTGGACGTTGCCTCCCGAAGCCAGACCCAGATTGTTTAGCGCTTCGACCGAGTTGGCATCTCCCGCGAAGTAGAGTGCATAGTTCGATCCAATCAGGGTGTTGTGGGCAATCAGCACCTTTTGCGAACCACGGATGCCCGGCCGCCGGTCATCATCCCAAACGAAGATCGCGTTCTTCGGGTTGTTGTAGACCACGTTGTTGAACACCGCGATGTCGTGGGTGCCATAGCGTGCGTCTTCCGAGGAAATGCCGATGCCCGATGGGTTGCCATAGACCCGGTTCCCGCTGATCGAGACATAGGCTGCACCATCTACGTAGATGCCTACGGCATCGTTGGCATAGACGGTGTTGCCGGTCACTTCACCGCGCCGCGAACCCAGCCAGATATCGATCCCTTCGGCGCGGTTGTTGTGGATGGTGTTGCCGCTGACGCGAAATCCGTCGGCGATGAGGCTCAAGGCCTGGCTGTTTCCGGCAAGTGCGGTTTGTTCGATCGTGTTGCCGGACAGGACAATCCGCTTGATCATTTGCCCGCCACCCGCAGCCCGGGTCTGGAACGACGTTTCGGTGCTGATCCCGTGCCGCTGGATATCGGCGATGTGGCAGTTCTGCACCGTCAGGTCGCTTGCCGCGAGGAGAATTCCGGTCGAGTTCGAACTGACAATGGCGAGCCCGTCCAGTGTCACGAATGGATGGTGCAATTCGATCAGGCCGCGGTTCTGATCCCGCCGCCCCTTCAGGCCCGATCCATCGACCCTGGCGATGCCGTTTACGCTGCGCAGAGTGATCTGCGCGCCGGGGCGCCCGCCGCGCACCGTGATCACCTGCTCGCGGTAGGTTCCGCCTTCGATCAGGACCGTCTGACCCGGCCGGGCCCGCGCCAGCGCCGCCGAGATCGTCCGCAGCGCCCGGGACGGGGAAGACCCGTCAGCGCGGTTGTCGCCCCGGGTCGAAACATAGATCGCGGCGCTGTCCTGCGCCTGCACTGGCGCGCAAATCAGCGACAGGCACAGCACAGCGAACCAGGTCGCGATCTGGCGTGAAATGGCTGCGCACGCACTCTCAAAGTCTACCATAGGCCGCATCAAAAGCGGTAAAACAGCCCGAGCCCGGCTTCGTCACTCTTGAAGCGGTGCGACAACTGGTTGGAGCGGTTGCTGGCGTGATAGAAATAGCCAAACAGCGAGAACCCTCCGCCCAGTTGCACCGTTCCATACCCGGAAATGTCGTTGCGCGGATCCTCGCGCCCGAAATACGAATCGGTCGGAACAACGGTCAGATAATCGCGCTTTGAATGGCGATAGCGCAGGCTGAGATAGACCCGATCGCCGATTTCGCTCGTCACGCTGAGATAGACCGCCTTGCGCTTGAACGACCGGCTGTCCAGCGCCGCGTTGCCGCGCGAATATTCCACGCCGATCGCCGGCATGAAATAGCGCTGCACCTGATAGCGCAGTTCGCCGCTGAACAGATGCTCTGACAGGTTTCGATCCGGAAAGACCGGATAGGCGGTGCGGGTATAGCGATAGCCGATCTGGCCGCGCAGGCGCTTGGTCAGGCGGTGGAGATAGTCCGCGGACAGACCATCGGTCTTGCCATAGACCGGCGCGAGGCCGGGGTTCGAGACCAGCCGGTGGCGGGTGCCGAAATAGCCGACCCGGATCACGCTGGGCCGCGCATCATACGTCAGCGACACATCGACGTCGGTCGAATTGGCCGAATCGAGATCGGTGAAAATGTTGTGTCGCACCCGCACCGCCGCGTTAAGCCTTTTGCGTTCTTCCTGGACCAGGTTGTAGCTCACGCTGCCGGATACGGTGACGATGCTCACCGACTGGGCGGGGGTCGTTGGCGCCCCGATATTGAATTCATCCTGAGCCTCGAAGTAATTGCTGACATAGCGCGGCAGAACACCGACCTCGATCTTCAAGCGATCGTCATTCTTGCCCTGGGGCGAAAGCGCCAGCGATTGGCCGGGATGAGCCGAAGTGGATACCGTGGCAGGCTCGCTCCGCTCGTCGGATTGCAAACCGCCCGCATCGCCCGGCTGATCAGCCAAGGCCGGGACAGGCATCGCCGCGAGCAAGGCAAGGGCCAGGCCCGAGCGCGCCAAGGTCAGTGCGAATTTCGTTTCCATCTCCAGTCTTCCCTCAAGTTTGCAACACTCACGAACGCTTCCCTTCGGCGGCCAACGCACCGGGAGCATAGTCCGCAGCAACGCCGCCCCTCTTTTGGCCATGGCGACGCACGGCGCTTTGCGCGACCTTCGCCCAGGCCGCATTTATCCGGGCCGGATCATGGTATTCGTCCACGATGGCAAGCCCATGGTCAATGGCGCTGGCGAACACTTCGGCGAAGCGCTCCGGCGCATCGAGCAGCGCCGCCAGGTGTTCTTCCGTCTCGAACAGCAGCGGATAGTCCGGCCCGATCGCAATCGCCTCAAAGGTAACCGCGTTGCCGGCAACGGGCGTGCCATAGGCAAAGGCCTCAATCACCTTGGTCTTGATCCCGCCCGCGACGTAAGACGGGGTCAGCAGCACGCTGTGGCCATCGTGCACCTGGTCCAGGCAATCCGCATAACCCGGCATGGTCACCATCGGCGGAAGGTCATAGGCCCGATGCTGCTCGCCATAGATCACCAGCGGAGTCTTCACCCGCCGCTTGCGCCACAGCGCGATCAGCGCGTCGATCGTCAACTGGTTCTGCCGCAGGGCATCTGTGCCGATGAAAACGAAACGGTACGGCGGCTGCATGGCACGCCGAGCCGAAACCGGCCTCGTCGCTGCAACAGAAATGCTCCGCACATCGGCTGAGGGTACGCGGCCCCGCAGAACGGCCGCGTCTGCGCTGGAGATCAGCACCACGCAATCGCTGTGTTCGGCAATCGCTCGCTCTGCCTGCCTCAGGCTTGCGGCCTCATATCGGAGCAGCAGCCGCGCAAGGATCGGCATGGCCAGCAACCGCCCGACTGCTGCAGGCATGGCGCCCGCCAGGTAGCCCATCGACGGTGGCTGATCGAGCCTTAGCAACAGGTCCATCCGGCGCGACATCAGATCGTCAAGATCGGTAACGATCGCCAGGTCGGGGCGCAGGTGGCGCAGTTGCTCCAGAACGCGCAAGCAGCGAACGCCGTCAAGATAGACCAGTTCGCATCCCGGCGGCAGTTCGGCCAGCACGCGCGAGGCTTCACGCTTCGCGCCAAACAGCAGGCATTGCAACGGCAGCGGACGCCCGGTGAGTAGCCCGCCGAGCAAGCGGAACCCTGCTTCGATCAGACGGCCCGCCCCTTGGCTGCCAGACAAGGGTTGGATGATGCTTTCGCTGATCGCGTAGCCCTGGGACAGAAACGCAGATCGCACCTGCCGGGCGACATTCGGCCGACCGGCCATGGGCACGCCGTCGATCGCCCGGGTCCAGACAAAGTGGACCTGACCCGGCGAATGGGATTCGGCCGCGCGGTTCATTGCAGCGCCCCGGCAGGCGGGCTGGCGCCGGGCCGGGCCGCACCCACAAACGGCGCGGCATGGGCCTGCCGAACCTGCCCCGCGATGCTGCGCCACGAAAATGCGCCTTCGGACAATTGGCGGCCCCGTTCGCCCATTGCACGGGCACGGTCCGGGTCCCCAAGCAGCGCGGTGATGGCCCCGGCCAGGGCCGCCTTGTCGCGCGGGGGGACGAGCAGTCCGGTTTCCTGATCGATCACGGCCTCTGCCAGGCCGCCAACCCGCGTTGCCACGACCGGCTTGGCAAAGCTGTAGGCAATCTGCAGCGCCCCGCTCTGGTAGATCATCAGATAGGGAAAGACCGCAAGCGCGCTGTTTTCGAACAGGCCCGACACATCTTCCATCTCGACATATTCGAGGTGGAACCGGACTGCTCCGCTCAGATCGGGTTGCCCGGCGCGCTCCTGAAGGGCGGTGACATCGACATCGGGATTGGGGAACCCGGCGACGACCAGCCGGGCATCGGGAATCGTGCGCCGGACCATAGAAAATGCCTCAAGAAGATGATCCAAGCCTTTGTATTTGGTCAATGTTCCAAAGAACAGCACGGTCGGCGATCCCGCCTTCATCGCGAGCTGCCCCGCCAGCCCTTTCCCGCCGGCCGGCGCAGCAGCGAGGCGAAACATGTCTTCGTTGCCGTGCGGGATCACGCAAATCCGGGCCGGGTCACCGCCATACAGCCGCACGAATTCCTGCCGGTTGACGTCCGAATGGACAAAGATCGTTTCGAAGCAGGCATAGATTCGCCGGAACACCGCGCGATTCCAGCGCGATTCCCGAGTCAGTCTGGCACTGCCGCTGCTGACGTCGAATGGCGCGACATTGTGGCAGACATCGGCCAGCCGAATCCCCATCAGGCGCAGCGCAAACAAGGGCAGGAGATCGGTCGCAAAGCGGATCTCTCCGAACTGGACCACATCCGGGCGCTCACGCCGGACGAGCCGGATCAGCCTGAACCATTCGCGGTAATGCACCGCGCCCCTGCCGATGCGCCGGGTCAAGCGGCGCAGCCGGGCGCCAAGCGATGTCGGCAACTGCACTTCACCCTGCGGGCGGGGATCCCACAGCCGAAAGATCCGCCGGACCGGAAAAGCGTGCGGCATCGCGGCCAGTTCGTAGTCGCGGTCGGTGACAAGCTCTACATCGGCGTTTTGTTCGGCCAGTGCCTGGCACATCTGATAGGCGTAGTGGACCAGACCGCCCCGCCCGAAGAATTCAACCACCAGGATCCGCGGCGGCGGCTTGCCCAGCACCGTGGCCGGACCCGTTTGCGGCTCAACCCGCTGACGGTAGAAATCGATCAGGCGGTCGCTCCATACCCCAGCGCTGAACTCCGCCTTCACCCTTTCCAATCCCGCTCGGCCCATTGCCAGGACCCTGTTCGGTTCAGACAGCAGGTTGGTGATGGCCTCCGCCAGATCCCCGGCATCGACCCTGGGCAGAATTCGGCCGGTTTGTCCCTCTACGACGATCTCGGCCACACCGCCGCTGGCGAACGCGATGACCGGAAGGCCGGCCGCCATCGCTTCCATGGTCACCGTCGGCAAGGCATCGAACTGCGAGGACGGAAGCACGAACAGGTCGGCGATCGCCATCAGGTTCGGCACATCGCCGCGCATCCCTGCGAAGTGAATCCGCTTTTCCAGGCCCAGCTCGGCCACTTGCCCGCGAAGACCTCCTTCAAGCGGGCCACCCCCGGCAATCAGAAAATGCGCATCCGGCACGGTTGCGAGCACTGCGCGCGCCGCGGCGATCAGCACGTCATGCCCCTTGCCCGCACGGATCACGCCCACGGTCAGGACCACCGGGGCGGCCGCAGGCATGTCAAATTCTGCGCGGAGGGCAGTCCGGTCGATCCCGGATCGCAGTTCGAAATGCTCGGTTTCAATCCCGTTGTGCACGGTCACCGCCCGCTGCGGCGGCAGGCCGCGAGCCAGCAGGCGGTCACGCAGCGCATCCGAGACGGCGATCACGGGCCCGCCGAAATGTTTCCTCACAAAGCCCACCAACCGCTCGATCTTGCGGTCGCGCGGGCTGGAATTGTGCGGGTTGGTGTATTGGCGGACGTGCGCGGTGGACACAACCGGCGTTGCGGTGAACCATCCTGCAAGCCGGGCCCAGATCTCCGAATAGGTCAGATGCGCGTGGATCAGGTCGATCTTGTTGTGGCGGATCAGCCGGAGCAGGTGGCGGAACGCCCTGATGTCGCGCAGGTTGCGCGCACCCAGGACCGTAACCGGCACTCCGACCGCTTCCAGTTCGCGTGCCAGCGGATTGCCGTCGATCACGCCCATGCAAACGACCCGAAGGTCGATTCCCCTGGCCGCGGCCTGACGGGCAAAGATCGCCACCAGCCGTTCCGCTCCGCCGACCGCGAGCGAGTCTATGAGCCAAAGGAGGCGCATCGGGCCAACTCCACATAGGCTCTGAACGTTCGCCGCCAGACCCCGTCGCCGGTCGGCCCTGCGGGATCGTCGCATTCGCTGCGTTCCGCCATCGCGCGCTGCGCCAGGAAGGACGGCATTGCCAGCTTGAGCAAGTCGGGCGCCAGCCCCATGTCCCGGCAGTAGGCTTGCAGGTGCTGGCTGAGGACGGGACCGAGCCAGCCCCCGGCATCCAGGGTTCGATTGAAAGCCGAAACCGGATCGGTCCAGGTTCCGGGTGTCCAGGGATAACTTCGACCATAGGTGATTGCAAAATGCAGGAGATCCGAAAACGGCAACCCCTGCTCGCTGCAATTCTCCCAGTCGAACACCGCCAGCCCTTCTGGCCGGACCGCCAAGTTACGGACCCAGAAGTCGCCGTGGACTGCAACGATTGGCAGCCGTTCATCCGCCAGGTCCTCGGCCTGGCGGATCACCTTGGCCAGGAATGCCTCCTCGCGCGGTGGCAGTCCGCTTGTTTCCCGGAGATTGCGCAGGACGGCCAGTGGCCCGGTCGGTCCAGCATCACCTATACGCACTTCACCCGATTTGGTGGCTTGCTGGAACCGGGCCAGCCACCCGAAAGCCGCACCGAGCTGGGCCTGGACGTGGCGGCGCGGCATCCAGCCGTTGCGCATTTCCGCATACATCGAACGCCCCGGGAGATAGCGTTCGCAGTACGCCTCCCCGCGATCGGTCGTAATTCGGCCCAGAGGTTCCGGAAGCGACCCGCCAATTTCCGCGTCGACTTTTGCCCGGATCGCGCGAATTACCTCTTGTTCCCGTGCAAGCCTGGCCGATTGCGCAGCATCGGCGCTGGATTTGGCAATCAGCCGGGGGTGCTCCGCGCCTCTGTCGAATACAAATGCCACCGACTTGCCTCGGGCCGACTGACGATAGTCTTCAAGCGTGATCGAAGCCGGGTCCGCTCCAGCCAACCCGGCCCGGCAAAGCGCGGCGTGCAGGGTTGATTCTCCGGCGGGATCCGGCGCTGCTGCCTGCCGCGCACCCAGCAGCGCCGCTGCGATCCGCGGATAGTTCCGCGCCGCGCGCGCCAGGCCTGCCCGGACCAGGCCGCTGCGTGAGTGCGGCACCAGAAGATCGGTGAGATAGAATCGCAGCAAAGCCGCGGGGTGGAGCGGCATGCGGAAACGGTAGTGACGAACCGTGCGAACTGGCGCCGCTGTCGCCACCGGATCGGCGGAAGCGGCCGCTCTCTCCGGCGCATTGCTTTGCTCCGTACGGTCAGCCAGAACGACGAGGGTGCGGCCCGTCATGTCCGGCGCACCGAATCTGCCAGCGCATCGCGGGCCTCGAGCAGTGTCGACCGATCGATCAACAGGACACAGGCGAGATAGGTCGCCGCGCCGATGCAGGCATCCAGGATAAGTCTGATCAGGTCAGGTGTGGCGGCCAGCAGCGGCTGGACCATGACCAGAGTCCCGATCATCGCTGCCGATGCCACCGCCGCAGACCGGAATTCGCCGAGCAGGATCCATGGTGAGAGCGACAGGATCCGCCCGGCGACGATAAGGTTCAGCAGGGTGCTTGCCATGGTCACGATAAGCTGCGCCACCGCGACCCCGAAAATTCCGTAGCGGGCTCCCCAGATCATCGCGGGAATGATCACTGCGGCGCGCAGCAGTCCAAGTTTGGTAAGGATGCTGGGCCGTCCGGTAGCCTTGTAGACATCGCCCGCGTGCGAGCCGAGCGAGCGCATCGCCCCGGCAACGGCCAGGGCCTGCATCGTCAGCGCCGCAGGCATCCACTTGTCACCGTAGAAGGTGGTCACAAAGGTTCCGCCAAGAAAGGCAAGGCCAAGCCCGGCGGGCAAGGTCACCAGCGAAAGATAGCGCAGGGTCACCAGAAACGCATTTGCCAGCGCAGCGGGATCGTTGCGCAGCTTGGCGTAGACCGGGA
This sequence comes from Novosphingobium sp., assembly GCA_046063325.1. Taxonomy (GTDB): domain Bacteria; phylum Pseudomonadota; class Alphaproteobacteria; order Sphingomonadales; family Sphingomonadaceae; genus Novosphingobium. The sequence continues at coordinate 23,527 of JBJTMC010000131.1, forward strand.
ACGTGACCTTCCCGATCACCCAGATCACGGTGGTGATCAGCAATTCAGGGGTCCGGTAGGCAATCGTGTAATAGCCCAGCGCGGTGGCCCCCAGCATGCGCCCGACAATCAGATAGTCGGCATCGTGAACGATCGCCGATACGATGTTCACCGAGACGATGTGGCCGCCATAACTCAGCATATTGCGCGCCGCGCGCCAGGTGGCATTTAGACCCGGACGCCAGGGCACCACGGCCCACAACGCGATTGTTGCGGCGGCCGCGCCAATCAACTGACCCCAGACCAGACTCCACACGCCCCAGCCTGCCAAGGCAAAGGCGACCGAGCACAGCCCCTTGAACCCGGCCATCGCGAAATCGGGTATCAGGCGTTTCTTGAAGGCAAGGTTGCGGCGCAGGATCGCGTCCTGGGTATTGCCCAGCGCGTTGATCACAAACGCGATCCCCATCACCCGCATGATCGGCACCACTTCCGGCTCGCGGAAGAAGTCCGCGACGTAGGGTGCGGCGAAATAGGCCAGGCCGAACCAGAACAGCCCCGCGATCAGGCTGACGACAAAGGCGACGTCAGCGGCCTCCTCGATCCGTTCATGTTCATAGATCAGGGCCGAACTGATGCCGAAATCGCCAACGGTGTCCATGTAGCCGATTGCCAGCAAGGCAAAGCCCACCAGACCGAACTCGGTTGGCAGCAGAAGCCGCGCAAGGACCACGGTAGAGGCAAAAACCAGAAGCTTGCTGCCGGCAAAGGATAGGTAGGTCCAGATCACCCCTTGCACGGCATGACGGCCGATTCCATCGACGGCGACGGGCGCGGCGCCCTGCGACGTCATGTCACCCGCCTCCGGATTGTGCGGCGATAGAAACCGATCCGCTGCCTGCGCTTGAATCTGTCCAACAGGGAGCCGCCACAGGCAAGCACGGGGCTGTTCCCCATGATCTTGACCGTCGCCAGGAGCAGGAAGAAGTCGAGCGCATCGGCTTCAAGTTGGTCCTGGCCATCGTAACCGGCGATGAATGCACCGCGCAGCGCCACATTCGCCGATTCCGACAGATGATAGCGCGGCTGGATCTCGGCCATGCAGAGGAAATAGGCCAGGTCTTCGTAGATGAACCCGGCGCGCAGTCCCTCAAAATCGATCACGGTCACCCCGTCACCCGATGCAAGAATGTTGTAAGGGGCGAAATCGCAATGCGCCGTCACCTGGCGGGAGCGCTGCCCGATAAACCGATCCTTTCCAGCTTCGAAGCGTTGCAGCGCGGCCTGCGCCAGATCCTTGCCGAGTTCGGCGTCCTCGCAGCGCGCCAGATCGGAACGAAATTCCCGTTCCAGCCGGTCTGCTATCGCCGTGCCTGCGACCGCGGCCGCGGAGACCCGGTGCAGCGCCGCCAACCACGCGCCGCTGGCTTCGAAGCCGGACAAAAGCCTGGCCCGTCCGCCCCGCCGCCACCGCGCCCAGCGCAGCGACAGCGACAATTTTTCGCCCGGGACTTTTTCCATTAGCACCGCTGCAAACTGCCGGTTGAAGCCAAGCGGGCGCGGAGCCGCCAGGGCGGTTTCACCGTTCGCGCAAAAGTTCTGCAGCGAGGAGAGCGCAAGAAATTCCCGCTCGGCATGGGGCTCGCCCAGTTGCGCGGCAGCGCCCGGCGCCGCCCAGTGCGGGCGATGCAATTTCAGGATCATCCGGCGATCCGGGCGGTACGCACCACGAAGGGTCAGATCATAGACACGCGAATCCCGGCCACCGCCGATATTCCGGTACGAGATTGTGCCATGCGGAATGCCTTCCTTCCGAACCTGTTCTTCAACCCATTCCAGCAGTTGATCGTCAAGCCCGATCGTCCCGGCAACCGCTTTCCCGAACTCCCGGCGCAGGATCGTGACATTGCCGCGCAAACCGAAGGCCTGGCCAACTCTCTCGCGTCCGTGCCGGCCCATTTGTTCGCGCAGCGCGCGATCGCGGCAAAGTTCGACCAGGGCATCGGCAAGCGCGGCTTCATCTTCCGGTTCGACCAGCAATCCGCTGGTCCCGTGTTCGACCAGTTCGGGAATTCCCGAAATCCGGGTCGAAACCACTGGAAGCCGGGCCGCCATCGCCTCCATCAGCGCAACCGGAATCCCTTCCATCTGCCCGGTGGCAGCAATTACGCTGGGCAAGACGAACAGGTCGGATTCGCCCAGCAGGGCGGCAACTTCGTGTTGCGGCAGACCGCCCATCAATTGCACCGTCTGGGTCAGGTCAAGCTCGGAAATCAGCGCTTCAAGTTCGTCGCGCTGCACACCTTCGCCCACTATCCGGCAGCGAAATCCCGGCTCGGAATCCCGTACTGCCGCGCAGGCCCGGATCAGGTGTTTCAGACCCTTGTAGGGCTGGAGACTCGCCACGCAGACTGCCGTTATCGCTCCCGCCCGGTCGGTTGCGCCCTCAGCGCGCCCCGCGGCGATCGCATCGTAGACTTCGGGTTCGATCCCGCAATGCACGATCCTGACATGATCCGGTGCTACATCCGGTGCCCGATCCAGGATGTAGCGTTTGTTGAATTCCGAGATCGAGGCAACGAACCGCGCCTTGCGCATCTTGCGGGCGAGCATCTGCTGGTGGATGAAAATGTCGTGCGCGTGAACCGTAAAGCTGAATCCGACTCCGGTCAGCTCAGACGCGATCATGGCACAAAGCGCCGGGTGCGTAGCGTAGTGGGCGTGGATGTGGGCGATCCCCTGCCGCTCCACCAGCCGGGCGAAATGGACCGACTTTGGCCAAATGCCAAGCGCGCCGAAAAACAGGTTGGCCGAACCCCAGTTTCCGCGCAGCACCGTCCCCAGAAGGCGAAGATAACGGACCGGATTGCGGCACAGGAACGCCAGATTGTCAGCCACGATCGGCAGTGAAACGAAGCGTGTGTAGTGAACCGCGGCCTTCAGCCGATCGACTTCGGCATGCCGCACGGCAGGATCGGCCCGCAGCAGCGGAAAGATGACCAGCGGCGTCCCTTGCCGCTCCAGCTCCAGCATTTCCCGCAATATGAAGGTTTCGGTCAGCAGCGGAAAGCGCGACATGACATAGGCGATGGACGGATCGGACCGCGGCCTGCGCGGAAATTCGGCGATGACAGCCGATTGCGAACGGCGCGGCGCGGCCCGCGCCATGGTGCCCCCGGAGGGATCGCTGGCCCGCCGTAGCGCCTTTGCCGCCGCAACCTGAGCGTTTGCGATCTGCCGGGTTGCCGCAGCAATTGCGACCAGCAGCCAGAAATACTGGATATAGGCTCCGTGAAGAAAGATGCTGGTGGTCAAGTAGGCGATGCCCCCCAAGCCGATCGAAAAGGTCAGATTCGCAGCCGACCGTGCGCCGCATTCCTTGAACCCGTAGTAGGCGCTGCGCAGCGCCATGAACGTGGCAAGGATGATCCCCAGAAAGGCCAGCATTCCGGCAAGGCCGGTTTCAGCCAGGATTTCCAGCGGCATGCTGTGCGGAAAATGTTCCATCCCGAACTTGTCGAAGCTGCGCTGGGTCGATCCCACCTCGCCCGAATAGTCGGCATAGTTGTCGGTGTAGTTGCCGGCGCCGACGCCAAACACCGGATTTGCGGAGAACATCTCCCAGGCCACGGCCATGAGCAGGCGGCGCTGCCGGAACGAGCTGTCTTCTCCTGTTACCCCGCCGGGATCGGAACTTTCGGTAATCTGGGCCAGCGTGGTCAGGCGGCTTTCGAAACTGGCCGGGACCGCGAAGGATAGCGGGGCAAGTACGATGATCCCCAGAAGGAACAGCCTGGGCGACACCCGCTTGTGCAGAACTGCCAGCAACAATACCAGCCCAAGCGCAAGCGCACCGCCCCGCGAATAGGTGAACACCGCGGCCAGCACGATGACGCCAAGCGCGTATCCGGCGATCAACCGGCTGCGCTGCTCGGTTTCTTCCCACAGACGATAGAGCGCCAGCGGCACCAGCATCACCAGGATCTGGGCATAGAAATTGGGATCGCTGACAGATCCGGCGATCCGGGGTTCGCGTGTTTCGCCATAGATCTGGGCCAGCTTCACCCGCCCGAAGCCACCGAGATCCAGATCATAAGAGCCGGTCAGGACCTGGAAGACGCTGATCGTGCCAAGAAACGCACCCGACAGGACAAGGACCCAGATCACCCGCCTGAGGCTTTGCTGCGAGGTGACGATATTGGTGATCAGCAGGAACAGCAGCACGCTCTTGATCAGGTCGATCAGTTTTTCGTCGGCAAGTTCCGAATCGAGCGCGCGGGTTGAGGAAATCAGCATCATGGTGCCGTAGAAACCCAGCACCAGCAGCAACGGATCGAGCACGAACCGGCGCCGCGGCTTGCTCCCCGCCAGGAACAGCTCAACCGCCAGGCCAGCAGCCGTGGCCACCAAGATCAACTGCAGCGGCGATGGAAGTCCGTAATACCGAACCCCGACCTCCGAAGCGTTGGTGGCGACAAGGCCCACCAGCATGAGCAAGCCAATATCCGGCCTTCTGAATGCCAGGACGAGGACGAATGCACCCGCCATTGCGGCGGCCAGATGCTGCGGACCGAAGGATCCGATGTCACCGCCCAGCCAAGCCGGACCGTGGGCGAGGTAGGTTCCGGCCAGAATGCTGGCGAGCACGGCGGCAGCAACCACCGCAACCGCGGCCGCGCGTTCGCTCGACAGAATCCCGGTACGGTAAAGCACTGAGCGGAAGCCGGAAATCTGGGTCGGCGTCAGCACTTTCCCACGCTCATTCGGACGGGCTGGGCCCGACCGCATCGGTCGAACGCCTCGCCCTTCCATAGGCACGCGTTCGCAGATTCATCGACAGTTCCGACAGTCCACCCTGATTGAAACGCGGCGGCTCTGCGTCGGGCTCTCCAATATCGCTCCCCGGAATCTCGGCAAGCAGACCGGAAAGGCGCCCGCTTCGGACATAAGCCAGCATGAATGCCGCGGCGATTCCGATCAGTAGCCCAAAGATTGCGCCTGCCAACAGTTTGCGGGGCCAGCCAACCCCGGCAGGTTCAGACGGCGCGCGGGCGCGGTCAAGCACCTGCATCTCGAAAATATCGTAGACAGCACCGGTTCTTGCGACGGTTTGATCGGCCACCGCAGCAAGCAGCGCAGCAGCCGTCCGGGGATCCGGGCCCTCGGCAGTAACTTCCAGGGCATTCGAATCCGGAACAACGTTTGTCTTGATTGAATAGGCCCCAAATTGTGCGTCGCTCAGCCGCAATTGCTGCTGGGCGGCCTGCCGGACCGTGCGGCTGGTCGGCAGCATCGCCAGGGTAGCAACCACACTTCGCCGGTCCAGCGTGTTCAGGCTATCGGAGATTTCCCGTGTCTCTTTCAGGTCCTTCTTCGGTCCAATCACCAGGGTAGTTCTGGCCTTGTAAACCGGAATTTCGGCGCTGGCGAAATAGGCGGCGGTGCCGATGCAAAGGACTAGCGACAAAGCCAGAATCCACCAATTGCCCAGCACGGTCCGGGCAAACGAAGGCTCAGGTTCGGGCGCCTCGGGAACGGCGGCCGCCGCTCTGAACAGGCCGTTGTCGGGCTCAGCCGAAGCGGCCAGTCTTGGAAAGGCTCTGGAACGCACCTTCTCGCCCCCATTGGTATCGATCTGTTGCATGGTGCCCCGACTAATATCCCTTCGCCGTGATAACCGCAGGAACGGTCATCAGCAGAATTTTGACATCGAGCCCAAGACTGGCACGCCGACTGTATGCAACATCCAGGGCAACGCGACGGCGATAGGTGGTACCATTCCGTCCGCTGACTTGCCACAGACCAGTTAGCCCCGGCCGCGTCGTCCGATAGTGCGCGAAATATCTGCCGTAGCGCTTGCTCTCGTTGGGTACGATCGGACGGGGGCCAACCAGGCTCATGTCGCCAATCAGCACATTGTAGAGTTGTGGCAATTCGTCGAGGCTCGACGTGCGAAGCAGGCGGCCCAACCTTGTGACGCGTGGATCGCGAGTCAGCTTCTGGCGCGTCGCCCATTCGGACCCCAGGTCGGTGTCGCTCGACAGCACGGTCGTCAGTTCACCATCGGCACCGCACTGCATCGAGCGAAACTTGAATATCGTAAAGCTACGTCCCCCTTCACCGATCCGTTCCTGCCGGAACAGGACGGGTCCTCCGTCGAAGACCCGAACCAGCATGGCGACTACGGCCATGATCGGCGCAAAGAAGACCAGCAGTGCCAGGCTTCCGCCGATGTCGATCGCCCGCTTGAGCGCATAGCCGCAGGTTGGAAGGCTGGTTTCAGGGCAAGCCGGCTGCGGCTGGACGATCAGATAGGTCGATTCGGCTCGCCGTTTTTCGATCAGGGCGAAATCGATCAGCCTTCCTGCCTCGGGCAAACCGGAAGCGACATGGCTGTCGTCTTCCCCAAGGAAATGCGCGTCGACATCCTCGGGCTGCAAGTGGTGCCATTGACTGAAGTCCAACTCTCTTGCGTCAGACTTGAACACTGAGTCGCGATCGACCATCTCAATCCCCTGGTAACAGCAATAGACCTGCCGTCACGCGAACTTGTTGAGTTGATTGGTTTGCGACTTTGTTTTTTTATAAAACCAGCGAATCCCCCCGCACGAATATTGTTGCTTTCTTCACGCAATCTTTTCGGCAGACGGCTATTTGAACGACCGCTTTACCGCCCGTTGCGCAATTTTCGCCCAAGAGGAAACTTGGCTCCTGATCGGCCATGAGCCTCACAGTTGCCTACTTTCAAATACATACACCCTCGGAGACCAAGCCTCTATGGCAGCGGATCAAGACTCCTGTGGATAAAGCTAACTTTCAGTTAACTTGTAGCATGCTGGCAGGCCATGGACAGATCGGGACATGTCATTGTCCCGTAATGAGACAAGGCTAAGCAAACTCGCCCTCGATCCAACGATTCAACGCGAAAGGCAGAGGCCATTCGATGCCCAGATTCCGATCTAGCCGGTTCGTTGTCGCAGCAGCCCGCAGTCTGGCGCTCGGCATGGCAATCGGTCTCTGGGTTGTGATCGCCAAGGTTTGCAGGCTCCTGTCGGCCTGACAGCAACCCGCGAAGAACCAGGTCCGGCCGCCGTCAACCAGGGCGATTCAGCCTGGCGGAGTCCTGCCCACCCCAAACCCGCCGGACTTCACAGGACCGGGCCGAACAGCATCATGGTGTTGTTGAGCAACCGGCGGCCAATGCCCCACGACCGGACCTCGCCGAGCGAGACTTCCCGGCTGGAGGTCCGGTAAGCGATCTGGCGGGCACGGATCGCTGCGGTGGTGGCCGCATCTTCCAGCAGGATAGTATTCTCGAAGTTGAGCTCGAAGCTGCGGCGATCCATGTTGGCCGAACCGATTAGCGCCATTTCACCATCGACGGTCAGTGTCTTGGCGTGAAGCAGGCCGGGTGCGAACTCGAACACCCGCACGCCAGCGGCAAGCAGGCTTTCGTAATGCCCGCGGCAGATCATTCCGACCGCAAAATCGTCATTGCGGGCCGGGAAGATGATCGTGGTTTCCACCCCGCGATTGGCCGCCCCGCAAATGGCGGCCTGCAGTTCCGGCACGGGAACGTAATAGGGCGTGGTGATGATCAGTTCCCGCTGTGCAGCGAAGATTAGGGAGCAGAACAATTCCGGCATGGCCGAAGCACGCCAGATCGGGCCGCTGGCAATAACCTGGGCGGCAAAGCCTTCGCCGGGCGCTGGCACGACCGCCGGTTCGCCGACCAGCGCCGCAATATCGTCCCCGCCATTGCCCATCCAATCGCAGGCGAACAAGTGCTGGTTCTCAAGCGCGATCGGACCCTCGAACCGAACGACGGCATCAACCCACGGTGCAAACCTGGCCTTGGGCAGAAACGCGGCATCGGCACAGTTCTGGCTGCCGCAATAAGTGATGGCATTGTCGATCACGACAATCTTTCGGTGATTGCGCAAATCGATCCGCCCACGCAGGATCCGCCGGATCGGATCGCCTACCGGCAGCGCGCTGCGCAGCATCACTCCGGCGGCCGCCATCCGTTGCCACAGCCCGCTGCGGATCAGCGGACGCGAGCCGATGTCATCGACCATCGCCCGGCAGGCGACGCCGCGCGCGGCGGCCCGGATCAGCGCATCGGCAACGCGCTGGCCGCTGTGATCGTCCAGCCAGATGTAGAACAGCAGGTGGACCGATCTTGTGGCCTGGTCGATGTCCGCGACGATCGCAGCGATCGTCGCGGCGCTGTCAGCAAGCATCTGCGCGCGATTGCCCCCGGTCACCGGATAGCCGCTGATCGACTGTCCAACCCGGAACAACGGAGACAGTCCCGCCTGGCGGGTTGCCTGATCCGGCGGCCGGGGCAGGCTCTCCTGTACCGCGCGCAGGCGTGCGGCCCGTTTACGACCGATGTCGGTGCCGCCCAGCAGTAGATAGGCCAGCGCCCCGACGTATGGGGCAAGCACGACGATGAACAGCCAGGCCAGCCGCGCAGCCGGCTGCCGGTGCCGGCGGATCATGATCGGCACGAACAGCGCCGCGACGATCAGCAGGTGGAGAATTGCGATGGTCATCGAATCCGTGCCGAGCACCCCGCAGGCCATTCCTCGCAGCAAGTGGGATGCGATCGGATCGACTTGCAGGTGCTGTGCACGATCACAGCCTGACGCCGCCTGTCATTACCCCTTGGCCTGGGTCAGTTCGAACCAGGGATTGGGCTGGGGTTCCGCGATCTTCTTCAGGAGATTGGAATCACGGTGAACGAACGGCTCGGTCTGGCCGCGCACGGCCAGGATCGTGTCCTGGACATAACTCCAGCTGCCGTCCGATCGAAAGGTGATCTCCATCCGGAAACTGTCGGTGCGGAAGGCCTGTTCCAGAAACGTGGTCGAACAGATGCCATAGTCGGTAGCACCGCGGACCGCCTCGACGACGATCCGGTCGGAATCGGCGCTGGCATGCCCATGGGCGAGCGCCACCTGCCCGCGCGGGATCGCCAGGGTCAGCATGACAAGGCCGGTCGCCGGTTCCCACAGCCAGTAACCCATCTGGTCGTGAAAGGTGTTTTCCTCATCCGGCGCGTTGATGTGGGTGTGATAGCGCAGGCCATAGAGCAACTGCGGGCCGTTGGTCTGGGGATCGATCGGCTGCAGATCAATCCGCTCGGAAAAGGCGCGACGTTCGGGCCCGTCCGCCTTGGGATTGATGTCGCTCCCCTTGGCGCCGGTCCAGGTTCCCGCCAGGCGCCTTAGCGGCCCCAGGTTCGCCAGCGTGTCGGGATCGATCGGATCGGGTTCGGTAAAGATATCGTCTTGGGTCGCCATGGTGTTCCTTGCTGTCAGTGCGGCGGGCGTCGAACCCTTGCCGGATCAAGCCGGTGCGGATCTGCAGGCACCGACCCTACCGCGACAAGTCTGCCCGATTCAAACTGTTTTGATTTCCGCCCGGTTCGCGCGCTTCCCGGTTTCCAGAACGGGCAACGGGCCGAACGACCAGTCACGGCGGGGCCGCGGGATTGAACCGCGTCGGCGATCAAGCTAGCTGGATCGTGCTGCCGGCACGAAGGCCGCGGCACCGACGCCAGGAGACCCCGTTTTGACCGATCATCCCGCCAAGCCTGAACCCGGTCCGCTGGACCAGCGGCTGCGCGGGGTATTGCGCCACCTGCCTGCGCCGGTCGGGATCGTGACCAGCTTCGATCCTGATACCGGGGAGCCGGTCGGGCTCGTGATGTCAGCGATCATGCCTGCCTCGCTCGATCCCTGCGCCATGGCAATTGCGATCAACCGCGCGGGCTCGGCGCACGCGGCCGTGCTGCGTTCGGGCAAGTTCTGCATCAACCTGCTCGATTCCGAACGTCACCTGCATCTGGCTCCCTTCATCCGGGCCGAGGAGCGCGACCTGCGCTTTACCCAGTCGGACTGGGCCCGGCACGGCGCGGTCTGGTATATCGATGGCGCACCGGCCAACATCTTCTGCAATATCAGCGCCAACCAGCCCTATGGCACCCACGATATCCTGGTCGGCGAAGTCTATGATCTGATGGCGACGGGCAGAGAGGACATCCTGGGCTGGGCCAACGGATCGCTGGGACGGCTTTCTCCGCTCGACCCGGCGTAACCAGAATGTGATTTCGTTTGTTGCGACTCACATTTTGATGTGATACGCCGGGTCCATGTCTACCAACATCATCGAACGCGTTCGCCGTCTGGTCTCCGATGGAGGCATGTCGCGCTCCGGCCTCGCCCGTGCTGCAGGCCTCCATGCCAACACCTTGCGGGACTGCACGGATGATGGCTGGAACCCCACGACCGAAACCCTGCGCAAGCTTGAGGCGTTTCTGTGGGATAGCGACGAATCGCCGGTTCTGGTGCCGATTGAGGAAATCATCGAAGAGGCCCGCAACGGCCGGATGTTCATCCTGGTCGACGACGAGGACCGCGAAAACGAAGGCGATCTGGTCATCCCCGCGCAGATGGCCACGCCGGACGCGATCAATTTCATGGCCACGCATGGCCGCGGCCTCGTTTGCCTGACGCTGACCACCGAGCGGATCGAACACCTCGGACTCGAGCTGATGAGCCGCAACAACGGGACCCGCCACGAAACCGCCTTCACCGTCTCGATCGAAGCGCGCGAAGGCGTCACCACCGGCATCTCCGCGGGCGACCGGGCCCGCACCGTCGCGGTCGCGATCGACGCCAGCAAGGGGCGGCAGGATATCGTCACCCCGGGCCACGTCTTCCCGCTGATCGCGCGCGACGGCGGCACCCTGGTTCGCGCCGGGCATACCGAAGCCTCGGTTGATATCGCGCGGCTGGCGGGCCTCAATCCCTCGGGCGTGATCTGCGAGATCATGAACGAGGACGGCACCATGGCGCGGATGAACGACCTGATCCCATTCGCCCGTCGCCACGGCCTGAAAATGGGCACGATCCGCGACCTGATCGAATACCGCCGCAAGCACGACCACCTGGTCGAACGGATTGCCGAGGTGCCGTTCACTTCGGACTACGGCGGCGATTGGCGGCTGATCACCTTCCGCAACAAGGTCGATGGGACCGACAGCTTTGTCTTGCAGATGGGGCATGTCGCTCCGGGTGAGCCCACCCTCGCCCGGGTCCACACGATCTCGATCCTCGATGACATGCTGGGCCGCCCGGGCCCGAAAAAGCGCACCCTGCAGCGCGCCATGGCCGAGATCGGGCGGAACGGCAGCGGCCTGATCGTGTTGCTGATCACCCCGCGCGAAGGCTCTGGCGAAGGTGCGCCCGCGGCCGATATGGACCTGCGCGCCTATGGCATCGGCGCCCAGATCCTGGCAGACATGGGCGTCCACGACATGATCCTGCTATCCAATTCCCACCGCAACATCGTCGCGATCGAAGGCTATGGCCTCAACATCGTGGGCGAACGCGCAATCCCCGCGGAGTAACCTGAATGGCCGAATTTCTGATCGTCGAAGCGCGCTTCTACGACCACCTCAACGACATGCTGGTCGAGGGCGCGCGCGCCGCCTTGAATGCCGCGGGCCACAAGGTTGAGGTCATCACCGTGCCCGGCGCGCTGGAAATCCCGGGCGCGATCGCGCTGGCCGACCAGGCCCAGCGCTATGACGGCTATGTCGCAATCGGCGTGGTGATCCGGGGCGAGACCTATCACTTCGAAATCGTGGCGGGCGAAAGCGCGCGCGGGATCATGGCCCTGACCATGGACGGAATCGCGATCGGCAACGGCATCCTGACGGTCGAGAACGAAGAGCAGGCCCTGGTCCGCGCCGATCCGAAGCAAAAGGACAAGGGCGGCGAAGCGGCCAAGGCGGCGATGGCATTGCTGGCCTTGCGCGAACGCTTCGCCTGACGGGTCATCCTATTCGGCCGGCTTGATCGGCCCGGCTTCGTTAGCGACGATCCCCAGCACCGCGGCCCAGACCGCGACGTTCTGTTCCAGCTGTGCTGGATCGATTTTGTCGAGCGTGTCATCAGGCGTGTGGTGCAGATCGAAGTAACGGGTGCCGTCCTGGTTCAGGTCGATCATCGCCAGCTTCTGCGCCCCGGCGATCGCGCCAACGTCGGCACCGTCGTTGGCTTTGGCGCTGCCCGGCACGATTCCATAGGGGGCGAGCGCCGAGGTGATCCGTTCGCGCATCGGCTTGTTGGCATCCGACAGGTTGAACTGCACCCGCCAAACCCGATCGGCGCCGAAATCGCTTTCCATCGCCAGCGCGTGCGGATCGGTGGCATGGGCGCGGGCATAGGCCGCGCCGCCGAACACGCCGATTTCCTCGCTGCCCGCCCACAGCACCCGAATCGTGCGCAGCGGTTGACCACTCTTTGCCGTGCGCAGCGCAGCGGCGGTGACGATCGCGCAGCCCGCGCCATCGTCGATCGCGCCGGTCGCCAGATCCCAGCTATCGAGATGGCAGGCGACCAGGATCGGCGGCAAGGCAGGATCGCGCCCGGGCAGTTCGGCAATCACATTGCCCGAAGGCATATCCTTTTGCGGTTTGCCTTCCAGCACCAGCCGGACGGTCATCGGCTTGCCCTCTGCCGCGACGCGGGCGATCAGCAGCGCATCGGGGATCGAAACCGCGCCAGCCGGGATTGCCTTGGCCGGATCGGGCCAGTTGGTCGCCCCGGTGTGCGGATCGCGGTTGTGGTCTGTCCCGGCAGAGCGGATCATTACGCCGGCCGCGTCCTTGGCCGCGGCGATCGCAGGGCCCTGGCGGCGAACATTGCCAAACGGGCCGTATCCCGCTCCGTCCATGCTGGCGCGAAACGTGTGGTCGATGAAAGCAATCTTGCCCTTGAGCGACCCGTCGGGCGCAGCCTTCAGCGCATCGAGGGTGGGGAAATAGACCAGTTCTGCGGTCAGTCCGCCCTTAGGCGTCGGAACTGAATAGCCCAGCGCAGTGATGTGCAGCTGGTGCGGATAGGGCGCGGTCAGCTCTGCCGCTTCCGCCCCGCGGACGAAGCCGGTGACGGTGAACGGTTCAACCCGCACGTTCTGGAAACCAAGCCGTTTCAGCCGTTCAACCGCCCAATCGCGGGCCTGCGCCTCACGCGCCGAACCTGCCGGGCGCGCGCCGACCTGGGTGGTCAGATCCGCCACGATATCCCAGGCAACCGGATCGGGCGCGGTCTGGGCGGTTGCGGAGGTGCTGAAAAGCAGGGCGGAAAGCGCGGCGGCGCAGAACGTGTTTCGCATATGTTCCCTGCGTAACCTGCTGCACCGGGCTTGGCAAGCCGCGCTTGCCCCCTGCCCCTGCCC
>JBJTMC010000132.1:0-13208 GCA_046063325.1 Novosphingobium sp.
GCCACCATCAGCAGCTGCTTGTACTGCTGCGGCGCCTGCGGCAGCGCGAAGAACTTGCCCGCGTGGATCCGGCTTGGCACCAGGAAGTCGCGCGCGCCTTCGGGGCTTGATGCGGTCAGGATCGGGGTCGAAAATTCGGTAAAACCGATATCCTCCATCCGCTTGCGCGTCTCACGAATGATAGCGGTGCGGGTCATGATGTTGGCGTGAAGCGTTTCGCGCCGCAGGTCGAGGAAGCGGTACTTGAGGCGGATATCCTCGGGATATTCCTGTTCGCCCGCCACCGGCAGCGGCAGTTCCTCGGCACGGCTCAGCACCGTGGCACCGCGGGCATAAACCTCGATCGCGCCGGTCGGCAGGTTGGGGTTGACCGTCGCTTCGCTGCGGGCCTTCACATCACAGTCTATGGTCACGACCGATTCCAGGCGCAGCCCCTCAAGGATCGGCAGAGCCGGACTATCGGCATCGGCAACGATCTGGGTCATCCCGTAGTGATCGCGCAGATCGACGAACAGCACGCCGCCATGATCACGCTTGCGGTGAACCCAGCCCGACAGGCGGATGGTCTGGCCAACATCGCTGGCGCGAAGCGCGCCGCAGGTGTGCGAACGATAAAGATGCATCGAAACTCTTTCCAAGCGGCCCACTTTGTTGCAGGGGCGAAAGCGCGGCTAACAGGCGATAGCCGCAGATTTGTCAAGCCGCGGGCCCGCACGGGCCCACCTACAGAAAAGAACGATGAAGATACATCCCCTGATAACGACGTCCGCAGCCCTAGCGGACCTCTGCGCCCGGCTCTCCAAGGCTGACTTCGTGTGCGTCGACACCGAATTCATGCGCGAGAACACCTATTGGCCCGAACTCTGCCTGATCCAGATCGCCGACAGCCACGAAGCTGCGGCGGTCGATCCGCTGGCCAAGGATATCGATCTTTCGCCCCTGCTTGACCTGCTGGTGGACAACGAGGACGTGCTCAAGGTCTTTCACGCCGGCGGGCAGGACGTCGAAATCGTCTACAACCTGACCGGCAAGACCCCGCATCCGATCTTCGACACCCAGATCGCGATGATGGCGGTGAGCCAGAGCGAACAGATCGGCTATTCCAACCTGGTCGAATCCTGGCTGGGCATCGCAGTCGACAAGGGCGCGCGGTTTACCGACTGGTCGCGCCGTCCGCTGACCGAACGGCAGATCGACTACGCGATCGGCGACGTTACCCACCTTGCCCAGATCTTTCCCAAGCTGCTCGCCCGCCTGATCAAGACCGGACGCGGCGAATGGCTGGATATCGAAATGGAAAAGCTGGCCGATCCGGCTGGTTACAGGAACGATCCCGACCTTGCCTGGCAGCGGATCAAGGCGCCAGGCCGCAATCACGCCATGCTTGGGCGGCTCAAGGGTCTGGCCCACTGGCGCGAACTCGAGGCGCAGGACAAGAACATCCCGCGCGGCCGGATCGCCCGCGACGAGACGCTGGCCGACATCGCCTGCCACCCGCCCAAGAAGCAGGAGGACCTTGCCAAGGTCCGCGGCCTTTCCTCCGGCTGGAAGGACAACGAGATCGGCAAGCGCCTGATGGCGGCAATCGAAGGATCGGCGCCTTTGACCGATGACGAGCTGCCCGCCCGCACCCCGCACGGCGCCCCGCTGGGCAAGGAAGGGGCGCTGGTCGCAGATCTGCTCAAGCTGCTGCTCAAGATCCGCAGCCGCGAAATCGACGTCGCCGCCCGTCTGCTGGCCCGCAGCGAGGATCTGGAACTGCTGGCCGCCGGCCTGCGCGATCTGCCGCTGCTAAAGGGCTGGCGCTTTGATGTGTTCGGTCATGACGCGCTCGACCTGGTCGAGGGCAAGATGGCCTTTGCGGTGGTCAACGGGAAGCTCAAGATGACCCGGATCGAGCACCCGACCGACCAGGCTGCCTGATGACCTCCTACCTGCCCACGCTCAAACAGCTCCAGTATCTGGTCGCGCTGCATGAGCATGGGCATTTCGGCCGGGCGGCGGACGCCTGTTTCGTTTCGCAATCGACTCTGTCGGCGGGCCTGCGCGATCTGGAGACACTGCTGGGCGTGGTGCTGGTCGAACGGACCAAGCGCGCGGTGCGGTTTACCCCGCTAGGCAATGCCGTGGTCGCCAAGGCCCACCGCCTGCTGCGCGAGGCAGAGGAACTATCCGACATGGTGCAGAGCGCCGGGCAGCCGCTGTCGGGCGAAGTTAGGATGAGCGTGATCCCCACGATCGCGCCGTTCCTGCTGCCGCGGATGCTGCCGCGCCTGCGCCGCGAACGCCCGCAGCTGAAGCTTTACCTGCGCGAGGAAACCAGCGCGGCGGCGATTGAATCACTGCATCATGGGCGCAGCGACTGCGTGCTGCTGGCGCTACCTTACCCCACTGGCGAGGTGGAGAAGGAAACGATCGAGCTCGACGCGCTGTGGGTCGCCTTCCCCAAGGACGATCCGCGCGATCCGCCCGCTGAAATCCAGCCTGAACTGATCGACGAACACCGGCTGCTGCTGCTCGAGGACGGGCACTGCCTAAAGGAGCATGCCCTTGCCGCCTGCAACCGCCCCGAACTGCGCGCTTCGGCGACGATGATCGGCACCAGCCTGCACACCCTGGTGCAGATGGTCGACAACGGCCTGGGGCTGACCATGCTGCCGGAAATGGCGCTTGATGCCGGGATTCTCAATTGCACTGATGTGGTCGCCCGCCCACTGGTAAGCGACACCGCAAACCGTGAGATCGCGCTGGTCTGGCGCAAAAATTCACCGCGCGCCGAGGAATTCCGCCTGCTGGCCGAGGAACTGCGCGCGGGTTAGGCTTCGCGCGTTGCCAAGGACTGGATTGCGTGGCAAATTCAGCGTCATGAACCGGACTCTCCTCTTCAGCCTCGCGCTTGCCGCAGGCGTCGTCGCAGTCCCTGTCTCTGCTGCCGAGACTGCCCCTGTCCCTTCCAGCCTGATGAACCGCAACGCCGTAGTTTGCGTCAAGGTGACGCCAAAGGGCACGGTCCACGATGCTTTCGTGGTCCAGTCTACCGGCGATGCCAAAGCTGATGCCGACATGATCGAGTGGATCCGATCTGTCCCCTGGCCCAAGGCGAAGCCCGGCGATCTGGCGCGCAACAAATGGCAGCCGGTGCCGGTTGCGATGGGCTCGGCAGCGGTACCCGTCCTGCCTGATCGATGTGCGCCGCCAAAGATTTGAACCGGCCCGAAGCCGTCAATCCATGTGCTTGAGCCCGACGCGCAGGTAGTCCCAGCCAGTTATCACCGTCAGCACGGCGGCTGCCCACAAGGTTGTCAGCCCTACCGTGTGCGGCACGTTCATTTCCAACCCGCCCAGCGATACGTTCCACCACGGCAGCGCATTGCCCAGGATCAGCGCGCCCAGGCAGATCATCTGGAAGGTGGTCTTCCACTTGGCCAGGCGGCTGACCGGGACCGAAACCTGCAGACCGCCAAGGAACTCGCGCAGGCCCGATACGGCAATCTCGCGCGCCAGGATGATCAGCCCGGCGATGACGTGCATATCGCCCACAAAAGGTCCGCGCAGCACGCCTTGCGCGGCGAGCACCAATATCACCGTGGCGACCATGATCTTGTCCGCGATCGGATCGAGAAACTGGCCGAGCTTGCTGACCGTTCCATAGGAACGCGCGACGTAACCATCGAAATAGTCGGTGATTCCCATCAGGCAATAGAGCCCGAAGGCCAGCAGATAGCCCCGTTGCCAGTCCGGCCACCACAGCAGGAAGGCAAGCAGGGGCAGCGTCACGATCCGTGACAGCGTCAGGATGTTGGGCAGAGACATCATCGCAACCACGCATAGCGACCATGGCCGCGGTGCAAAAGAGGCGACTTGGGGCTTGTCCGCAGGGGCTTTGCCGCTAGGGTCCGCGGCGAAACGGGGCTTCGCAAAAGGGCTACATGACCACCCAGACCCACCTGATCCACAGTCGGCGCTTTCTGCCGTTGTTCGTGACCCAGCTGCTCAACGCATTCAACGACAACCTGTTCAAGAACGCGATGGTCCTGTTCGTGGTCTATGAGGTCTACAAGTCGGAAAAGGCCGAAGCCCAGTTCAGCGCGGTCGCCTCGGCCGTGTTCATCCTGCCGTTCTTCCTGTTGTCCGCGGTTTCCGGGCAGCTGGCCGATATGCGCGACAAGGCCCGGATCATCCGGATCGTCAAGGCCGCGGAAATCGGCATCATGGCGATTGGTGCGATCGGTTTGGTCCTGGCCTGGAAGGGCATGCTGGTCAGCACTCTCGCCATTCCGCTAATGCTGCTGGCGCTGTTCGGGATGGGGGTTCATTCGACCTTCTTCGGCCCGATCAAATACGCAATCCTGCCGCAGCACCTTCCACCCAACGAGGTGCTGGCCGGGACCGGGCTGGTCGAGGCGGGGACCTATATCGCAATCCTGGCGGGCACGATCCTTGCGGGCTGGATCGATGTCGAATGGGCCGCGCTTGGTGTGGTGGTTACCGCGGTAATCGGCTATTTCACCAGCCGCCAGGTTCCCCCTGCCCCGCCGCACCATGAGCCCGAGCCGCTCGACTTTCACCTTATCCGCGCCTCGATCGATCTGGTCCGCAAGACCAGCCATGACAGCCGGGTGTTTCTGGCGATCATGGCGATCAGCTTTTTCTGGACGATCGGCACGGTGCTGTTCGTCCAGTTCCCGCCGCTGGCCAAAAACGTGCTGTTTGCCAGCAAGGAAGTCGCCAGCCTGTTCCTGGTGATTTTCTCGATCGGGGTGGCGATCGGATCGATGTCGGTCAACGCGCTGCTCAAGGGCAAGGTTTCGGCGCGCTATTCGCCGGGCTCGGTGCTGGTGATGGGACTGTTCGTGGTGGCGTTCTTCGTCGTCTGCCGCCAGTGGCCCGATCATCCCGCCGGAACGATCCTGGGCACGGCCGAGTTTCTGCGCGAGCCGCTGGCGATCCCGCTGCTGCTGTGTCTGCTGGGCATCGCGGTGGCCGGGGGCATGTTCGTGGTGCCGCTCTATGCCTTTCTCACCACCTTCGTCGACAAGTCGCAGACCTCGCGCACGATAGCGGCGAACAACATTGTAAATTCCGGGGCAATGGTGGTGGGATCGCTGCTGGCAACCGGGCTGTCCGCGGCAGGGGTGCCGATCGTCCAGCAATTGCTGCTCAGCGCCGCGATGTGCCTCTATTCCGCGCATCTGGGACGGCGGCTGGTGGCGGCGGAACGCGCCGCCGAAAATCAGGCGATATAAAGGCTGACGGCCAGGAAGCAGGCGCAATAGGCCAGCAGGAATTCGCGCAGGTCATCCATCGAAAACGCAAAGCGCCCGCGCGGCCGGACGGCCTGCACCTGGCTGCGGACGTGCGGCGGGAGCGTTGCCAGGAAAGGATGCCTGGCAGTCTCATCGGTGATGACCAAAGATCGTCTCATAGCCCGGGGGTTAAGAACTTGTTGACCATGAAGCCAGCTGCAAAACATGGTTACTTTCCACCTTCCCGGATTGGGACAATCATCCGACCGGTGGTTTCCATCACGCGATGCGTTGCCCCCTGCTCCCCACGCGGCTAAACCCCGCGCATGAGCTTGAACACGACAGTTAATGGCGGGCGGTTGCTCGTCGATTGCCTCATCGCCCAGGGCGCGGACCGGATCTTCACCGTCCCGGGCGAAAGTTTCCTCGCAGTGCTGGATGCCCTGCACGATTCGCCGCAAGTGCAGACCGTGATCTGCCGTCAGGAGGGCGGCGCAGCGTTCATGGCCTGCGCCGACGGGGCGATGACCGGCCGGCCCGGCGTCTGTTTCGTTACCCGCGGCCCGGGGGCAACCAACGCCAGCATCGGGGTTCACGTGGCGCTGCAGGATTCGCAGCCAATGCTGCTGTTCATCGGCGATGTTGACCGCGGCATGAAGGACCGCGAAGGCTTTCAGGAAGTCGATTTCGGGCAGATGTTCGCACCCCTCGCCAAGCTGGTGCTGCGGATCGACGATTCCGCGCGGATTCCGGAATATGTCGCCCGGGCCTGGAACGTGGCGCTGGCCGGTCGGCCCGGCCCGGTGGTTATCGCCCTGCCCGAAGACATGCTGCTCGAACCGGTCAGCGGCATTGCGCCCCGCCCGGCGATACACCGGCCGGCCCAACCGGTCTGCCCCGATGCGATGCAGGTGCTGATGGACATGCTGGCCGATGCCTGCGCTCCGGTTGCGATCGTGGGCGGCGCGGGCTGGCACGCCAAGGCGCGCGAGAACTTCACCCGCTTTGCCGAGCGGATCGGCCTGCCCGTGGCGGGCGCGTTCCGCCGCCAGGATGCCATTGCCAATTCCAGCAAGGCCTGGGCCGGAAACCTGGGCTATGGCCCCAACCCCAAGCTGGTCGAGCGGATCAAGCAGGCCGATCTGGTCCTGGCGGTCGGCGCGCGGCTGGGCGAAGCAACGACGGACAGCTACACGCTGATCACGCCAGAGCATCCCGGGCAGATCCTGGTCCATATCCACCCCGATCCGAACGAGCTGGGCCGAGTCTATCGCCCCGACCTGGCGATCTGCGCCGACATGGCCGAATTCGCCGAAAGCGCGGCCCTGTGGGACGACGACATCGTCCCGTTCGACGCGGGCAAACACGCCCATGCCGAATGGCTCGAATGGACCACGGCCAAGCCCGCGCCCTACCCGCTCGATATGGCAGCCTGCGTCACCGCGATGCGCGAAAGCCTTCCCGATGACAGCATCATCTGCAACGGGGCCGGCAACTTCTCGGGCTGGTGGCACCGCTATTGGCACTACAATGGCTTTCCGACCCAACTGGCCCCCACCGCCGGAGCCATGGGCTATGGCGTCCCGGCCGCCGTCGCGGCGGCGCTACGCCACCCAGAGCGGACCGTTGTGGCGCTGGCCGGTGACGGCGATTTCCTGATGAACGGCCAGGAACTGGCAACCGCGGTGCAATACGGCTGCGATCTGCTGGTCGTGCTGGTCGACAATTCCGCCTACGGCACGATCCGGATGCACCAGGAACGCGAATTTCCCGAGCGAATCAGCGGCACCTCATTGCACAACCCCGACTTCGCGGCGCTGGCAGTAGCCTTTGGCGGATGGGCCCGGCGGGTCGAAACGACCGCGCAATTCACCGATGCCCTGGCCGAGGCACAGACCCGCAAGGGCCTGCGCCTGCTGCACCTGATCATCGATGTCGAGCAGCTCAGCGCAGGTGGGGCGACCGTGTCCGGGCTGCGGGCGAAGGCCAGAGGCTAGGCTGGCGATTCCGCCAGCTTGAGGATGTAGTCCCATTCCGAGGGCTTCACCGAGGAAACCGAAAGCCGGAACTTGGTCAGCAGGTCCATGTCGGCAAGCTTCGGATCGGCCTTGATCTCCTTCAGGGTAACCGGACGGTTCAGCTTGCGCACCGGCTTCAGCTTCACGGCAGACCAGCGGCCGGTGTCGTCGGTGGGATCGGGAATGTTCGATGCGGTTATTTCTGCAATTCCAACAATCTCCACCCCGATGTTGGAGTGATAGAAGAACACCTGATCACCCGGCTGCATGGCCCGCAGGTTAAGCCGCGCGGTATAGTTGCGCACCCCGTCCCAGGTCCCCTCGCCCTCAGCCACAAGATCGTCCCAGCCATAGACGTCGGGTTCGGATTTCATCAGCCAGTAGCTTTTGATTTTGGTCATGCGGGAACTCGTGAAAGGGGCTATGGCGCGCGCATTGCAACAGATTTGCGAAAGCGTCCATACATGTCCCTCAAGACTATCCCCGTTCTCTCTCTGACCATGGACAAGAGCGAATTCGCCCAGGCCATTGGCGAGAGTTTCCGGACCTTTGGCTTCGCCATGGTCAAAGATTTCGATATCGACCGCGGCCTGATCGACCAGGCCTGGAACCTGTCCGAACAGTTCTTTGCCCTGCCCGATGCCGAAAAGCGCGGCTATCACGATCCCGCCATGGCCGGAGCGCGCGGCTATACCCCCTTCGGGGTCGAAATCGCCAAGGATGCCAAGCTCCACGACCTGAAGGAATTCTGGCACATCGGGCGCGATCTGCCCGAAGGCAGCCCCCTGGCCGACGCCTCGATGCCCCCCAACGTCTGGCCCGCGCGGCCGGACGGGTTTCAGGCGGTCTTCTCGGAGCTCTACCGCCAGTTCGACGCGACTGGGGCGACGATCCTGTCCGCGATCGCGCTCTACCTTGGCCTGGATGAGCGCTGGTTTGACGCTGGGATTGAGGATGGCAATTCGGTCATGCGGCTGCTCCACTATCCGCCGCTTACCAACGTCGAAGGCGAAGCGATCCGGGCCGGAGCGCACGGCGATATCAACCTGATCACCTTGCTTCTGGGCGCCGAGGAGGCCGGGCTTGAACTGCTGTTCCAGGGCAAGGAATGGATCAGCGCCGCCCCGCCCGAAGGCGCGATGGTGATCAACGTTGGCGACATGCTGGAGCGGCTGACGAACCACTATCTGCCTTCGACGATCCACCGGGTGCGCAATCCCAATCCCGAACGCGCCGCTTTCAGCCGCTATTCGATGCCGTTCTTCCTGCACCTGCGCAGCGACTTCCCGATCCGGACCCTGCAGCAATGCATCACGCCGGAAAATCCCGATCGCTACCCGGCACCGATCACCGCCGATGAATTCCTGCAGCAGCGCCTGCGTGAAATCGGTCTGAAGAAATGATCCGGTAAAGGCCGCAGACCATGGTGGGCGCCGCCTTAACCTAAATTTTAGCCAATCCTGCGATGCCTGCCCCATCATGTCTGGGACTACAGGCACAGGGGGCCGAGTGACGGCAATTGAACGCATGGTGCGCAGCGAACCTGCGCACTTCGGCAAGACCGGCAAGGATGTGGTGGCGCTGGGCATCGCGCTGTCGGCGCTGATCATGTTCGTGGGCACCGGCGGTACGGTTCTCCCGGCTGTGGTCCGCGCGATGAACGGCACCGGCATTGGCCCCGATCGCATGCTGGTCAGCGCCCTGCTGCTCAACATCGCCCTCGTGATTTTCGGCTGGCGGCGGTATCGCGAACTGACGGACGAGGTTGCCGATCGCCGCCGGGCAGAGGAACAGGCGCGCCTGCTCTCCGAAATCGATCCGCTGACCGGATGCCTCAACCGCCGCACCATCGCAAGCGCCGCCGATGATCTGATTGCAACGGCCGACCGCAGCAAACACGCCGTCGCGTTCGTCATGGTCGATCTCGACAAGTTCAAGCAGGTGAACGACGCCAAGAGCCACGCTGCGGGCGACGCCTTGCTTAGCGAATCGGCCCGGCGGCTGACCGCTCGCCTGCCCGAAGGGGCCTTGCTGGCCCGTATCGGCGGCGATGAATTCGCCTGTGTCTTCGCAATCGACCCGGCCGCCACGGGTGAGGTCGACGGGGTTGTTCAGGACCTGATCGACAGCGTTTCGCAGCCGGTCGACTTCGAGGGTGGGGAAATCGAAACCACGATTTCCGCCGGGGTCGTCCAGCGCGATGCCAATGCCGAGGGCAACGCCCAGCAATACCTGCACTTCGCCGACATCGCGATGTACCACGCCAAGAAGAAGGGCCGGAACCGGTTCTGCTGGTTCGAAGCCGAAATGGAAAGCGAACTGCGGTTCCGCAACGAGCTTGAAAGCGGGATTCGCCGCGGCATCGTTGCCGGTGAATTTGTTCCCTTCTACCAGAAGCAGGTCGATCTCGAGACGGGCGAGCTTTCCGGATTCGAAATGCTGGCACGGTGGAAATCGCCGACCATGGGAACGGTCAGTCCTGATATCTTCATCCCGATCGCCGAAGACATCGGGCTGATTGCGCCGATCAGCGAAGCCCTGATCCGTCAGGCGCTGCGCGATGCGCACAACTGGGATCCAAGGCTGACCCTGTCCGTCAACATCTCGCCGTTGCAGCTCCGCGACCCCTGGTTTGCCCAGAAACTCCTCAAGATGCTGGTCGAAGCCAATTTTCCGCCGAACCGACTCGAAATCGAAGTCACCGAAAGCTGTCTTCACGAGAACATCGGATTGGTCCGTTCGATGATGACCAGCCTGCAGAACCAGGGCGTCCAGGTCAGCCTGGATGATTTCGGGACCGGCTACAGCTCGCTCTCGCAGCTCCGCAGCCTGCCCTTCAACCGGATCAAGATCGACCGCAGCTTCGTCGCCAGCGTCAACGACAGCGCGGAAAGCGCGACAATCATCCAGTCGATCATCGCGCTTGGCCAGGGTCTGGGCCTGCCGATCACCGCCGAGGGGATCGAGACCGAGGAAGTGCTCGCCCGGATTCGCGAACTGGGCAAATTCAAGGGTCAGGGTTACCTCTACGGCTACCCCGAAGACGCAGAAGAGACCGAGGCGGAACTGGCCCAGCTGGATCTGCTTCTGGAACCGCCAGCTTCGGCCAAGCCGCTGGCCAAGCGCGCCTAGCGCCCCTTGCCGCCGGGCTCCCCAGCGCATAGAGCGCGGGGCATGCGCATTCCCTTCGTCAAGATGCACGGCCTGGGCAACGACTTCGTCGTGCTTGACGGCCGCGCCCAGACGTTGCCCGAATTGGCCGAGACATTCGCAGCCGCGCTAGCTGATCGCCGGACCGGGATCGGGTGCGACCAGCTGATTGTCCTCGAACCGTCCGCCAGGGCGACGCTGAAGATGCGGATCTTCAATCAGGACGGCGGAGAGGTTGAAGCCTGCGGCAACGCCACCCGCGCGGTTGGCGTGCTGCTGGGTGAACCCGCGACGATCGAGACGCTGGGCGGCCTGCTCGAGGTTTCGCCGCACCAGTCCGGGGTAAGCGTCGACATGGGCGAGCCGCGCTTCGAATGGGACCAGATCCCGCTCGCCTACCCAATGGATACCCACCACATGCCGGTGGCCTGGGAAGTGCTGGACAATCCTACGGCGGTCAATGTCGGCAACCCCCATGTGATCTTCTTCGTGCCCGATTGCGGCGCGGTGGAACTCGACCGGCTTGGCCCGGAAATCGAACACGATCCGCTGTTCCCCGCCCGGATCAACGTCAATGTCGCCGCTGTCGAAAGCCGTGACCGGGTCCGTCTGCGGGTGTGGGAACGCGGCGTCGGGGAAACCCGGGCCTGCGGAACCGGCGCCTGCGCCACCGCGATCGGCGCGATGCGGCGCGGACTGGTTGATCGGCGGGTCGCGATCGCGCTCACTGGCGGGGACCTCCAGATCGAATGGACCGAAGCCGGGCGGATCATCATGACCGGCCCGGCGGTGGAAAGCTTTCGCGGCAGCTTCGATCCGGCGGACTACGGGGCCGCCTGATGGGCGCCGAAGTCATTTCCCTCGGCTGCCGGCTCAATCTCTCCGAAAGCGAAGACCTGCGCAGCCTGCTCGCCGATGAAGCCAATCTGGTCGTGATCAATAGCTGTGCGGTAACCGCCGAAGCGGTGCGCCAGACCCGCCAGGCCATTCGCCGCGCCCGCCGGGCCCGGCCAGACGCACGCCTTCTGGTTACCGGCTGCGCGGCAGAAGTGGAACGCAGCATGCTCAGCGCCATGACCGAGGTCGATGGGCTGATCGCCAACACCGCCAAGCTGGATCCCCGGGCGTGGAACGTGGCCCCGGCCCGATCAGCGGTGCGGATGCACACCCGTGCCTTCATCGCGGCGCAGAACGGCTGCGATCACGCCTGCACCTTCTGCGTGATCCCGCAGGGCCGCGGGCCAAGCCGCTCGCTGCCGGTTGCCGAGGTGCTGCGCGAGGTCGAACGCCACCTGGTGCTGGGCTCGCAAGAGGTTGTCCTGACCGGCGTTGACCTGACCAGTTGGGGCCACGATCTGCCGGGCGATCCGGCACTGGGCGGACTGGTCGCGGCGATCCTTGGCGCCTTCCCCGAACTGGGGCGGTTGCGGCTGTCTTCGGTCGATGGCGTTGAGATCGATCCGACCTTGTTCGATCTGATCGCGGGCGAACCGCGGGTCATGCCGCACCTGCACTTGTCCTTGCAGCACGGCGACGATCTGATCCTCAAGCGGATGAAGCGCCGACACAGCCGCGCCCAGGCAATCGATCTGGTCGCCCGCCTGCGTGGCCATCGCCCCGAACTGGCGCTTGGCGGCGATTTGATCGCCGGATTTCCGACCGAGAGCGAATCCGCGCATCAGACCAACCTCTCGATCATCGCCGAACTCGGCCTGGTTCACGGCCACGTCTTTCCCTATTCCCCGCGCCCGGACACGCCTGCCGCGCGGATGCCGCAGCTACCGCCTGCCACGATCAAGGCCCGGGCGGCGGACTTGCGCGCGGCGGTTGCCGCGCAGCGCGGCCCGTGGCTGGCCGGCCTGCTGGGCAAGCCGCTGGAAGTGCTTGCCGAACGCGACAGGACGGGGCATGCGCCAAACTTCGCCCGGGTGCAGGTGCCGCCCGGAACAGAAGCCGGAACCATCGTGACGATTACCCCCACCCGAATTGTCGAAGGCCTGCTTGCATGAGCGCCGAAAGCTGGTCTGACCGCCTGTTCGGCGGTTTCCGCAAGACCTCCGAAAAGCTCACTGAGAACCTGGCCGGGATCGTGTCGAAGACCCGGCTCGACGATGCGCAGCTCGATGATCTGGAAGACGCGCTGATCCTTTCGGACCTGGGCCCGCGAGCGGCGGCCCGGATCCGCGACAAGCTGGCGGCGGAACGGTTCGCAAAAGGCGCGGACGAGGCGGCGGTCAGGCAAGCCGTGGCCGAGGAAATTGCCGCGATCCTGCGCCCGGTTGCCAAGCCGATCGACATTGTCGCCTTCCCCCGCCCGCAAGTGATCCTGGTGATCGGGGTCAACGGTTCGGGCAAGACCACCACGATCGCCAAGCTGGCGCACCTGTTCCAGGAACTGGACTATTCGGTGATGCTGGCGGCGGGCGATACCTTTCGCGCCGCAGCGATCGGTCAGCTGGCGGTCTGGGCCGACCGGCTCGGGATCGAGATCATCAAGGGGCCCGAAGGCGGCGATCCCTCTGCCGTGGTGTTTGATGCGGTCAAGGTTGCAACGGAAAAGGGGATCGACGCGCTGATCGTCGACACCGCCGGGCGCCTGCAGAACAAGCGCGAACTGATGGACGAACTGGCCAAGATCCGCCGGGTCCTCGGTCGGCTCAACCCCGAGGCGCCGCACGATGTGGTGCTGGTGCTCGATGCCACCAACGGCCAGAATGCGCTGCAACAGATCGAGATTTTCAAGGAGGTCGCAGGCGTGACCGGACTGATCATGACCAAGCTGGACGGCACCGCG
>JBJTMC010000133.1:0-9682 GCA_046063325.1 Novosphingobium sp.
CTTCATGCGCGCAAGTCGGGCGTGGTCGATCATCTTGCCGACAGCGACGAGCACGCGCTGACGATCGTGCGAGACATCGTCTCGCACATCGGCCATGCGGGAGATGCAGGCGTTGCGCGGCGCGAACCAGTGCCGCCGAAATACGATGCAGAAGAACTGTATTCAATCATCCCCGAGGACGTGCGCGCGCCGTATGACGTGCACGAGGTTATTGCGCGGATCGTCGACGCTTCCGAGTTCCACGAGTTCAAGTCGCATTATGGAACGACGCTGGTCTGCGGCTTTGCCCATATCCATGGGCTGCCGGTAGCGATCCTTGCGAACAACGGCGTGCTGTTTTCCGAAAGCGCTCAGAAGGGCGCGCACTTCATCGAACTCGCCTGCCAGCGCCGCATTCCGCTGCTGTTCCTCCAGAATATCAGCGGCTTCATGGTCGGCGGCAAATACGAGGCCGAGGGGATTGCCAAGCACGGCGCCAAGCTGGTCACCGCGGTGGCGACCGCGACCGTGCCCAAGCTGACCGTGCTGATCGGCGGCTCTTTTGGTGCGGGCAATTACGGCATGTGCGGCCGCGCCTATAGCCCGCGGTTCCTGTTCACCTGGCCCAACAGCCGGATTTCGGTGATGGGCGGCGAACAGGCAGCAAGCGTGCTCGCCACGGTCCACCGCGATGCCGAAAGCTGGACGGCGGAACAGGCCGAAGCGTTCAAGGCCCCGATCCGCCAGAAATACGAAGACGAAGGCAACCCCTACCACGCCACCGCGCGGCTGTGGGACGACGGCGTGATCGACCCGGCCCAGACGCGCGACGTGCTGGGGCTGGCGCTGGCGGCGACGCTCGAAGCGCCGATTGCCGATCGACCGGCCTTTGGGGTGTTCCGGATGTGAGGGGCGCATGATCATCTACGACTTCAATCCAAACAATCTCCCGGACGAGCATCTGAGAGCGATTGGTCTTGTCATTGCCTGCGCCTCTCAAACCGAAGAAATCATGCGGAACTTCATTGGAGTCTTGCTCGGGGTAGATAACATCGAAACAATCGCACTTGGCACTCACATGTCATTGCCGATGAAGGACGATATCATTCGAGCGGTCGTGGAATTGAATGCACCGAGCGCGAGTGCCGTTGATGAAGTCGATGATATCTTGGATGAGATCCGAGAAGCGATGCAGCTTCGCAACGCCGTCGCGCACAACGAGTTTGCCATCCATCCGGAAAACGGTGAAATCTACAGCTTGCGCGAGAAGGCTCGAGGAAGCCTTCAGGCCGAACTGAAGCCGATCAAAGCCAATGACCTGCTCGAAGCTGCTGATCGCGTTTTTCGCGCCGGAATGGCGTTACAGAGCTACATGATGAAGACTGGTCTTGTGCCGCGGACGCGTGAGAAGCCACTCCGCGAACCACTTAATCGCAAGAAGTCAGCACGTGCACAAAGACGTGCCGAGCACGGCGATCAATACTAAGGCTGGGTAAGATGATCACCTCCCTCCTCATCGCCAAATGCGGCGAAATGGCCTGCCGGATCATGCGCGCCGCGCGGTTGTGGGGCGATGGGGTGCCCAGGATGTAACCCGGAGGAGGAAACCGCCATGCGTAAGATTCTGTTTGCAGCGCTATTTGTTTCCGGCCTTTCCGCCCCGGCCCTGGCCGAGCCTGATCCGCGACCTGCGGTGCTTGCAGCGGTCGACCGCTTTCTGGACGCGATCAACACCGACGATCCCGTCAAGCTTGCAGCCAGCCAGCTGCCCCAGGGCATGACCTTCCGCCTTGGCTACGAGCCGGATGGCACGATGAAGCTGCGCGCCCGCAGCAACGCCGAATGGGTGGCGATCAGCGGATCGGGCAAGCAGCGATTCCACGAACGGTACTGGGCGCCCAAGGTGATGATCCACCGCGACATGGCGGTCGTCTGGGCGCCCTACTCGTTCGATATCGACGGCAAGCGTTCGCATTGCGGGATCGACGTGTTCGACGTGATCCGGATCGACGGGCAATGGAAGATCGCCAACGCGATGTGGACCGTCGAGCCGCAGGGCTGCAAGGGCCATTGAGGTATGAGGGATGAATTGCCCCTCCACCTCCGCTTCCCGGCGGTACCCCTCCCCCAGCAAGCTGTAGGAGGAGTTCCTACTGCGGCGAATTTCAACCCTCCCCGAGCTTGTCTCGGGGAGGGGACCGTCTGGCGCAGCCGGATGGTGGAGGGGTAGGCGCGACCTGACGCAGGTGACAATCGCTTCGGCAGCGCTCGCCACGTCTTTCAGCACCTCGCTAGCCGCAATGCGCAGCGTTTCAATACCATGCTCGCGCAGCCGGGAATCGCGTGCCGCATCCCGCTCAGGCCGATCACCCATATCGTGAGCCATTCCATCGACCTCGATCGCGAGGCGCGCATCGCTGCAATAGAAATCCAGCACGTATGGTCCGGTGGCGTGCTGCCGCCGAAATTTCAGCCCGAACGGGCGCTGGCGCAGTTCGCGCCACAGCATGGCTTCGGGCATGTTCATCGACTTGCGTAGCCGTCTGGCCAGCCCGATTGTCCCCGATCCGGCTTGCGGAGCGATATTGCGAAACATTCCAATCCCCTCCACCATGCTTCGCATGGTCCCCCTCCACGAGACAAGCTCGAGGAGGATTTCTGGAGCCGCAATGGATCGTTTTGTTCGCCCCTCGCTCTCGTCACGCCTTGCGCGCGGGGTCATCCTGGCGCTCTACCGCTGGAAGGGCTGGACTTTGTCGGGTGAGACCAGCATCCCCCGGCGCAGTGTGATCCTGGGTGCGCCGCACACCTCGAACTGGGATTTCGTGTTCTTTCTGGGTGCGGTGAACCAGCTGGGGATCGCGCCCAGCTTCATGGGCAAGCACAGCCTGTTCAAGTGGCCGATGCGGCGCTTCATGTTCGACATGGGCGGAATTTCAGTCAACCGCAGCGACAAGAACGCCAACTACGTCGATCAGGTGGTGGCCGAATATGCCCGGCGGGACGATCTGGCCTTGGTGATCGCGCCCGAGGGGACGCGCAAGGCGATCACCGCCTGGCGATCGGGGTTCTACCACATCGCGCTGGGGGCGGGGGTGCCGATCGTTCCGGCCTGGGTCGATAACGCCACGATGCGCGGCGGGGTCGGCGCGCCGATCATGCCGAGCGGGGACTACGCGGCGGACCTCAAGGCGATCGCTCTGTTCTACCAATCGGTGCTGCCCGACCATCCCAAGCTGGCAGTGCTCTATGCCCAGACCGGGATCGGCAAGCGGGGCAGCCATGGCTGAGGCGCTGGCGCTGAACGCGGCGATCCTGTTGGGCACCGTGCTGGTGCTGTGGCTGATTTCGGTGCGGATCGGCGATGTCTCGTTCATCGATGCCTTCTGGGGCGCGGGCATGGCGCTGATGGCCTTCGTCAGCTGGTTGCGGGCCCTGCCCGGGCCCGGCGCGCTGGCCACGCTGATCATGGCGATGACCGCGGCCTGGGGCCTGCGGCTGGGCATCTACCTGCTGCGGCGCTGGCGGCGCGAAGGAGAGGACCCGCGCTATGCCCGGATCCTGCGCAAGGACCGCGATGCGGGCCGCTTTGCCCGGGCCGCGCTGACCAAGGTCTGGCTGGGGCAGGCGGTGTTGCTGATGCTTGTCTCCAGCCCGGCGCAAGTGGGGATTCTGGCCAATGCTGCCGTGATCCCGTTCCCGCCGGTCGTCTGGGCCGGGCTGGCGCTTTACCTTGTCGGCATTGCCTTCGAATGGACCGGGGACTGGCAGCTTGCCCGGTTCAAGGCTGACCCGGCCAACCAGGGCCGGATCCTCGATACCGGGCTGTGGCGCTATACCCGGCATCCCAACTATTTCGGTGATTGCTGCGTATGGTGGGGGATCTGGCTGGGCTGCGCGGCGGCGGGGTGGATCTATGCGCTTTTTACCCTGCCCGGCCCGCTGTTCCTGACCTTCACCCTGACGCGGTGGTCGGGGGCGGCCCTGCTCGAAGCGGGCATGACGAAAAAGCGCGGCGCGGCCTATGCGGACTATGTCGCCCGCACCGCTCCGTTCATCCCCTGGCCACCCAAACAGCGATAGCTCCCCGGCCCGGCGGCGTGTAGCATTGCCCCATTGCCGGAGTCGTTTCCGGGTCAAAACAGGAGTTTACCCTCGATGCGCAAACTGATCCTTCCGCTTGCCGCTTTGGCACTGGTCGCCGGATGCAAGGGCAAGGCGCCCGAAGCCGTGGCCAGCGACGCCGCCGGTTCGGCGATGAGCGCCGCCAGCGATGCCGCCGCAGCCTTGCCGGTGCTCCCGGCCGATCCCAAGGCGAACGTCACGGTCGCCGGAACCTATGGCAGCGGCGGCGCCTCGCTCAAGCTGGGCGCGGATAACAGCGCCGAACTGACCGACGCCGCGGGCAAGGTCAGCAAGGGCAAGTGGGCCTGGTATTCGGACGGCAAGCGCATCCTGCTGACCGCCGACAAGTCGGTCTGGGCGGTCGCCGATGGCGCGCTTTACAAGCTGGCAGGCAAGGATGCCCCGCTCACCGGGCTGACCGCCGACCAGGTCTGGACCAAGGCCGCGCAGTAAGCGGTCCATCCGGCCGAAAATCTTGAGGGGGCGGTGCCGCGGCGCCGCCCCCTTTCGCGTGTCAGGGCTTGATTTCGGTGGCGCGCGCTTCGGCGGGGACCGGGCGGGCGGGATCATTTTTGAGCCAGGCTTCGAGCGCATCGAGATCGCTGACCCCGACCTGCGCGGTGCGCTGGGCGGCAAAGACGGTGAAGCTGTCTCCGCCCTGGGCAAGGAAGGAATTGGTGGTGACCCGGTACATCCCCGCCGGATCGATCGGCTGGCCGTTCAGGCTCATCGCCGTGATCCGCTGTCCGACGGGCCGGGCCTTGTCATAGCTGAAGCTGAACCCAGCGGACGGGATCAGCACCTGTTCCGGGCCGTTGGCATCGAACCCCTGTTCCAGCACCGCCTTCAGCTCCGCGCCGGTCAGGCTCTGCGTTACCAGCGTGTTGTTGAACGGCTGGACCGCATAGAGATCGCCGAAGGTCAGCATCCCCCCCTCGCGCGGGACCAGCGAAGAGCGGACGCCGAACGGGTTCATCAGCGCGATCTGCGCGCCTGCGCTGCGGGTCGCGGCAAGCTGGCCATCGGCGATCAGCTGGCCCAGCGGCAGGCCGCTGGCCGGTCCGGCGATCTTGCCGGCCGGGCGCGAGGCAAAGCCCTTGGCGGCATCGGCATAGGTCTGGACATAGGCGGCGATGTCGCCGCGCGGGGCGAACTGCGGATAGAGCGCGGTGTTGGCAATCGGCCCGCGCGATCCGGTGTAGGGCGCCGACTGGACGATCACGTTGTGGGCGCGCTTGGATACCACGCGGTGCGCCATCGGGTCGATTTCCAGCGTAATGTCGGTCACCAGCTGGCCATAGACCCCCGCGCTGGTCAGCAGGATCGGCCTGGCCGGATTGAGATCGCCATAGTTGCAGACATAGGCCTTGTGGGTGTGGCCCGACACGACCAGATCGACCCGCGGGTCAAGCCGGTCGAGGATCGGGCGGATCTCGCCTGTAAAGCCCGCGCAGCCATTGGCATCGCCGGGGCTGTCCTGGGTGCCGCCCTGGTGGATCAGCACCACCACCGCGTCGGCGCCCTTGGCCTTCAGCACTGGGACCAGCGCGTTGATCGTGTCCGCCTCGTCGGCAAAGCGCAGCCCTTTGATCCCGCCGGGTGATACCAGATCGGTCGTGCCCTTCAGGGTCAGGCCGATGATCGCCACCTTGACCTGCTGGCGGCCCGAACCAAAGCTGCGGATCATGTAGGGCGGGAACAGCGGCTTGCCGCTTTCGGTCAGCGTGGAGGCGGCCAGAAAGCGGAACTGTGCGCCCTTGAATGGCTCGACCGCGCAGGGTTTGCGCGGTGTGTTCTGCGCGCAGCCGCCGTTCTGCATCCGCAGCAGCTCGGTCCGCCCGCGGTCAAACTCGTGGTTGCCCACCGCGTTGAAATCGAGACCAAGCCGGTTCATCACCCCGATTGCCGGTTCATCGAGATAGATCGAGGAGGCCAACTGCGAGGCGCTGATCAGGTCTCCGGCCGAAACGGTCAGGTGATAGGGATACTGGCTGCGCACCGTATCGACCGCGCTGGCCAGCCAGGCCGCGCCGCCCGCCGGGACCTGGACCTGTCCGCCCTTGCCATCGGGGGCCAGCACCGATTGGCGCGGCGGCTCGATGCTGCCGTGAAAATCGTTGATCGCGACAATCCCGACCGTGACCGGCCGGACGGGCGCGGCGGCGGGCCGGATCGCGCTGCCCTGTGCGCAGGCGGCAAGGACGGGAAGCGCCAGCAAGGGCAGGAAACGGACGAATCGCGGGGGGGTTTGTTCGGTGACAGTCATGGGGTGTTCCTAGCCGATGCGCCGGTCGCTGCAAGATTGCCGTATTATGCAGATACGACAGTTTCTTGAATGTTTGCCGGATGCGTTTATATTACGGGCAATACCGATACCAAGGGAGTGAGCGGGATATGGCACGGCCGCAGACCGATATCGAAGCCGGGCGCGCCCAGCTGGTTGATCTGGTGATCGAATTGATCGAGGAGCGTGGCAGCCTTGCCCTGACCATGACCGAGATCGCCGCGCGCGCCGGAATGTCGCCTGCCAGTCTCTATCGCTATTTCGCATGCAAGGAAGCCTTGATCGAGGCGGTGGCCGAACGCTGGTTTCAGCCCAAGGTCGAGATCATGGAGGCGGTTGTCTCCAGCGACCTGCCGCCGCGCCGCAAGATGTACGAATTCTTCGCTCGCCGCTTTACCCTGATGAAGGACGAATGGGAGCGCGATCCGGTCGCTTTTGCAGCCTACGTCGATCTGGGGCGGGAGAATTTCGAGCTGGTCCGCTCCTATGTCGATCTGGGCGATCACTATCTGGCCGAGATTATCGGCGAGGCGATGGCCGAAGGGCAATTCGCGGGGCTTTCGGTGGATGAGGCGCTCAGCCTGATCAACCAGATGGTCGGCGTATACGTCAACATCGGGGCGATGGAGATGATCATGCCCAAGCTCAGCACCGAAAAGCTGGCCCGGATTATCGACGCGGTGTTCGACGGGCTTTCCGCTACGGATCGCGGGGCCAAGGCCGTCAGCGGCCTGCGCGCGGCCTGATCCGCGCGCGATTCCCCGCAGAACGCTGGTAAAATCGCGCTGCCGCGCCTATTTGCAGCGGTGTGAGCAAACCGCACCAATTTCCGATCCCGGTCGATCCGGCCGACATCGACTTCATGGGCCATGTCAACAACGCCTCGTACCTCAAATGGGTGCAGGATGCGGTGATCGACCACTGGCGCAGCCTGGCCCCGGCCGATGCGGTGGCGGCGCACCTGTGGGTCGCGCTCAAGCACGAGATTACCTATCGCCGCCCGACCTTCCTGGGGGACGAGGTGATCGCGACCGTGCTGCTCGAAAAGGTCCAGGGTGCCCGCGCCTATTACGAAACGGTGATCCGCCGCGGCGAAGAGATCCTGGCCGAGGTCAAGTCCAGCTGGTGCTGCATTGATGCTGAAACGCTGCGCCCGGCCCGGCTGGCGCGCGAAGTGATCGCGCGGTTCTTTCCCGAACCGCTGACGGAATAGCCTGAATCAGACCGGTTTGCGGCGCGCAAGCCATTCGGCCAGCGCCACCGCGTTGTTGCGCTGCTGGTTGTGCGCGCCAAACAGCAGGGTGACCGGACCTGCGGATACTGCGCTGTCCAGTTCGCGCAGCGCGGCTTGGGTGCCGGGTCCGCTCGCGCCGAGCTCGGCGAAATAGGCGGCCTGAAATGCCTGCCAGGCGCTGTCCGATTCGCTGGCCTGGTGAAATTCGCGGCGCAGATCGTCGCTGGGGGCCAGCACTTTCAGCCAGGCGGTCAGTGCGGCCCGTTCCTTGCTCACCCCGCGCGGCCACAGCCGGTCAACCAGGAACCGCGCACCGTCGTCGGCCGCGGGCGATTCGTAGATGCGCTTGAGGCGCAGCGTCATCACACGTCCAGATTTGCGACGTTCAGCGCGTTCTCCTGGATGAAGTCGCGGCGCGGCTCGACCACGTCGCCCATCAGGCGGGTAAAGATCTCGTCGGTGACGTCGGCATCCTCGACCTTGACCTGCAGCAGGCTGCGCACGTCGGGATCGAGCGTGGTTTCCCACAATTGTTCGGCGTTCATCTCGCCCAGACCCTTGTAGCGCTGGATCGACAGGCCCTTGCGTCCGGCCGCGAGCACCGCATCGAGCAGTGCCGCAGGGCCGCCAATCGCGCCATCGGCGCTGATCGCGCGGACCGGCGCGGCCTCAGCCTCGTCCTCGGCGCTTTCGGTTTCGGTCGGTTCCTCGGCCGCGGCCGAGGCGCGGACCAACCGGGCGGTGCCAGCATAGGCGTCGGCCTGTTCGGCGGCCAGCCTGGCCAGCTTGCGCGCTTCGGCGCTGGTCAGGAACGCGGCTTCGATCTGGCGCACGTCGGTCACCCCGCGCCACACCCGGTCAAAGCGGACCGTGCCGTCATCCTCGACCTGCGCGCTCCACCGTGCTTCGGGATCGCTCAGACCCAGCCGCGAGGCGGCAAGCTGCAAGGCGGCAAGCAGCGCATCGCGCCCCAGGCCCTGTTCCAGCGCGCCGGCCAGGGCCATCGCCTCGACCACCGCGGGGTCATGCCGCCGCGAAACGAAGCCCATCAGCGCGCGCATCCGCATTGCGTGATCAACCAGCGCTTCCAGATCCTTGCCGCTGCGCGCGCCGCCCAGCCCTTCCAGCATCCGCCCGGCCAGCCCGGCCTCGATCAGGTAGCGATCGAGCGCGGCGTTGTCCTTGAGGTAGACTTCGCTGCGGCCCTTGGCGACCTTGTAGAGCGGCGGCTGGGCGATGAACAGGTGCCCGGCCTTGACGATTTCCGGCATCTGGCGGTGGAAGAAGGTCAGCAGCAGGGTGCGGATATGCGCGCCGTCGACGTCGGCGTCGGTCATGATCACGATCTTGTGATAGCGCAGCTTTTCGAGGTTGAATTCGTCGCGCAGACCCGTGCCCATCGCCTGGATCAGCGTGCCGACTTCCTTGGACGAGATGATCCGGTCAAACCGCGCGCGCTCCACATTGAGGATCTTGCCGCGCAGCGGCAGGATCGCCTGGATCGCGCGGTCGCGGCCCTGCTTGGCGCTGCCGCCCGCGGAATCGCCTTCGACCAGGAACAGTTCGCACAGCCGGGGATCGCGTTCCTGGCAATCGGCCAGCTTGCCGGGGAGCGAGGCAATGTCCATTGCCCCCTTGCGGCGGGTCAGTTCGCGCGCCTTGCGGGCGGCTTCACGGGCGGCGGCGGCATCGATGATCTTGCCGACCACTGCCTTGGCGTAGGCGGGGTTTTCCTCCAGCCATTCGCTCATCTTGTCGGCCATCAGGCTTTCCAGCGGCTGGCGCACTTCGCTGGATACCAGCTTGTCCTTGGTCTGCGAGGAGAACTTGGGATCGGGCAGCTTGACCGAGACGATCGCGGTCAGCCCTTCGCGCATGTCCTCGCCGGTCAGGTTGACCTTTTCCTTTTTCAGCAGGCCCGATTTTTCCGCATAGTTGTTGAGCGTGCGGGTCAGCGCGGCGCGGAACGCGGCCAGATGGGTGCCGCCGTCGCGCTGCGGAATGTTGTTGGTGAAGCACAGGACGTTTTCGTAGTACGAATCGTTCCATTCCAGCGCCAC
>JBJTMC010000134.1:0-8712 GCA_046063325.1 Novosphingobium sp.
CAGGGCCGCGCCAAGCCCGGCAAACAGGATCATGAACAGGAACGCGGGCAGGGGCGGCATGACATCGTAGATCCGGGCCGCGGCGAAGACCGTCAGGTACATCACCGCAACCCCGCCGCCCTGAAGGTGCAGCGCGAAATCGGGTCGCTGGACGCGCTTGACGAATCCGACGCCAAGCAGCCCTGCGCCGATCAGCCCGACCAGTGCAAGGCGCGCCTCCAGCGGGAACAGACCGGCGTTGGCGACCAGGCGGGCCAGGAAGACCAGACCAACAAACAACACCACAAGGCCGACCCGGACGATGGTGTTGCCGCCGGTGAACCATTCCACCACACTGCGGATCGCCTTGTCGGCGGGGGAGGTAATGTAGTCAGCGGGCGGTTCGGCCGCTGCCACTTGCCGTTCGCGCGGCTCATCCGGCCAGGCCTGGGCCATTGCTTCGACCGGTTCGGGGGACGGATCTGCGCGGGCGGCAGGCAACGGCTGCGACGGGGGCTGCGACGGGGGCTGCGGTGCGGGCGCTTCGCGCGCAGGATCAGGCGCGGCGCGCCGGACCGCCTGGGTTTCGGCGGAAGGCTCGATCGCGATGAATTCGGCTAGGCGGCTCTGCACTTCGCGGCGGATCGCGGCCTGCATCGAGTTCTGGAGCCACACCCCCATGACCGCGCCCAGGAATCCGCCCAGAATTGCCCCGACCAGACCCCAATAGCCGGTCATCATGCCGATCAGCGCGCCCGCAACGACTGCCCACAAGACCATAGCCACCCCACTGCCAAGACCAACTTCGCCGCCAGCTTGGCAGAAAGCGGGATGATTGGAAGGGTTTGGAAACGGCTATGCCCAGTTGACCCTAGGCGGCGTTGTCGATGCCCAGTTCGGTCAGCTTGCGGTATAGCGTAGAGCGGCCGATGCCGAGGCGGCGGGCGACTTCGGTCATCCGGCCACGGTAGTGCCCGATCGCCAGCCGGATCACGTCGGCCTCGATATCTTCAAGCGGACGGAGATTTCCGTCGGCGGTGTAGAGCATGACCCCGACACCTTCCTGATGCGGCGCGGAACCGGCCCCGGCATCATCGCCAAGCAGGTCGGACAGCTGCGGAAAATCGTCGGCCGTCAGGGCATCGCCATCGCAGAACACCGCGGCGCGGAACAGCACAGCCTGAAGCTGGCGGACGTTGCCCGGCCAGTCATAGGCACCCAGCAGCGACAGCGCGCTGTCGGTAATCCCAAGGGGGCGCAGGCCAGGCTGTTCACCGATCCGGGCCAGGAATTGGCGGGCCAGGGCGGGAATGTCGCCGGCCCGTTCGCGCAAGGGGGGAAGATTGACCGTGACCCCGGCCAATGCGGCGTGGAGCTCGGGCAGGAAATGTCCGCCCGCGACCATGTCGGCCAGGGGCAGGTTGCTTGCCGCGATCAGGCGCACGTCGATCCGGAACGAATGGCGGGCGCCGATCGGCTGCACATCGCCGCGTTGGAGCGAGCTCAACAACCGCTCCTGTACGGCGAGCGGCAGGCGGTCGACCTCGTCGAGCGCGAGCGTCCCGCCATCGGCGTGCTGGAGCGCGCCGACGTGACGATCGAAAGCGCCGGGGAAGGCACCCTTTTCGTGACCGAACAGCGCGGATTCAACCGAATTGGCCGGAATCGCACCAACATTGACCAGCCGGAAGGGCGCCTTGGCGCGCGGACTGGCCGCCTGGATCGCGCGGACCAGCATTTCCTTGCCGGTGCCGCTTTCGCCCTCGATCAGGACCGGACCGTGACACCGCGCGGCCTTGGCCGATACCGCCAGAGCCGAGCGGAAGGCAGGCGATGCCCCGATCATCGCGTCGAAATCGGGGGTCGACGGCATTTTTTCGGTTAGCGGTTGCAGTTCATCGCGCGGCGCTTCGCGGGTGGTCGCCATGCGCAGCGCCTGCATCAGCCGATCGGGCGCGACGGGCTTGACCAGATAGTCGGTCGCTCCGGCACGCATCGCCTCAACTGCCAGCAGCGGCGAGGCGCTGGTGGTGAGCATCAGGATCGGAATGGCTGGTCGGCGGGCGCGCAGTTCGGCGATCAGACTGCAGGCTTCGTCACCCGGAACCCATTGATCCAGAATGATTGCGCTGAGCTGCATACCCTGGCGGGTGCCCAAAGTTGCAATAGCGGTTTCGGGGTCGCCAACCACCAGCGTACGCCAGCCCTCGCGCGAGGCAAGCGCGGTTATCAGCCGGCTCTGGGCCGGCTCATCGTCGATCAGCATCAACAGGCGCTGTTCGATTTCCGCCATCGGATAAACACTTGCCCCCACAGGTTCTTCGGCCTTTCGCATAAGGGCTTTAGGTAAAGACCCGATTAAGGCTGCGGATTGGAGCCAATTTCCCGTTGAGCGGTCCGGGATTGAAGGTTAGAGACCCGCCTCGAAACGCAAACTCACAGTCATGGGGATATCCAGATGGCCAGCGGCAACGACATGAAGGCGCACGAATCGACCTACGCCGGGTTTCTGGCCCTGGCCAAGTGGGGCTCGGTAGCGGCCGCGCTGGTCGGCGCGTTCGTCATTCACATGATCAGCCGCTAAGCGCTTAGAAACACATGCGGATCGCGGTCCTCAAGGAAACCGCGAGCGGGGAAACCCGTGTCGCGGCGAGCCCGGAAACGGTGAAGAAGTTCATCGCGCTGGGCGCAAGTGTTGCAGTCCAGGCGGGAGCGGGCGAATCCGCATCGATTGCCGATGCCGACTATGCCGCAGCCGGGGCCGAAGTGGTCAAGGATGCGGCCAAGGGCGCGGATATCGTGCTTGGCGTGCAGGGCCCCGATCCCAAGGCGCTCAAAAGCGCGAATGCCGGGGCCTGGAGCGTCGCCGGGCTTGATCCGTTCGGCCAGCGCGCCCGGGTGGACGAATATGCCAAGGCGGGCCTTGAAGCGCTGGCGATTGAATTCATGCCGCGCATCACCCGTGCGCAAAGCATGGACATCCTCTCCAGCCAGTCGAACCTGGCAGGCTACAAGGCGGTGATCGATGCGGCGGCTGCCTATGGCCGCGCCTTTCCGATGATGATGACCGCGGCGGGCACCGTGGCGGCGGCCAAGGCCTTCGTAATGGGGGTTGGCGTAGCGGGTCTTCAGGCGATCGCCACCGCCCGGCGGCTGGGCGCGCAGGTTTCCGCCACCGACGTTCGCAGCGCCACCAAGGAACAGATCCAGTCGCTTGGCGCCAAGCCGATCTTCGTCGAAAGCGTCGCGGGGATCGAAGGCGAAGGAGCGGGCGGCTATGCCACCGAAATGTCAGAGGAATATCAGAAGGCGCAGGCCGAACTGGTTTCCAGTCATATCGCGAAACAGGACATCGTCATCACCACCGCGCTGATCCCCGGCCGCGCCGCGCCGCGGCTGATAACGGACGCGCAGATTGCCAGCATGAAGCCCGGCAGCGTGATCTTCGACCTTGCCGTGGCGCAGGGCGGAAACGTCGAGGGTTCGAAGCCGGACGAGGTGGTCGTCAGGCACGGCGTCAAGATCATCGGCTGGTCGAACACGCCGGCGCATCTGGCGGCAGAGGCATCGGCGCTGTTTGCCCGCAACCTCTACAACTTCCTCTCCGCCTTCTGGGACAAGGAAGCCGGACGTCCGGTGCTGGACGAGGAAATCGGCGATGCCGTGCGGCTGACCCAGGGCGGTAAGGTCGTGAACGAGAGGCTGCTGGGGACGTAATCATGGACTTCATCTCAATCCTCTCGATCTTCGTGATGGCCTGCTTCGTGGGCTATTACGTGGTGTGGTCGGTCACTCCGGCGCTGCACACGCCGCTGATGGCGGTGACCAATGCGATTTCCTCGGTGATCGTGGTCGGCGCGCTGATCGCGGCGGCAGCGGCGGGTAGCGCCTCGTCGAAATGGCTCGGGTTGCTGGCGGTGGTGCTGGCCAGCGTGAACATCTTCGGCGGCTTCGCGGTGACCGCCCGCATGCTGGCGATGTACAAGAAGAAGGATCGCTGAGCATGGAACACGTCGCGGTCCCCGCCTGGGCGATGCTCGCCTACCTCGCCTCGGGCGTCCTGTTCATCCTCGCGCTGCGCGGGCTTTCCAGTCCTGCCAGCAGCCGCGCGGGTAACCGCTATGGCATGATCGGGATGGGCATTGCGGTGGTGACTACGCTGGTCACGCACCAGGTTGCCAGTCTGCCGGAAATCCTCGCCGCCATAGCGATTGGCGGCGGGATCGGCTGGGTTATCGCTCGCCGGATCAAGATGACCGACATGCCGCAGCTGGTCGCGGCGTTCCACTCGCTGGTTGGCCTGGCCGCGGTGCTGGTCGGCTGGGCGGCCTATCTCAATCCCGAAGCCTTCGGGATCGTGGGCGACGACGGACTGATCCACGGCGCGAGCAAGATAGAGATGGCGCTGGGCATCGCGATCGGTGCCATCACGTTCAGCGGCTCGGTAATCGCATTCCTCAAGCTGGCAGGCAAGATGGGCGGCGCGCCGATCATGTTGCCCGGTCGGCACGTGATCAACATTGTGCTGCTGCTGGCCATTGCCTTTTTCACCTTCGGTTTCTGGCATTCGCAATCGCTGATCGACATTGCGCTGCTGACCGCGCTCGCATTCCTGATCGGCTTCCTGCTGATCATCCCGATCGGCGGGGCGGACATGCCGGTGGTGGTCTCGATGCTCAACTCGTATTCGGGCTGGGCCGCGGCGGCGATGGGGTTCACGCTGCACAACACCGCGATGATCATCACCGGGGCGCTGGTCGGTTCTTCAGGCGCGATCCTGTCCTACATCATGTGCAAGGCGATGAACCGCAGCTTCATTTCGGTGATCGCGGGCGGGTTCGGGGCCGATGCCTCGGCAGCTGGCGGCGAAGCCAGAGAGCAGCGCCCGTGGAAGCGCGGCAGCGCCGAGGACGCGGCCTATATGCTGGGCGAGGCCGAGAAGGTCATCATCATCCCCGGCTATGGCATGGCGGTGAGCCAGGCCCAGCACGCGCTGCGCGAAATGGGCGATCTGCTGAAGGCCAAGGGGGTCGAGGTCAAGTACGCGATCCATCCGGTGGCGGGGCGCATGCCCGGGCACATGAACGTGCTGCTGGCCGAAGCCCAGGTCCCTTATGACGAGGTGTTCGAGCTGGAAGATATCAACAGCGAGTTCTCCACCGCCGACGTCGCCTTCATCATCGGCGCCAACGACGTGGTCAATCCCGCGGCCAAGACCGACAAGTCCAGCCCGATCTACGGCATGCCGGTGTTCGACGTGGACAAGGCCAAGCAGGTGTTCTTCATCAAGCGTTCGATGGGCGGGGTGGGCTATGCGGGCGTCGACAACGACGTGTTCTACATGCCCCAGACCACCATGCTGCTGGCTGACGCGAAGAAGATGGTCGAGGATATCAACAAGGCGCTGGCGCACTAGACTAACGCTCGCGGCGCGTTGAAACTCTCCGGATGCGGCATTGAGTCGCGCAATGGAGAGATCAGACCATGACCGATCCGGTTTCAGGACAAGCCAGCCGCCGCCAGGTGCTGGGCGGGGGAATTGCCGGGGCAGGGCTGCTCGCCGCGCCCGGCCTGGCTTTCGCCGCCGCGGGGGATGCCGCCAAACTTGCCAATGCAGTGGCCGCGGGGCACGATGCCGCGGTCCAGCGGCTCAGGGACTGGATTGCGCTGCCCTCGATCGCGGCAGAGAACCGCAACTTTCCGCAAGGGCCGGAGTACATGGCCCGGCTCGCGCTCGATGCGGGTTTCCAGCATGCCGAAGTGGTGCCGACCAGCGGCAAGCCCGGGGTCTTCGCCACGCTTGATGCCGGGGCCAAGCGGACGGTCGGCCTCTACTTCATGTACGACGTCAAACAGTACGATCCGGCCGAGTGGGACAACCCGCCGCTGGAAGGGCGGATTATCGACAAGCCGGGTTTCGGCAAGGTCATTACCGGGCGCGGCGCGGTCAACCAGAAGGGGCCGGAAAGCGCGATGCTGGCCGCACTCCATGCGTTCAAGGCCGCCAAGGTCAAGCTGCCGGTCAACCTGGTGCTGATCGCCGAGGGCGAGGAGGAGATCGGCTCGCCCCACTTCAAGGAGCTGGTCACAACGCCGCAGGTGATGGCCGCGCTGAAGAAATGCGAAGGAGTCGTCATCCCCAGCGCCGATCAGAACGAGACCGGCGGAGTGGAAATCAGCCTGGGCGCCAAAGGGATTATCGAACTGGAACTGGTCGCAAGCGGCGCCAAATGGGGGCGCGGACCGGCCAAGGACGTTCACTCCAGTCTCAAGGCGATGATCGACAGTCCGGTCTGGCGGCTGGTCCAGGCCTTGCAGTCGCTGGTCAGCGCCGATGGCAACACCGTGGCGATCGAGGGCTGGTACGAAAACGTCCGCCCGCTTTCGATCCGCGAAAAGGCGCTGATCGCCGACGGCGCGCGCAATGCCAGCGAGAGCGACATGATGAAGGCCTTCGGGGTCAAGCACTGGATCGACGACCTGCCTTTCGCCCAGGCGTTGGAGCGGCTTGCCTCGCAGCCGACGGTCAACATCGAAGGGCTGGTTGCTGGCTATACCGGGCCGGGCGGCAAGACCGTGCTGCCCGGCAAGGGCACGGCCAAGCTCGATTGCCGCCTGGTCCCCAACCAGACCCGCGCCGAAGCCACCGCCAAGCTGCGCGCGCACCTCGACAAGCATGGTTTCCCGGATGTCGAGGCGAACGTGACCGGCGGCTATGATCCGACCGAAGTGGCCGAAGACAGCCGCCTGATCCGGGCCGCGATTGCCACCTACAAGCGTGGTGGGGCCAGCGTCAGCCTAAACCCGCGGCAGGCCGGTTCCTGGCCAGGGGCGACCTTCACCGCCGCGCCGCTCTCGATCCCGGCGGCAGGCTTCGGGCTCGGCTATGGCACCGGCGCCCATGCCCCGAACGAGTTCTTCGTGATCGAATCGTCGAACCCGAAAATTGCCGGATACGATCAGGCGGCGCTTGGCTTTGCCGACTTCCTCTACCAAATGGCAGCGGTGTCCTGATCCTTTGCCGGAGTTTCCCGTGAAGCCTTTGCTGGTTATTGCCCCGCTTGCCGTGCTCGCCGCCTGTTCCCCCAGCAAGCTCGCTTATGGCCAGGTCAAGAGCGCGATGATCGATGCCGGTCTGTCCGAGCCGAATGCGGCCTGCATGGCCAGCCGGATGACCGACCGGCTGACCCTGGGACAGCTCAACAAGCTGGAGCAGCTCAAGGGCGAGAAGCGCGGGCTCTATGACTATGTCGAGGCGGTGCGGCGGGTTGGCGATGCTGAAGCTGTGTCGGTAACTGCCAGCAGCGCGGCGCTGTGCGCGACGGGGCTGGCGAAGGAGAAGAAGTAAGCAGCGGGATTGACTTGCACCGCTGCCGGTTCATCATTCCGCGCATGAGGATGCCGATAACGCTGTTCGCCGCCGCCTGCGCGCTTGCCCTGGTTGCACCGGCCCATGCCAAAACCATCGAAGTCGCCGCGGGTGAGGGGGCGCAGACCCGCCTGCAGGAAGCGCTGATCCTCGCCCAGCCGGGCGACGTGGTGGAACTGGGGGCCGGGCGCTTCGTGCTGACTGACGGGCTTTCGCTCGATGTGGGCGGCGTCACGGTCCGCGGCGCGGGGATGGACGCGACAGTGCTCGATTTCAGCGCTCAGCAAGGCGCGGGCGAGGGGCTGCTGGTCACGTCCGACAATGTCACCCTGCGCGATTTCGCGGTTGAGAACACGAAAGGTGACGGGATCAAATCCAAGGGCGCGGACAACGTGGTCTATT
This sequence comes from Novosphingobium sp., assembly GCA_046063325.1. Classification (GTDB taxonomy): domain Bacteria; phylum Pseudomonadota; class Alphaproteobacteria; order Sphingomonadales; family Sphingomonadaceae; genus Novosphingobium. Next base: position 7,751 of record JBJTMC010000134.1, read on the forward strand.
ACCGCGTCCGGGTGACCTGGACCGGCGGCCCGAAGGAAACCAACGGCGCCTACGGAATCTACCCCGTTTCCAGCACCGGGGTTCTGATCGATGGCTGCAAGGTTTCGGGCGCGAGCGATGCGGGGATCTATGTCGGCCAGTCGAAGGCGATCACCGTGCGCTACAACTTCGTTGAGCAATCGGTGGCGGGGATCGAGATCGAGAACAGCCGCGATGCGCTGGTCACCGGCAACCTGGTGACGCGCAATACTGGGGGGATCCTGGTGTTCGACCTGCCCAACCTGCCGGTGATGGGCGGTGGCAACACCCGGATTTCCGATAATCTTGTGGTGGCGAATGATACACCAAACTTTGCGCCGAAGGGCAACATCGTCGCAGGGGTGCCTCGCGGGACCGGGATCATGGTCATGGCAAATGAAGGAATCGAAATTCAGGGTAATACCCTGGTCGCCAACCCGACTGCGCAGGTCATGGTGGTCGCCTATCCCAAGGCCTACACTGACAAGACCTATAACCCTTTTCCGCGCGGCGTTCGCCTGTACACCAACACCTATTCGGGTGGCGGCAATGATCCGCAATTGCCGGGTGCCACGCAACTGATCGCTGCGTTTGGCGGGGCGTTGCCGCCGGTGCTTTGGGACGGACTGGGCGATGCGCCGCGAGGTGTCGGGGAAGATGACCAGAGAGCCTGGTCGCTAAATTTACCGGCGCAAGGGTCAGACTTGTCCGCTGCCAAGCCCACACCACTTCAATTGCAAATGCCCCTTCCGATGCTTCAGAGCCTCGATCCCAAAACTGGACGCCCCGTGCCGATCCCGCCTATCGGCGCTTCCTCCGCTCTTGATGCCCGTGCCCGGCCGTGAAGCTGCTGGCCGCCGCGCTGCTGCTGGCCGGGGCTGCGGTGGTGACCGCGCAGGCCCCTGCGCCGGTCGCGGTCAGCGAGGCGGTGATCACTTCGGGCA
>JBJTMC010000135.1:0-2661 GCA_046063325.1 Novosphingobium sp.
GGGGGTGGGAAGAGAGTGATCGGACAAGGGGTTCGGTCGCAATCAATCCACTCAGGAGAACGTCCATGAACATCGGTGAAATCCGCAAGAACGCCAACGGCCAGCTGATCGGCTCTGTCGAAACGCTTACTATCACCCGCACCATCGGCCTGCGGCCCGTGACCTCAAGCAACCCGCGCGCGCCGCGCTACGAGATCGTCGCGCTCAACGACCAGCGCCGCTGGGTGATCGTTGGCGCGCTGTTCGAACTGTCCTCCAACTCGACCGGCGAGAGCTTCTACCAGGGCAAGATCGATGATCCGTCGATGGCGCAGCCGCTCTACATCGCCGCTTTCCCGCGCGAGGATGGCACGATGGCGGTGGCCTGGCAGCGTCCGCGCCGCCGCGACAACCGGCTCGGTGCTGCCGAATACGGCGATGCCGACATGTTCGCCGGTGGCGATGCTGGCGAAGCCGGTGAGGCCGGCGAACGCCCGGTGGGCGACGGCCTCGGTGACAGCACCGCGACCCCTCCGGGCAAGCGCAACCGCGGCCCCAAGGACGGCGGCGACCACGACGCGGCGCTGCCGCCGCTCGTCGACGCCTGATCGCACTGACCTCCGACCGGACGGGGACCCTCACACGAGGGTTCCCGTCCCCACGCAATAGGCCGCCGCGATTGCCCCCCGCCGCGCGGCCTGAGGCGGAACGCCGGCCAGCCCCCCCGCCCGCGCGTTCCGCCTCATTTTTTGCCGGGAGGCCCTTGGAGTTCCATCATGGTGACCGACAGCGAGCGCTTCGCCTTCGAGACGCGGCGGCACCACGCCTTCGCGACGACCGGCAATGCCTATGACGCCTCGCAATGCGACGAGGCGATCCGGACGGGCGACACCCTTGTCGTTCTGGCCGAACAGGTGGTGGCGATCGCCATGACCTGGCCGTTTGCGGTGACGGCAGAGGCGGGCAAGCTTCACGCGCTGTCCGCCCCCAAGCCCGGCGAAACGCTGGCGGACCTGGCGCGATCGCTGCATGTCCGGGCCGCCGACTTCGAACACGCGGTAACGCTTGCGCGCAGTCTCGGCTTTGCGCTCGATCCCCAGCTCGAGGCGCTATTGCCCGCGTGACCCTGGGGCTGGACGCTGCGCCTAGAGCGGCAGCGACGACTGCTGGTCGGTGCCCTCGCGCGGTGGCGCATCGACGGCATCGGCGATGACCCGCGCCAGTTCCAGCGCCGCGTCTTCGCGCAGGCACGAGCTTGGCGCAGTGATCCCGACCCGCGCCCAGCCCGGGGCGTCGAGGATCGCATGGGCGACGGCAGATGTATCGATTCGTTCCATCCTGGCATGAGAACGGATAGCGAACACAATTGCAAGACGGGCGCGGCGCGGTGTGCGGCCGATTGACAAGGGCAGGGGGCACCCCGAACTTCGCGGCATGTGCAACTTGTACCGCATGACCAAGGGACCTGCCGAAATCGCCCGGCTGTTCGGCGCGCGCTGCGGTGACGGCGCGAACTTTGGCGCCGAGGTCTATCCGGGCTATCCCGGTCTTGTCGTCGCCGACGGCGAGGCGGCAGTGATGACCTGGGGTTTCCCGCTGGCGCTCAAGGGCAAGAACGGACAGCCGCTCAAACCCAAGCCGGTCAACAACGCACGCGAGGACAAGCTCAGCGCGCCGTTCTGGAAGCCGAGCTTCGAACAGCGGCGCTGCCTCATCCCGGTCACCGCCTGGGCCGAGGCCGAAGGCATCAAGGGTCAGATGACCCGGACCTGGTATGCGCTTGGCGGCGAGGAGGTCTTCGCGGTTGCCGGCATCTGGCGGCCCACCGCCGAGTGGGGGAGGGCCTATTCGATGGTGATGGTCGATGGCTGCCCGCAGATGGCCGACGTCCACGACCGCATGCCGGTGGTGCTCGCGCGCAGCGACTGGGAGCGCTGGCTCGGCGGAACCCCCGCCGAAGCCTTTGCGCTGTGCCAGACCTGCCCGCATGACCTTGCGGTCGATCGCACCAGTGAGCGCTGGGGGCGGTAAACCCGGCCAGGTCCGGCACCTGGGACGGGTGAGGGGAGAGGGGGGCAGCGGCGTCGGTTTGACCGACAGCGAAAGGACCCCGTCATGGGCGACCGTGCCCCTACCCATATCACCATCGGCGGCGCCATGCCGCGCGCCGCACTCGATCAGTTCGCGGGCCATGCCGCGGACTATGACCTGCGCACCGACTGGGACGGCGAGCCGTTTGATCCTGCCGCGCTGGTCGCGGGTGAGCCGCTCGAACTTTACGGCACCGAGCTCAACGGCGGCCAGGTTCCCGAGATCGACGCTTTCTGCATCGAACATGGGCTGACCTTCCGGCGCTGGTCGGGCGGTTGCCTCGGCGCCTTTCTGCCCGAAATCGTCGTATTCGAGGGTGCGGGGACCGTGCGCGACTACACCGCGAGCGAGGACGAATATGTCCTGTTCCCGGCGTCCTGGATCGTCAGCTTCACCCGGCTGCGCGACCTCAAGCGCGCGCTCGCGCGCGCCGAGATCACGGTCCCGCCGCTGGTTCTGACCTGACGCCACTCACTCGCCCGGACTTCTCGCGCGCTTGCGCGCTCCACCTGAGGAAAATTCCATGCCCGACACCGATCCGGTCGCGCAGCGCGTCCGCGCGCTCGCCGCCTTTCCGCTCTCGCGGGTCAC
>JBJTMC010000136.1:0-15645 GCA_046063325.1 Novosphingobium sp.
TGGCCGCCGTCCGCGAAGCGACAGCCGGTGCCGGAATTTGGGCTGCAATCGGCAGCATACCTATTCTGCGCGAAGATGGGCTATGGGCCAACCGCACTTTCGTGATCGATAGCAACGGCATGATCGCCGCGCGCTATGACAAGATTCACATGTTCGATGTCGATCTTGATACCGGCGAGAGTTGGCGCGAATCTTCTGCTTATGCACCGGGTGAACAGGTCGTGACTGTTGACTGTCCGGTGGGTAAGTTGGGTCTGACGATCTGCTATGACCTGCGCTTTCCAGCGCTCTTTGAAGCCCTTGGGCGGGCCCGCTGTGATGTCATTGCAATCCCCGCCGCGTTTACCCGGCCGACAGGTGCTGCCCATTGGCATGTTTTGCAACGTGCACGGGCGATCGAGGCCAGTGCCTTCGTCGTCGCGGCGGCGCAAGTTGGCCATCATCAGGACGGTCGCGAGACGTATGGTCACAGTCTTGTGATTGATCCGTGGGGGGACGTGATCCTGGACATGGGCGGCGAAAGGGCCGGCCTGGCCTTTGCCGAGATCGACCGTTCAAGGATTGCTCAAGTTCGCGCGCAGCTTCCCAGTTTGACCAACAAACGACCAATACCACAATGATCGTATATGACTTGGCCTGCGAAGCCGGGCATCGCTTTGAAGGATGGTTTGCATCGTCTGCCGACTTTTCCAGCCAGCGGAAAAGGGGGCTCGTGTCGTGTCCCGCTTGCGGTTCAGACGAAGTGGAAAAGGCGCCGATGGCTCCGGCTGTACCCCGCAAAGGGAACCAGTTGCCATCAAGCCAGATACAGCAAACCATGGTGTCCGCACCGCTTCCGCCAGAAGCTGCCAAGGTTTTGGCCAAGCTGGCAAAGCTTCAGGCGGAACTGGTCAAGGTTTCGCGCTGGGTGGGCAAGGACTTTGTCGAACAAACCCGGGAGATGCATTACGGGGAACGCGACATGGAGATCATCCATGGCCAGGCTACGCTAGACGAAGCGCAGGAGCTGCTGGACGAAGGGATCGCGGTAATGCCATTGGTTGTCCCCATCGCCGACCCGGACGAGCTCAACTGATTGCCAGAGCGAAACCTGCGCCCTATGGAAAACCCGGGCGCCCGTAGCTCAGCAGGATAGAGCACAAGATTCCTAATCTTGGGGCCGTGGGTTCGAATCCCGCCGGGCGCACCACCTTCCGCAGCCATCCCGATTCCATACTTTCCAGACAATCCACTAGCCTGGTTGGGCACCGCGATTGCGCCGATTTCGTCGCGCAAGATTTGTGCGATTTAACTCGTGCAAGTTTCTGTATTTTCAGTCTGTTTTCTCAATAGGTTCGAATTCGTAATAATACGGCTTGAATCCTCATCTTAAACGTGATTCTAAGAGGATATGGGCGGACGGAACGAACCTAAATTGGCCAAGGAAAAGCTAACGCAGGGCCTTGCCCTGTCGTGTTTGCTGGCCATGGGTGGTTGGGTTCTGTTCGGGCCAAGCGGTTTCCTCGCTTGGAGCGATAACAACCGCTTGCTTGCCGAACGCCAGAAGGAACTCGCCCAGTTGCAGTCCGAGAGGGCGGAATTGAAGAACCGCGTGGCGCTGCTCAATCCGCAGCAGGTCGATCCGGATATGGCCGGCGAATTGCTTCGTTCGAACCTCAACGTCGTACATCCCGACGAGGTCGTCCTGATCATCAAGTGACGCTACGTCGCGCTTGAACTTTTTAGCCTGATACAACGTCAAATTCGTATGCGACGGATTGCCACCGCCGCGCATCGCCCTATAGGCGGGACAGTAGTTCCATACCCCAGGGGATACGAAATTGGCCAAGTCCGGATCGAGCCGCAAAGCACCTGAAAAGGCAGCTGCGGACGAGGAAACCTTCGCACTTCGCAGCCTTCAGGACGCCTATGACGCTGAACCGCGTTATCCGGCGAGTGAAGACGAATTGCTCAAGTTTTACGAGCAGATGCTGCTCATTCGCCGTTTTGAAGAAAAGGCTGGCCAGCTTTACGGCCTTGGTCTGATCGGCGGCTTCTGTCACCTCTACATCGGCCAGGAAGCGGTCGCAGTCGGACTGCAATCTGCCCTGGAAGAGGGCAAGGACAGCGTCATCACTGGTTATCGCGATCACGGTCACATGCTCGCCTACGGCATCGATCCCAAGGTGATCATGGCCGAACTGACAGGCCGGGGCGCTGGTATTTCCAAGGGCAAGGGCGGGTCGATGCACATGTTCTCGACCGAGCATAAGTTCTACGGCGGCCACGGGATCGTCGGTGCGCAGGTGCCGCTTGGTGCCGGGCTTGCCTTTGCCCATCAGTACCGGGGCGATGGCGGGCTGTGCATGGCCTATTTCGGGGATGGTGCCGCCAACCAGGGTCAGGTCTACGAAGCCTTCAACATGGCTGCGTTGTGGAACCTTCCGGTGATCTTTGTGGTCGAGAACAACGGATATGCCATGGGCACCGCCGTAACCCGTGGTTCGGCCGAGACGGAGTTCCATCGCCGTGGCACCGCCTTCCGCATTCCGGGCATGAAGGTGAACGGCATGGACGTTCTTGAAGTGCGTGCCGCGGCGGAAGTGGCTGTTGCTCACGTCCGCTCGGGCAAGGGCCCGGTCCTGATGGAGCTTTCCACCTACCGCTACCGCGGCCACTCGATGTCCGATCCGGCCAAGTACCGCACCCGCGAGGAAGTGCAGGAAATGCGCGAGAAGCACGATCCGATCGACGCCGCCAAGGCCGAACTGCTGTCGCGCGGCGTGGCCGAGGACCGACTCAGGGAAATCGAAAAGCAGATCCGTAGCATCGTTGGCGAAGCTGCTGATTTTGCCGAGAACTCACCTGAACCCGATATGCCCGAACTCTACACCGACGTTCTGGTGGAGAGCTACTGATGGCGATTGAACTGAAAATGCCCGCGCTGTCCCCGACGATGGAGGAAGGGACGCTGGCGAAATGGCTGGTCAAGGTTGGTGACGAGGTCAAGGCAGGCGACATCCTGGCCGAGATCGAGACCGACAAGGCGACCATGGAATTCGAAGCCGTGGACGAAGGTACGGTCGGCGCGATCCTGATTCCGGAAGGGACCGAGGGCGTGAAGGTCGGCACCGTGATCGCGACGATCGGCGGAGAGGGCGAGGCCGTGCCCGCACCGGCGCCAGCGCCTGCCGCTGCGGCGCCCGTGGCTGCGTCCGCTCCGGCTGAGCGCCCGGTTTCGGCGGTCCGCGCGGCGGATCCGGCGATTCCGGCCGGGACCAACATGCGCCAGATCACCGTGCGTGAGGCGCTGCGCGATGCCATGGCCGAGGAAATGCGCCGCGACGCCCGCGTCTTCGTGATGGGCGAGGAAGTTGCGCAGTATCAGGGCGCCTACAAGGTCACCCAGGGCCTGCTCGACGAATTCGGACCCAAGCGGGTGATCGATACCCCGATCACCGAATACGGCTTTGCCGGGATCGGCACCGGTGCGGCGATGGGCGGGCTGCGGCCGATCGTCGAATTCATGACCTTCAATTTCGCCATGCAGGCGATCGATCACGTCATCAACTCTGCCGCCAAGACCAACTACATGTCGGGCGGACAGATGCGTTGCCCGGTGGTGTTCCGCGGCCCCAACGGCGCAGCCAGCCGGGTCGGGGCGCAGCACAGCCAGAACTATGGCCCCTGGTACGCCGCGGTTCCCGGGCTAATCGTGATTGCGCCCTATGACGCTTCGGACGCCAAGGGCCTGATGAAGGCTGCGATCCGCAGTGACGATCCGGTGGTGTTTCTTGAAAACGAGCTGATCTACGGCCGCAGTTTCGAACTTCCCGAATTGGACGACCACGTCCTGCCGATTGGCAAGGCGCGGATCATGCGCGAGGGCCGCGACGTGACGATCGTGTCCTACTCGATCGGCGTCGGGCTGGCGCTCGAAGCCGCCGAAACGCTGGCGGGTGAGGGGATCGAAGCGGAAGTGATCGATCTGCGCACGCTGCGGCCGCTGGACAAGGAAGCCGTGCTTGCCTCGCTCGCCAAGACCAACCGCATGGTCGTGGCCGAAGAAGGCTGGCCGCAATGTTCGATCGCTTCGGAAATCATCGCGATCTGCATGGAAGACGGTTTCGACCACCTCGACGCACCGGTCTTGCGAGTGTGCGACGAGGACGTCCCGCTGCCCTATGCCGCCAACCTGGAAAAGGCCGCGCTGATCGACGCAGCCCGGATCGTCGCAGCGGTCAAGCGGGTCTGCTATCGCTGATCAGGTCACCGTGCCGTTCTTGGCGATGGCGATGTTGCCTTTGTAGGCGGAACACGCCTGCACCGGATCCGGACGGGCTGGATCGCGCTGATAGATCTGGGTCAGGTCGCGGCTGTCGCGCACGGTGAACGAAGCAATTGACTTGATGTCGAGGTTGCCAAGGAACCGGGCCGAAATCAGCGGCTGATAGGTATAGTTGATTTCGACAAAGATCACCGCGTCGCCCGGCTCGGCTGAAACTTCCTCGCCCGCAGGTCCCATTCCGCTGGGAAGTGTATCGCCTTCGTCGCCGTATTCGGCGGCGACATGTTTTGCGCCCCGGCAGCGCTGCCAGTGAATGTACTGGGTGCCTGCACTGCCCTCAGCCTCGAGGCTGGAGATGATCACGCGGCCGTGGTCATAGAAATCAAGCGAAGGCCCGCCCTGGATCTGGCCGCCGATCATCACATCCGTGATATCGGATTCAAAGATCCGGCGGTTCTGAAGCGTGCTGGTATCCCCGATCCGCGAGGCGTTGTCCGCCAGGTGTACCGCCAATTGCCCGATCTTCATGTTGACCAGCGCGTAGTTGGCTTCTTCGGTGCCCCACAACCCGGCAGTCAGCAGGAATGGGGCGCCGAGCGCGAATTCTGTCATGGCCACGCCGCTTTTGCTGCGTAGCATCCGGCCAAAAGTGCGTAGCAGACTCATGTACAGTTCCCCGTTGCCGGCGCCCGCGTGTTTTGCTGATCGTAGGGCTGGTTGCGCAGCACGGTCGTCGTGCTCATCGAGAAATTGCTCGACTGCCCAGGAATGAAACTGAAGATCGGAAAGGCCCGAGGGTAGGTAACCGAGACGGTATAGAGGACCGAATCCCGCGCGCCGCCAAATCCAGTACTGCCGGGATCGGTATCCCAGGTGCCGTTGCGGTTCACGTCCTCGAACGCTTCGCCATTGTTGCAGGTTCCGTCGTCGTTGACGTCATCAAAGTCTTCCGGACGTCCGACCCTTCCGAAATTGGCGTAGGACTTGCGGGTGAAGGTCAGAGTCGCTCCCGGGGAAACGGTGTGGACCGCCGTGGTCACGATCCCGTCGATCGCATCCCGCCGGTCTGACGCACCTTCGATCGTCGACCGCCGCGCCGCTGTCTGGATCGCGCCCTGCAACATCTGCGCGGTGTACATGTTGTAGGCGAGGTCGAGCAGCCCCATCAGCAAGACCATCAGGGTTGGCGCAAGCAGCGCGAACTCGATCACGGTCACCCCCCTGCGATCCGACCGCAGCCGTCTGATCAGGCCCCGGATCATTTCGTGATCCGCAGTTCGCCGATCTGCGCGGCGATGTTGCTGAACACGTCCTCGAGCTCGGCCGAATCCGCGGCTTCATAGGCGTGCCCGGGACCAGCGCAGCCGGTCAGGATCGGATTCAGACTGATCCCGAAGCTCACCACCCAAATGTTGATGTTGCGCTTGCGAGCTTCCTGGCAGGCCACCGTGAAGCGATTTTCCACGGTCTCCGTCAGCGTCTCTGGCGAAGATGGCGTCCAGCGACGCTGATCAAGCGGTTCGACGCCATAAGCACCATAAGACAGATCGAGCGGGGCGGTCTCACCATCGGTAAGGAAGATGATGTTGCGGCTGGTCGGCTGGCCATCGATATTGGCGTTTTCGGCGGCGAAAAGCCCGGTAGGCGAAAGCAGCCGCGCACCCCAGATCATGCCGATGTCATGATAGGTACTTCCGCCCGCCGTCAGACCGTCAACATAGCTTGCAACGTCACTCGAAGTCATCGGTCCCAACTTGCGCGCGGGAGCGGGACAGGCGGAAAATTCGGTTCCAATCGGCTGCAGGTAATCCCAGTAGAACTCTACTTCGGCGGTGGTGAAAGAGCCTGCGCCCCCCCAATCGACCGACCGTTCCGAGATGGCTCGGGGCAACGACGGGCGCCATTGAGTGCCAGGGCTCCCGGGCGTCGGCACCAGATCGATGTTCAAATCGAGTGCCCGCGAGAAGTCCACGTTGGCGTAATCATCGATCGGATAGGTATCCCGCTCCTCGATGCAGCCGTAGTATTCGAACGGGATTGCGTTGAGCGAGCCATCGCCAAGCGGTCGGTAATAGGTCGATTCAGGGACGGTGCCTGGATTGACCGGACCCGAACCACCCAGCGTCTTCAGGTTGCTGACGTTATAAGTCACCGGCTTGTAGACGTTGGTGTAGGTTTTTTCGGTACGCGTGTAGGCGTACTTCCAGTGACTGCGACGAACATCATTTACGTAGCGGTCTGCGCTGACCGTAAATCCTCCGCCATCGGAAGGACTGCAGCCCACAGGATCGTCTCCATTGGTGGTTACATCGTACCAATACTCTTCCGGCGAAGTGGATATCCACGTGGTCGGTCCATAGGAAGCGGTGTACGTCTCTGGCGGACATGTTTCGGAATGATAGGTAATACGAGTTCTTCCGTCTTTGATGACGTCTTGCCAGTAATAGTAGTATGAATTGTCCTGCGTTCCTGTCTGCTTGTAGACGCGTGACTGGTAGGTCCAGCTGTCGACCATCCAATCGCCCTTCAGCAGGCCGCCGACATTCACGTTGGTGGAATAGGGCACAAAGCCGTACCGGACCCGCGTTCCTGGCGTTTTGCTGCCTTCGACCTGGGCATGGAAGTTTTTCACCACCCGGCGCAGAGCGTCGATCTTGGGCTCGGTATCCCCAGGGTTTGTATCGGCCATTGAACCGGTGGTGTCGAGCACGAACATGATGTCGGTGTTCGAGAAGTTGAGCTTGGCCCCGCAATCGACCGCGATATCGACCTTGTTGTAGCCGAACGCGCCCATGATGGTGGTGGGCACTTCGACCGTGGCATGGCCACTTAGCGAGTAGTCGTTCTCCAGGGTCATCTGGAACACGCGGTTGATGGTGCCGTAGCTTCCATCGCCGAAGTTGATATTGAAGAACTTGTTCCCGACCGTCGCGATATCGTCGGGAACGACGCCCGTGGTGATCACGCGCGAGCCGAGCTTCTTGCGGGCGGCAAGCACTCCGGCATCACAGGCTTGCTGCAGGCGGGTCTGGGAAAGATAGCTGCGCCCCATGTCGATCCCGCCGCCAACCATGGCGAGCAGCGGCACCAGCGCCGCCGCGATCATCGCCAGCGTGTTGCCGGAACGATTGCGCAGCAGCTTGCCGAGCAAGCCGGCCAATCTGGCTGGGATAGGGCGATGAGACATGGCGACCGCGCGTAAGCTCCTGACTTCAGCGTCAAAGTCTTAGCCGTGCGATGTAACCCCTTGGCGAAGAACCATGGTTAACATATTCATCATGGATGGGATTTTGCTTCAGGTCGCGATGACGAAGATCGGTCGGCTGAAGCTGATCGGAACGTCCTGGATCCCGAAGATGGCAAGCATCGTCGGAATGCGATAGGTCATTGAGATGGTGTACTCGGTGGCGCCCGCCACCCGCTGGGTGGTCGCATTGGCGACTGTCACGGCATAGCGGCTACGGACCAGGCCATATGGCGCATTGCTGGCACGCCCTTTTGCATAGTCTTCAAGCTGGCTGGTGGTGAGGCGGGTACTGGTCTGGTAGTTGACCACGGCATAGCGCGCCACGTCCGCCGAAATACCCCGCAAGGCATTGTAGTTCTGCATCCCGATGCCAAGCTGCAGCACGCCCAGAAACATCCCGATCAGGATCGGGCCGACCATCGCGAACTCGACAACGACCGAACCCTTGCGATCGCGGCGGAAACGGGAAAGAAACCTGCGCATCAGTGCACTTCCTCCTGCTTCAGCATGACATAGCGCTTGACCTGGTAGGTGATTGGACGGCCGACGCCGAAGTGGGTCCAGCTGGGCGTGTAGGTATCGTTGAGCTGGATCCGGACGTAGGACGATTGGATCTGGCCCGCAGCGCAGGCCGTGGTGCTGAGGGTGATTGCAGAGCCGCAGCGATAGCGCATCGCAATCGCGACCTTGTCAGTCGGAAGCCTGGTCGATGCCATCAGCACATTCTTGAGAACGGTTTGCTTCGCCGCCGTATCGGGGGGCGAGGCGAGGGCAATTGCGGCGGCCTCGGCCGCGGCGCTCTGCAGTTCGGTCTGGCGCGCCACGACACCGCTGACCTGGTAGGCGCCAAGACTCATCAGCACCAGAACCGGTGCGACGATCGCAGTTTCGATCACCATGGCGCCCTGGCGGTCATCCCGCAGGCGAGCGATAAGGCTGCGGAGCGCGATCATGCGACCAACTTCACCGTTGCGCTGCTGTGCGCGACTTCATCGGTATTGGTCTGACCCGGCGGGCAGAAATTGCTCATGTTGGTATTACCCTCAAGGGTAATGTTGGCCGCCGCGATCAGCAGACAGGTGCTGGTAACCGTTGCCGTGCCGTTGAACCGGATGTCGCTCTTGGGAAGATAGATCTTGCCGTTCAGCACCGTCGCGCTGTTGCCGTTGATCGTGTTGCGGTTGTTGCTGCCTTGCGACGCCCGATCTTCATAGATCAGCATCCCCGCGAACTGCTGGGCCTGTGTCGAACCCAGCCCGCCCACACTGCTGAGCTGCGCGGCGGTAGCCGCGGTCAGGGTCACGTTCGAACCACCGGTGAAGTCGATGAAGGCGCCGTTTTTCAGGACGAACAGGATGCCGGCGCCCGTAACTTGGTACTGGCCGGTAATCTTCACCCGTCCGCCGTTGATCACGTAGATGCCAGGGTTGATCACCGTGGTGCAACTCACATCAAAACCACCGGCGTAAGTGCCCTGGTTAAGCGTGGCCTGAGTCGTGGTCGTGACGGTCCGCGCGTTGGCATATTCCGTATAAAGCCGCGCGACCTGCTTGCGATAGATCTTGTTGCTGCCGCTACCACCGATCTGTACGAACGTTCCAACTCCGTCCGAATAGCTGGATCCGTTGACCGAGTTCGTCGGAAGTGCGGTGTTGATGATCCATGTCGACCACGTTCCCGTGACGTCGGTAAGCTTGCCCGTTCCGTTGTAGTTCGCCAGCTGGGTAGCGTTATTCGAATTCGAACCCTGCCAGTAAGTGTACAGCGTATCGGTCTTCGTGCGCTTGTCGCCGGTTGTCGTGGTTGTTCCGGGCACGCAGTTATAGTTCTGCGCCGGATTGGGGCTGGGTGTCGGTGTGGTAAGGGCGGCGAACGGATCGCTCAGACCGTTCATGTACTCATGAATTTCCGCGTCGGTGTGCGTGCTTAGCCAATCGTCGATCCCGCCGGCCGAAACCACCCAGCCCGGATCCACCGTGGGGTTCCCGTTGATGATGATCGACGTGGGCGAATTGGACAGCGCCGCGATGCCGCATTGCGCAGTCAGGGTTGCATTACCGCCAATGGTGATCGCGCCGCTGTCGTCCTGGTCGGTGGCGATCAGGCAGGCGGTAAACGTGGCCCCATCGGTAAAGCTGGCCTGGGCATAGGCGCTGACTGTGGTCGCGCGGTTGGTAAGGAACGCCGAGAAGGGCAGCCGCTTGGTCGCGTTGACCGTTACGACCACGCTGTTCTGGCTTCCGCCGTTGTAGTTTGCCAGACTGACGTTTGGCGAGGAATCGATAGTCGTGGTGGTCGAAATGTTGCCTGCGAACTCCTGCCGGGCGCGGGTAACATAGGCGCTGCTCGAATTGGTATCGCTGCGCGCCCAGGCGCCAGCCAGCGCAGCCTGATCGGCCGCGTACTGGATTTCGCGCTTCCACATGTACCACTGGGCGGTGTCGACAGCGAGACCGGAGCCGCCAATCAGGACCGGCATGCCGAGCGCGACCAACAGCATCGCGTTGCCGCTGGTGTTGGTCTTGAGTTCGCTGAGTGTTCGGCGAATCGTCTTGAGCATGGTGCCCCCAAAAATGGAATCCAAGTGACCTGCCATTAGCGGGTCGTGGTGACTGCTCTCTCAAGCAGCAGGGTTAACAGGCCGTTATTCCGCTTAAAAATGCAGCCCTTGCGCTGTCGCACGGGTCGGCTAACGGACGGATCGATGGACCATTCCGCCCTGATCGTTGAACTTCCAGTCGAACAGCGGCTGGCGTTGGCCTATGCTACGCGCCAATCCCGGCCGCTGTTCCTGGGCCTGTTTGCGCTCGATGCCCGGCTGGGCGCCGTCGTGCGGCAGGCGAGCGAGCCGGTTCTGGGCCAGATCCGCCTTGCCTGGTGGCGCGAGCGGCTGGAAGCGCCTGCCGGGGCGGCCGTTCCGGGCGAGCCTTTGCTGGCACTGCTTGGGCAATGGCAGGAATACCGTTCTGCGCTTGCCCCACTGGCCGACAGCTATGAATTGCTGCTCGAACCCGAAACGCTGGGTCCTGGTGCGATCCGGCGGTTCGCCGAGCTTCGCGCCGCCGCTTGCGACGCGCTGGCGCGGCGCCTTGGCGAGGCGGCGAGTGCAGCGGCTGCGCGCCGTGCCGGACAGGCCTGGGCCGCGACCGATCTGGCGGGAAAACTCAGCGATCCGGCCGAAGTCGAACAGGCCCGAACGATTGCGGGCGAGTGTGACTGGAGCCGCCAAAGGCTTCCCGGCAGCATGCGCCCACTTGCCGTGCTGTTTGGACTGGCCCGGCGCGACAAGGGGCAGCAGGGTTTCCTGACCGGGCCGATGTCTGGGCTTGCAACGGTCAGGCTTGGCTTGTTTGGCGTTTGAGGGAATAGTGTCACCGTTGCCGCGGAGGATGGAATGAATCGGTTGGTCTTGGGTGCGGTTTCGGCACTCCTGTTGGCAGGAGCCGGGCTGTTCTGGTGGCAAGGCAAGGCCTCGGTCGAAGCCAATGCGCCGCCTGCTCCACCCCAACTTCTGCAAGGCGATCCCACTGAAGCGCCGCTTGAAGCCATTCCCGAAGAAGACGGCGAAGGCCTGCAGGGAACCGCACTGCCCGAAGCCAACGAGGCAAGCCGCGAAGAAAAGCGCTTCAACCGGCTCGACCGGAACCGGGACAATCTGATCAGCCGGACCGAGGTGATGCAGCCGCGGATTGCCGCGTTCCGCAAGCTCGATACCGATCACAACAACTTGCTGAGCTTCGAGGAATGGGCGGTCACCACCTCGAACAAGTTCAAGAAAGCCGACGCCAACGGCGACGGCACGCTCAACCGCGGGGAATTCGCCGCTACTCGGCCAAAAGCCAGCAAGAAACCGGCGTGCAAATGCTGAGCTAGATCGCGCCCAGCCAACTGGCCAGATCGGCCTTGGCGCGGGCGGTATAGGCCTGCTTGCGCAGCTTTTTCCTCACATCCTCTTCGGGCGGCGGAAACAGCCCGAAGTTGACGTTCATCGGCTGGTAGGTCTCGGCCTCCGCATCGCCGGTCACGTGGCTGAGCAACGCCCCAAGCGCAGTTGTGCGGGGCGGGGCAGTCCAGAAGCGGTCGCCCAGTTCGGCCGCCGTCATCAGCCCGCACATCAGCCCCATCGCCGCGCTTTCGACATAGCCTTCGCAGCCGGTGATCTGTCCGGCGAAGCGGACGTGCGGCGCGGTCTTGAGCCGCAATTGCCGATCGAGCAGCACCGGCGAATTGAGGAAGGTGTTGCGGTGCAGACCGCCCAGACGGGCAAACTCGGCATTCTCCAGCCCGGGGATGGTGCGAAACAGGCGAACCTGCTCGGCATGGCGCAGCTTGGTCTGGAAACCCACCATGTTCCACAAGGTGCCCAGCTTGTTGTCCTGGCGCAGCTGGACCACCGCATGGGGCCAGCGCCCTTGCGGGTGTTCGGGCGTGGCCCAGTGCGGATTGTCGAGCCCGACTGGCTTCATCGGCCCGAACCGCAGGGTGTCGACCCCGCGCGAGGCCATGACCTCGATCGGCATGCAGCCTTCGAAATAGGGGGTGCTGGCTTCCCATTCGCGGAATTCGGTCTTTTCACCATCGAGCAAGCCCTGGTGGAATGCGAGGTATTGCTCGCGATTGAGCGGGCAGTTGATATAATCCTTGCCGCCCTTGTCCCAACGCGCAGCTTTCCAGGCGATGTTCATGTCGATGGAATCGTGATGGACGATCGGGGCGATCGCATCGAAGAAGGCCAGGCTGTCTGCACCGGTGGCCTTGCCAATGCTGTCGGCCAGCGCGGCGGCGGTCAGCGGTCCAGTCGCGACAATGGTCAGCCCGGCCTCAGGCAGGCTGTCGATTCGCTCGCGGACGATCTCCAACGAGGGCAGGGCGGCCAACCGCGCCTCGACCTCGGCCGAGAACACCTCGCGGTCAACCGCCAACGCCGATCCGGCCGGCACCTTGGCAACTTCCGCCGCCGCCATGACCAGCGAATCAAGTTGCCGCATCTCATGGTGGATCAGGCCGACCGCGTTGTTCTCGTGATCGTCGGAGCGGAACGAGTTGGAACAGACCAGCTCGGCCAGTCCTGCACCTTGATGCGCCGCAGTGCTGTCTCCGCCGCCACGCATCTCGGACAGACGGACCTTCAGCCCCCGTCGGGCCAGTTGCCAGGCTGCTTCCGATCCGGCGAGCCCGCCGCCGATTATGTGAACATCGTATGCCATTGAGGCTCGCCTAGCCTTGCGCGGGGCAGATTCCAACGCCAAGCATGCGGGAAGAGGGAAGGAACCTATGCCCGAACGCGCCTTGATCGAGAAACGGCCGTGGTTGCTTGCCAGCCTGCTGGCCGGAATGAGCTACTTTTTCGTGCGCCACAGCGCGGTTCCCGGGCTCTACCTGATGGTCTGGAAAGGCGCCGGGGTGGCGCTGCTCGCAGCCTATGCCCTGACCCGCCACAAAGGCGCGGATTCGCGGCAGATAGCGGCCGTTATGGGTTTCGGCGCGCTGGGCGACATGCTGATGGAGTTCTCGCTCGAGGCTGGCGCGGCGGCCTTTCTGGTGGGTCACCTGATCGCAATCCATCTCTACTTGCGGCATCGCCGCACCCGGACCATGCCCAGCCAGCGCGCTTTCGGGATCGCGCTGGCCCTGCTTACGCCGCTGATCGCCTATTCCCTGACCTTGAGCCCGCTGGTCGCGCTTTATTCCCTGGCGCTGGGTGTGATGGCGGGCACGGCCTGGACCAGCAGCTTCCTGCGTTATTCGGTAGGGATCGGCGCGGTCATGTTCGTCGCGTCGGATTTGCTGATTTTCGCGCGGATGGGTCCGATGGCTGAAAGCGCTTTGCCCGACCTGCTGATCTGGCCGCTGTATTATTTCGGCCAGTTCCTGATCTGCACCGGCGTGATCGGAGAGCTCAGGCACCGCTCCATGCAGCAATAGTGGTGCGGTGCAGCTCGCGCCGGTGGCCTTCATAGCCGCCGGTTGCCTTATGCAGGACCGAACGGTTATCCCACATCACCAGCATGCCGGGCTCCCACTTCTGGGCAAAGACGAAGCGTTCGTCGCCCTGCCATGCCTGCAGCTCCATCAGCAGGGCGATCGCCTCACCCTGGTCCATGCCGTCGATCCCGACGATATAGCCAAGCGTCGAATAGAACCCGCGCCGTCCGGTTTCGGGGTGAGCAGGAACCAGCGGATGGGTCTGGGTGGCAAAGGCGGCTTCGCTGGTCCGAATATCCATCGAACGGCCCTTGTCCCTGGCCCCATAGGCGCCGTCCGGCCCGTAGGGCAGGCGGGCCGAATGAACGGCGACCAGATCGGCATAGCGGGCCTGCTGATCGGGCGACAGCGCTTCCCAGGCCCGATGCTGGTTCGTGAACAGGGTATCGCCGCCGTGCGGGGGAATATCCACCGCCAGCAGGCAGGTGCCAGCCGGCGGACGGGCCTGGAACGACCAGTCGGAGTGCCAGTTCTCGGCAAACAGGGGCGTCTGCTCGTCCGCTTCACGCCGGATCGCGGCGATATGTTCGCGGCCTGGAATCGGGGCGAAGAACGGATCCTCGCCGAACCCGCCAAAGGCCAGCGTGAAACGCTCCAGATCGTCATCGTCCATCGCCTGGTCGGGAAAGGCCAGGACGTGATGTTCAAGCCAGGCCGCGCGGATCGCTGAAACGGCTGCGGGATCGAGCGGCTGCGACAGGTCAACCCCGGTGATACGCGCGCCGCACGTCCCGCCAGAGGGATCGACCCGCAACGCCATTACCCGTTGCCCACCGTGGGTGCGCTGTCATCGGGCCCGGCGTCACCGCCGCCATCGCCTTCGCCATCGTCCCCGCCGTCATCGGCCAGGCGCACCGCCGAGACGACGTGTTCCTCGTCCGCGACGTTGAACAGCCGCACCCCGGCGCTGCCGCGGCCGATCACCCGCAGGCTTTCGAGCGGCAGGCGGATCAGCTTGGCCTGGTCGGTCACCAGCATCAGCTGGTCGGCCTGAGTCGCAGGGAAGCTGGCGACCACCGGCCCGTTGCGGGCGATGTTGTCGATGTTGGTAATACCCTGGCCGCCGCGTCCGGTGCGGCGATATTCGTAGGCCGAGCTCATCTTGCCGTAGCCATTGGCGCAGACGGTCAGGATGAACTGCTCGCGTTCCTGCAGTTCCGCCATGCGCTCGGCGCTCATCGCTGGCTCGCCTTCCTTCTCACCCTTCCACGGGGCGAAGCGGACATAGTCCTCGCGTTCCTCGCTGCTGGTCCCGACGCGGTGGAGGATCGACAGGCTGATAACCTCGTCATCGCCCTTCAGCGTCATGCCGCGCACCCCGGTCGACGTCCGGCTGGTAAATTCGCGCACTTCATCGCCGGCAAAGCGGATCGCCTTGCCTGAACGGGTGGCGAGCAGCACGTCGTCGCTCGCCTCGAGCAGGGCGACTCCGATCAGGCGGTCGTCGGAGCCTTCGTCAAAGCGCATGGCGAACTTGCCGTTGCTGGGAATGTTGGCGAAGGCGTCCATCGCGTTGCGCCGGACGTTGCCCTTGGCAGTGGCGAAGACCACCGACAAGTTGCCCCATTCGGCTTCGTCTTCCGGCAACGGCAAGACGGTCTGGATCGTCTCGTCCCGGTCGAGCGCGGGGAGCAGGTTGACGATCGGCCGCCCGCGCGTGGCCGGACCGCCTTCGGGCAGTTTCCAGACCTTGAGGCGATAGACCTTGCCCGCGGTAGAGAAGAACAGCACCGGATTGTGGGTGCTGGTGACGAACATGCTCGTCACCACGTCCTCGTCCTTGGTCGCCATCCCGGCGCGGCCCTTGCCGCCGCGGTTCTGGGCACGGAAGGTGGAGAGCGGGGTGCGCTTGATGTAGCCGTCCATGGTGACGGTCACGACCATGTCGTCGCGTTCGATCAGGTCCTCGTCCTCGATACCGTCGGCAGCGGCGGTGATTTCGGACAGGCGCGGGGTGGCATAGGCCTCGCGGATCAGGACCAGTTCTTCGCGCATGACCCCGTAAAGCTTGACCCGGTCAGCCAGGATCGAGAGGTATTCGGCGATCGCGGCGGCCAGTTCCTTGAGCTCGTCGCCGATTTCGTCACGGCCCAGCGCAGTCAGGCGGTGCAGGCGCAGGTCGAGGATCGCCTTCACCTGAACCTCG
>JBJTMC010000137.1:0-42035 GCA_046063325.1 Novosphingobium sp.
CGAGCCGCGCGCGGCAGGTGCGCTGGACGACGTAGAAGCTGGTCGTGATCAGGGCTGTGCCGCCGAAGGCAAAGACCACCGCTGAGGTATGCAGCGGCCGAAGGCGCCCGAAGCTGGTATATTCGATCCCCAGGTTGAGTATCGGATAGGCCAGCTGCAGCGCGATCACCAGTCCGGCCAGGAAACCCACGCAGCCCCAGAAGGTGGTGAGGATAACCCCGGTGCGGATCAGATCGTCGTCATAACGCCCCTGATCGACCAGCGGCCGGACACCGGCCGCGGCCATCTTGTAATTGCTGCCGCGCAGGCTGAGCACCAGCCCGACCAGCGCCGCCAGGGCAAAAATGACCATGTGCACCGCAAAGCCGCTATCGACGGCATTGGCGAACATGAACACGGCGATCAGTAGCGCTGCCAGCCATAGGCCAGCGCGGGCGACTAGAGAATCCATTGGCCCCTTCCCCTCATGAACGGGTTAAATAAGAACATGCTAATATTTTAATCCTGAGCGCATTTCAACGCAATACTGCACTGCGGCATTGATGCTGATCAAATTGCACGATTTGCAACACCGATTCCTAAAAAGTGGCGGAAAATTGCGTATGGTCAATGTTTGCAGGCGCAGCATATCCGATTTGCCCCGCGACGTCGCAACAACCTGGGCTGCACAGTGCAGCCGCTGCGGCGCACGATGAGGGAAAGTCAAATGAACAAGCTGACGATCGCTGCGGCGCTTGCGGCCGCGACCATGGTCTCCACCCCGGCGATGGCCGGGAACGATGAAGGCAAGATCGAAGTGAAGGTCCTCGCCACCGGGGTGCTGCCCGACGGGAAGATCAAGAGCGTGACCAGCGATCCGCTCTCGCTGACCCCCGGTGCGAACACCACCGCCAACGACAACGTCGTGCCGACGATCGCGGTCGAATACTATGCGACCCCGAACGTCTCGATCGAGACGATCTGCTGCGTCACCAAGCACAAGGTCAGCGGCACCGGCACGCTGGCGGGCACCGCGCTGGTCAAGGATGTCCTGCTCATTCCGGCGACGGTCACGGTCAAGTACCACGTTCCGCTTGGTCCGCTTAAGCCGTATATCGGTGCAGGCCCGGCGATGTTCATCATGCTCGACGCCAAACCCGACACCACCACAACCGGGCTCGGGGTCACCGATGTCGATATGTCGAGCAATGTTGGCGTTGCGGTTCAGGGCGGCGTGGACATCGCCATGGGCAAGGGCATGGGCCTGTCGCTCGACGCCAAGAAGTACTGGGTCGGCACCACCGCCAAGTTCTACGCCGGGACCACCAATGTGCTTGAAACCAAGCACAAGCTGGACCCGTGGGTGCTGTCGGGCGGGGTCTACTTCCGCTTCTGACCGGGCGGCGGCTGCCTTGGTGGCGGCCGCCCGCCAACTGTTCCTTCCGTTGACGGAAGGATCTGGGGGGAACTCGCATTTCAGCTGTCGCAGGCGGACGCGGGTTTCCCCCTTCCGTTGTCCCCCTGGACCAGGGGTTGGGCTGTTATCCGGCCTCGGCTGCCAGTTCATCGCGGTTGACGATCACAACTTCGCGGCGCGAAGGCAGGTCGATCAGTCCTTCGGCCTTGAGCCGGGTGAACTGGCGGCTGACCGTTTCGATGGTCAGACCAAGCACGTCGGCCACTTGCTGGCGCGAAAACGGCAGCGAAAAGCGGCGCAGCGGTTGATCGGGCGCATCGGTGCAGCCGGGTTCAACCAGCCGTTCCGACATCTCGAGCAGGAAAGTGGCGACCTTTTCTCCGGCCGACTTGCGGCCCAGCAGCAGCATCCAGCGCCGGGTCCGGTCAAGCTCGGCCAGGGTGCGCTGCAGCAGCTTGTGCTCCAGGCTGGGGTGTTCGCGCGCGAAGGCATCGAAATCGCGGCGTGAAAAGACGCAGACCTTGGCTTCGGTCAGCGCGGTGACGCCGTGGCCCGACGTTGCGCCGAATGGGCGGCCGATGAAATCGCTGGGATAGACCACCCCGACGATCTGCTCGCGCCCGTCTTCGGTTCCGGTGGAAAGCTTGAGCACGCCGTCGATCACGTTGGCGACGAGAACCGAGTCCTCACCCTCCCACATCAGCGATTCCCCCGCCTCCAGCGTGCGGCGGCGGCCGATCGCATTGAGGGCCTTGAGTTCTTCGCTGTCCAGCGCCGAACAAATGGCTCGGTTGCGTACTACGCAGGTGTCGCAGGCGGTCATATCCCCTCGCCCTTGCGCCCGGCGCTCGCAAAATTCAAGTCAGATGATATCCGCCAATCCCGCCAGCGCGGCCTGCAGCCGGTCGAGCGCCTGGGCCTTGAGTTGGTGGACCCGCGGGACCGAAACCTGCAATGTTTCAGCGATTTCGCACAGGTTCAATTCCTCGACAAAATAGAGCTGAACCACCAGTTGCAGCCGTTCCGGCAATTCCGCAATGGCTTCTGCGATACTGGTGCGCAGTTCGCTGTCCGCAAGAATTTCAAAGCTTCCGGGGCGCGCGTCGGCAAAGGCGGGATCGCTGTCGGAATAGGCTTCGTCGAGCGATTCGACCCGCACCGGAGCGCCCGCCCGGCGCAGCGCGTCAATCTCGGCTTCGGTCAGGCCCTGAGCCACGGCGAGTTCCGCAGTGGTCGGCGCACGGCCCAGGTCGCCTTGCAGACGCCGTTCCGCGTCGTGCAGCAGCCGCCGCCGCTCTGCGCCGCCCCGCGACAGCGGAAGCTGGCGGCGCACCAGATCGATCATCGCCCCCCGGACCCGCAGCTTGGCATAGGCGGCAAACCCGTCCTCGCCCGGCCCGGCATGGCGCTGCGCGCATTCGGTCAGCGCAACCATCCCGGCCTGCATCAGGTCTTCCAGCTCGATGCCCTGGCGTCCGCCGCCATGGACGTGCCAGGCCAGACGCCGGACCATTGGCACGAAGCGCCGGATCCGGTCGGCATTTTCGCCGCGATAGGCTGCAGTCAGGCTCTTGTGATCGTGAATCATGCAAAGGCTCTTTCGGTTTCGGCAGGGGGCAAGGCCGGGGGCGATGCGGGGGCACCGATCACCGCGACAACTTCGATGGGCTGGCTGGGCGGCAGCTCGGCGATCGAAATCACCAGCACCGATGGTGCGCGCAGCCGCAGCAGCGCCGCCAGTGCCCGCCGTGCCCGCGGCTGGACCACCAGCGCGAGGGGAGCAGCCCCCACCCCGCGCTGCGCCACCAGCGCGGCAGCATGTTCGCCGATGGCGCGGGCCAGGTCGGGCTCGATCACCGGTTGACCGGTCACCGGATCGGTCAGACCCTGGACGATGGCCGCTTCAAGCTGCGCGTCGAGGGTCAGCACCGGCAGGCGTTCGCCCGGCGCGCAGATCCGCCCGACGATCATCCCGCCCAGCTCGGCCCGGATCAGTTCGATCAGCCGGTCGTGTTCGTGGCTCTGCTGCACCGCGAGGCTCAGCGCCGAAAGGATCGGCAGCGGGTGGGCAATCGGTAGCCCGTCTTCGAGCAGGGCGCGGAACACCCGGGTCAGCGCGGCCAGGCTGAGCGGTTGCGGGGTGATCGCTTCGACCAGTCCCGCCGAATGCTCTTTCACCCCGTCGAGGATCGCCTTCATCTCGTCCGGCCCGAACAGCGCCTGCGGCCGCTCGCCGAGCAGCTGGTTAAGCTGGGTCGCAACCACGGTCGACGCGTCGACCGTCAGGTAGCCTTCGGCAATCGCAAGGTCGCGCTGGGCCGGATCGATCCACAGCGCCGGGCAGCCAAAGCTGGGGTCGCGGGTCTGTTCGCCCGGCAGGTTTGCGCCGTCCCGCACGTCCCCGGCATCAATCGCCAGCACCCGGTCCGCGCGCAGGCTGCCAGCGCCGATCGGCACCCCGCCCAGCAGGATCCGGTAATCGTTCGGCGTCAGATCCAGGCTGTCGCGCACCCGGAACTGCGGCACGACGAAGCCGAACAGCTGGCTGAGCTGCTTGCGAACCCCGGTGATCCGCGCCACCAGCGGCGAACCGCGGCGGTCGTCGACCAGGTGGACCAGGCCATAACCCAGCTCAACCGTGACCAGGGTATGGTCGGACACTTCGTCGAGCGCGATCCGCCCCGGATCAGGCGGCGGGGCATCGTCCCTGACCGGCGCGGGCCGCGCGGCGCGTTTGCTCAGAGCGTGCCATAACCAGGCCGCCAGCCCCGCTGCGGGGAGGAAGATGGTCTGCGGCATCGCCGGGATCATCCCGATCGCACCAAGGATCACCGCAACCGGAAGCCAGATCGCCGGGCTGGCAAGCTGGCCGCCGATCTGCCCGGCAAGGTCTCTGTTGTCCGAAACGCGGGTCACGATGATCGCCGCCGCGATCGAAAGCAGCAGGGCCGGAACCTGCGCCACCAGCGCATCGCCGACCGCCAGGGTGACGTATTTCTGCGCCGCATCGCCCGCGCTCAGCCCATGGCTGATCATGCCAAGCACGAAACCGGCCACGATGTTGACCCCCAGGATCAGCAGCGCGGCGATCGCATCGCCTTTCACGAACTTGCTGGCGCCATCCATCGAACCGTAGAAATCGGCTTCAGTCGCCACTTCGCGGCGGCGGGCCTTGGCTTCGTCGGCGGTGAGCAGCCCGGCGGCCAGATCGGCTTCGATCGCCATCTGCTTGCCCGGCAGGGCGTCGAGGGTGAAGCGCGCCGAAACTTCCGAAACGCGGCCTGCGCCCTTGGTGATCACCACCATGTTGATGATCATCAGGATCATGAACACGAACAGCCCGACCGCAAAGTTGCCGCCAACCAGAAAGGCCCCGAAGGCCTCGATCACGTGGCCCGCGGCCGCCCCGCCCTGGTGCCAGTTGACCAGCACCACCCGGGTCGAGGCGACGTTGAGCGAAAGCCGCAGCAGGGTGGCGAACAGCAGCACCGAGGGGAAAGAGGAGAAATCCAGCGGCTTTTCCGCATTCATTGCCGCCATCAGGATCGCCACCGACAGGGCGATGTTGAGCACGAAGAACAGGTCGAGCAGCAGCGCCGGGGTCGGCACCACCATCAGGCCGATCAGGGTCAGGATCCCGGCCGGCAGCGCCAGCGCGGCGGGCTTTACCCGGGCGAGCAGCCCGCTCACAGCCCGAATGCCCTGAGCTTGCCATAGGCGGCGCGGATGACGGGCGGGGCCGCGGCCCTATCGCCAAAGGTCGCGGCCAGCGTCTCAGCCATCGACGGGCGGACCGAAAGCCCCTCCCCAGCGGAGAGGGGTTGGGGTGGGGGAACCGCGCGGGCGTTGTCGCCCCATCCCCAACCCGCCTGCGACGGGGAGGAGAGGTTTGGATCGGGGCTTGCATCGCCCATTGCTCCGGCCAGCTTGCCGCGCACGAGCGCCATGACCTCGCCCAGCGAGCGCGGCGCGCCGCCGGGGCCATAGAAGATCGCGCGGTTGGCCTCTGCCGCCCTGGGCAGCAGCCCGGCGGCGGTTTGGGTGGGGTCGGCCGCCAGCGCGGTCAGGAACCGCCCGGCCCCTTCCGCGCCAAGAAAGTGTGCAAGGTACAGCTCGGCCGGGTCGGGCTCGCGCCCCAGCACGCCGGTCAGCGCGGCGGCGTTATCGCTGGCCAGTTCCGCCGCCATCAGCGCGGCGGCATCGGGATCATAGCGCAGCGCCAGAACCTGCTGGCGTAGCGCCGGATCGCGCACCTTGCCGCCCTCGATCGCCGCATCCGCCCAACCATAGCCGTGCTGTGCGCCGTGCCGGTCGAGCGTGTTGAGCCAGGTGCCTTTCGTGAACTGGTACAGCCCCGCCGCGCTGGAGGTTGCCGCGCGGGCCCGGGGATCCAGGCTCGATTCGATTTGCGCCTGGCCCAGCAGATAGCGGAAATCGACCCCGGTGGCCTGGGCGGCGCGGGCAATCGCCGCGCGCACTTCGGGCCGGACGGTTGCGGCAGCGCCGATGGATTGGGTCTCGCTCAAGCCTTGCTCCCGATGCGAACAAACATCGGGAGTGCGTCAGCAAGGGCCGTGCCAAATCAGGGGCGAGCCCCCGCGTAAGTATAGGCGGCCGCGCCGACTGCGCCTGCGCGGTAGAGCGCAGGCGTTCCGGTCAGCGCATCGAGCCGGGCCGAAACGTTGGCCGCGATCAGGTTGCGAACCTGGCGGTTTACCTCGTTCATCCGCCGCGCCGCGTCGAGCAGCCCGCGGCATTCCTCGTCAAAGGCGTGCCCTTCGGCAAAGGGGCCGCAGGCGTCGAGCGTGCCGCACAGCGCGACCTTCTCGCTCGCGCAACCCATGATCGCGTCAAGATCGAGCCCGGCAAGCGCCTGCCGCTCGGCCTGCAGCACGGCAATCATCTGCCGCAGATTTTCGCGCATCACGCCCGAACCGGTCATTTCTTGCTCCTCAGCAGCAGGCCTGCTGCAATCATCGCATCGGCTACCCGGGCCGGGACGATCGGATAGGTCCCGTTCTCCACCGCCTTGCGGATCTGCGCGACCCGATCGGCATCGACTGGCGGTTCGCCCGGATCAAGTTCGCGGCTGCGAACCACGGCCGAACGGGGATTGGCGACTTCGGCGGCGCGCGCGCTGCCGACCGGATGCTGCGGGGCATTTCGATTATCCACCGCGCCAACGGCGCGGGCCGCCTGGAGGCCCTTGGGGCCAAATTCGATGGAAGGCATGATGCCGCTCCCTGGTTGCATGTCAGCCCTGAGGACGGCACCTGCTGTCCGCTTTTAAGGGCGGACGGCAGAACCCTGCCGGATCACGGCAAGGCGATGCCGACCACGCCGGGGCGCAGCACCCTGGCGCGCAGCACCGGGGCGCCCGCCCCCGCTCCGCGCACCTTGATCCACTCTCCGGCGGCTCCCCCCTCCAGCGCTTCGCCCGGCTGGGACACGGCAAAGCCATCGCCCGCCACGGTGATGCTGACCGCATCGCCGCGCATAACGATCGGCGCGGCAGGCGCGCCGGGTGCATTCGCCGCAAGCGGAACGAACAGCTTCCACCCGCCGGCGGCAGGACAGGAAACCTGCACCGTGTCGCGCCGGATTCCGTACCAGGTCAGCGCCAGCGGCTGGCGGCAGGCGGCAAGGCGCAGGCGCCGGTCGACCGGCAAGGCCGCCCCGCCTGGCGCGCCTTGTGGCAGGCCGGTAAAGGCTTCCACCGCGCGGTCGATTGCGGCCAGATCGGCCAGCGGGCTTTGCGCGCAGGCCGGACTGGCGGCGAGCGCGGCCAGCAAGAGCAGGGATTTGGTCATGGGGCATACTCCTTTGCCGGTCCGCGCTGCAAGCCATGTGCCAGCGGCACGGCCTTGTCATAGGTCAGGGTGGCGGCGATCCCGCTGGCTTCCGGCTCGACCAGCACCCGCGCCGGACGCCCCGCCGCCCCGGCCAGCTTCAGCGCGGCGGCAGCTTCGGCCGGGGCCGCAACGATGGTCAGGCGTAGCCGCGGATCGGGACTCGCGGCGAGCCAGCTGGCCAGCGGCGGGGCGCCGGCAGCCTGCCTCCAGACCGCCGCCGGTTCGCCCAGCGCGGGCAGGACCGGCCGGGCTTGCCCCGGCACGGCAGGGGTCTGGCTGACGGCCGAAGCGGTGACCATGAACAGGATCAGCGAAAGGTCGGCCAGCACGGTCTGCCAGCCGCTGCCCATCCGCGCGATCATACCGCCTCGGCCTGGACCGCGGCCAGCCGCTCGCCCCGTGGGCGCGGCGGGACGGCATCGGCCACCTGCCAGGCCAGCCAGTCGATCAGGGCTTGCCGCTCGCGCTCTTCGTCCTGCGCGGCGCGCTCGATCATCCGCGCCAGGGGGGCGAGCAACAGGTTGGCGAAAAGCAGTCCGTAAAGCGTGGTGATCACGGCCATCGAGATTGCCCCGTTCAGCCCGCTGCGGACCAGCCCTTCACCCGGAAGCTGACTGAGCGAAACCAGCGTTCCCGCCAGCCCGAACACCGGGGCCAGTTCCGCCGCCTGGGCCAGGGTCCGCACCGCGCGGTCCGCCTGCCCCTGACGCCGGGCCTTGTGCTTTTCGTGCGCTTCGAGCAGCGCCCCGATCGATCGGCCGCCGATCAGCGCTTCGGCCGCTTCGTCAAATTCGCTGTCGCCAAAGTGGTGCGGCACCGCGCGAAACAGGCCGTCCTTGCGGATTTCCTGGATCTGCTGCGCCAGTTCGCTGCGCGCGGTGACCGGATCGAACGGGCTTCGTCCCAATTGACCCAGCTTGCGCAGGGTAATCCGGCAATCGGCCAGGCCCGCGCGCAGCGCCGTGGCCAGTGCGGTCCCGCCAAAGACGATCGCCGCCGATGGGCCGTCGATCAGGTGGATCAGGTTCATGAAAATGCGGCTCCTTCGCCCCAGTAGGACGGCGCGGCGCTCGGCATTTCAGGCCGTGGCCAAACTTTGCCGCCGACCGGCAAGCGCTTGCCGCCGCACTCGGCCAGAACCCGCGCAATTCTGCCGATCGTCAAACTGGCACGGCGCTTGCGAAGGGCTTCGCCGCACATTCGCAAAGGAGACGCCCGGTGGGCAGCACCCTGTTCGGAATCCATGGTGACGCGTTGCAGCTGCGCTCGCAGCGCCTCGGCCTGATCACCAGCAACATCGCCAACGCGGGGACCCCTGGCTACAAGGCCCGCGACATCGATTTCGCGGCGGCGCTGAAAGCCAGCGAGGGCGGCATGGCCGCCGACCGGGCCGGGGCCGCGGCGACCCGTTACCGCGTGCCGGTGATGCCTTCGCTGGACGGCAATACGGTGGAAATGGCGACCGAACAGGTCGCGTTCGCCGAAACCGCGACGGGCTATCAGGCCACGCTTGGCTTCATTCGCGGCCGGGTCGACACGATCACCCGCGCGCTGAAGGGAGACTGACGATGGGACTGAGCCTGTTCGGCCTGGCCCAGCGCGCCATGTCCGCGCAGCTGGTGCGGATGAACGCGGCCGCATCGAACCTTGCCAACGCCGGTTCGGTAACCGGAACCGAGGCCGAGGCCTATCGCCCGATCCGCCCGGTGTTTGCCGAGCAGTACGACCGCGCCAGCGGGCTTTCGACCGTCGATGTGGCCGGAACCCAGCGCTCCGCCGCCGCGCCGATCAAGCAGTACCAGCCCAACCACCCGCTGGCCGATGCGGACGGCAACGTCTGGACAGCCCCGGTCGATGAGAATGCCGAGATGGTCGAGATGCTCGACGCCTCGCGCCAGTACCAGAACCTGGTCGAGGCCCTGTCCACCGCCAAGCAGCTGATGCTCGATACGCTGCGCATGAAGTAACCGGGAGGAAAAATGACCGTAAATTCAATAACCTCTACGGCCACCACGGCCAATTCCGCCAAACCCGCCGTCCAGACCCTCGGCCAGTCCGACTTCATCCGCCTGATGACCACGCAGATGATGCTGCAGGACCCGACCGATCCGGTCGATAACAAGGAGATGATCGCGCAGATGGCGCAGTTCTCCTCGCTGTCGGGGATCGAGAACGTCAACTCGACGCTGAAAGCCATGTCCGCCCAGCTCGACGCGCTGATCGCCGCGCAGAAACCCCAGACCGCCGCCTAAGGAGAAGGCCCATGTCGTTCTACACCTCGCTCAACGGCCTCAAGAACGCGCAGACCGAGCTGTCGGTCATCGCCAACAATCTGGCCAACGCCGAGACCACCGGCTTCAAGAAAAGCCGGATCAACTTTGCCGATATCGTTTCCAGTTCGGCCTCGACCAACCCCAAGCTGGTCAAGGGGATCGGATCGACCGTCCAGTCGATCGACCAGAATTTTTCGCTCGGCCCGGTCCAGCAGACCGGCGCGGCGCTGGACCTGGCGATCGACGGCGAAGGCTTTTTCACCAAGGTCAACCCGATCACCGGCAAGACCTTTTACACCCGCAACGGCAATTTCAGCCTCGATGGGGCGGG
Source organism: Novosphingobium sp. (assembly GCA_046063325.1). Lineage (GTDB taxonomy): Bacteria > Pseudomonadota > Alphaproteobacteria > Sphingomonadales > Sphingomonadaceae > Novosphingobium. The sequence goes on from JBJTMC010000137.1 coordinate 9,853, forward strand.
CTACATCACCGATGCCAGCGGTGACCGCTTGCAGGTTCTGCCGGTCGATGCCGCGGGCAATGTCACCGCGTTGACCCCGCAGGACGCCACGATCCCGCTGACCAACGGCGCAGGATCGGATTTCGTCGGGGTGATCGTCAAGGTCGATGGTTCGGTCGTCGCCTCCTACGCCGACGGCAGCACGCAGTCGGTCGGCAAGGTTGCGCTGGGCGCCTTCGTCGCGCCGACCGGGCTGCTCCAGGTCGGCAACCAGAACTGGCAGGCAACCGGGATTTCCGGGGCAGCCAGCTACAACCAGCCCGGCGCGGCGCGGTTCGGCAACATCATGTCGGGCAGCCTCGAACAATCGAACGTCGACATTGCCGAGGAAATGGTCGGGCTGATCACCGCCCAGCGCTATTTCCAGGCCAACGCCAAGGCGATCGATACAGCCACCCAGCTGTCGCAGACCGTGATCAACCTGCGGACTTGAGGCTGACCCATGGACCGTCTGATCTGGACCGCGGTGACCGGCATGAACGCCTCGATGGCGCGGCAGCGAATGATCGCCAGCAACATGGCCAACGCGCAGACGGTCGGGTTTCGCGCCGAAGTCATGGCCCAGACCCCGATGACCCTGGTAGGGCCGAGCATCCAGGCGCGATCGATGGCCGATGCCTCGGTCTATGGCGCGCAGATGGATCCGGGCGCGCTGGTCCAGACCGGCCGCCCGCTCGACATTGCCCTGCAGGGCGAGGCGCTGATGGCGGTCCAGGCGCCCGACGGCAGCGAAGCCTATACCCGCCGGGGCGACTTGCAGGTTTCCCCCACCGGGCTCCTCACCAACGGTGAGGGATTTGCGGTGCTGGGCGAAAGCGGCCCGATTACCGTGCCCCCTGGCAGCACGATCTCGATCGGCGCCGACGGCGCGGTGCTGGCCGCCAATCCGGCCACACCCGAAACGCCCGCCCAGCCGGTCGGCCAGATCAAGCTGGCCGCGTGGCGCGGCACCCGGATCGAGAAAGGGCTCGACGGCCTGTTCCGGGTCTATGGCGGCGGGGTCCTTCCCAGCGATGCCGAAGCCCGCGTCACCCCCGCCGCGCTGGAACAATCGAACGTCAAACCGGCCGAAGTGCTGGTCGAAATGGTCGAAGCCCAACGCCTGTTCGACATGCGCACCAAATGCGTCGCCCAGGCCAAGGAACTCGATGAAGGCGGCGCCAGCCTGATGCGCCTGTCCTGAACCAAGAAGGAACCGAGAGATGCCCACTTCCGCCCTGCATGTCGCCCGCACCGGGCTCGAGGCCCAGGACGCGCGGATGCGCGTGATCGCCAACAACCTCGCCAATATCGGCACCACCGGGTACAAGCGCGACCGCGCCAATTTCGCCACCCTGGCCTACCAGGAGAACCGGATCGCCGGGCAGCAAAGCTCGAACGAGACGCAGTACGCCACCGGGCTCAACCTCGGCACCGGGGTCCAGGTGCAATCGACCACAGCGATCACCACCCAGGGCACGCTGAACACCACCGGCAATTCGCTCGACATGGCGCTCGACGGCGAGGGCTATTTTCAGGTGCAGATGCCCGGCGGCAAGCTGGGCTACACCCGCGCCGGGAACTTCAGCCGTTCGGCCGAGGGCCAACTGGTCACCGCGCAGGGCTATGCGGTGCAGCCCGCGATCGCCATCCCTGAGGACGCCGCTTCGATCACGGTCGGGCCGGATGGGACCGTTTCGGTCACCACCGGGGCCAGCTCGACCCCGACCGAAATCGGGCAGATCACCGTGGCCAGCTTTGCCAACCCGGCGGGCCTTCAGGCGCTGGGCGACAACTTCCTGGCCGAGACCGCGGCGAGCGGCCCGGTCCAGGTCGGCGCGGCGGGCGACGGGGTGCGCGGTTCGATCCGCCAGGGGATGCTGGAAAGCTCGAACGTCAACGTGGTCGAGGAACTGGTCGACATGATCGAATGCCAGCGCGCTTACGAGATCAATTCCAAGATGATCTCCTCGGTCGACGAAATGCTCCGCAACGCGAACCAGACGCTGTGAGGAGGAGGATGACACCGATGCCGGAGGCCATCGTCAACGAACTCCCCTCCCGTTTGCGGGAGGGGTTGGGGGAGGGCCTGTTGGCCGCCTCTGACGCCAGCATCGCCAGGAGAAACAAGCCCTCCCCCAGCCCCTCCCATACATGGGAGGGGAGAGTGTGGATCAGCTTGCTGTGCGCGCTGGCGTGCGCGTCCCCTGTCCACGCCGGACCCAAGCCCAAATCCGGGTTCGAACCCGCCCTGCCCGCGCCCCCGCCCGCGCCGCGCGCCGCCGACGGGGCGATCTTCAACGCCGCCGAGGGCTATGCCGCGCTCTACCAGGGGCACCGCGCCGCCCGGGTCGGCGATCCGGTGACGGTGGTGCTGGTTGAAACCACCACCACTTCGAAGGCCGCCGGATCGAAGACCCAGAAGGGCGGCAGCTTCGGCGTGACCCCGCCCGCGACCGGGCCGCTCAGCTTCATCAAGCCCACCAGCCTTAACGCCAGCGGCACCGCGTCGTTCAAGGGAGACGGAAACGCCTCGCAGTCGAGCACGCTCAGCGGCGAGGTTTCGGTCACCATCGTCGAGGTGCGGCCCAATGGCACTGCCCTCATCCGCGGGGAAAAGCGCCTGATGCTGAGCCAGGGACAGGAATGGATCCAGCTTTCGGGGATCGTGCGCCTGGCCGATATCGATTCGGACAACCGCATCGCCTCGACCCGGGTCGCCGACGCACGGATCGAATATACCGGCAATGGCCCGGTCAGCCGCGCCAGCCGTGAAGGCTGGCTGTCCCGGTTCTTCAACCTGATCAGTCCGTTTTGAGGGGGATGAAGATGAAATTCTCGATCCCGAAGGCGATCGCCTACACTCCCCCCTCCCGCCTGCGGGAGGGGCTGGGGGAGGGCCTGTTTGCCAACCCCAAACGCCGCGCCTTCAAAGACAACACGCCCTCCCCCAACCCCTCCCATAAATGGAAGGGGAATCTGTGGTTCAGCTTGCTTTGCGCGCTGAGCACCCTGGCTTCTCCAGCCCATGCCGAGCGGGTCCGCGATCTGGGCGCGTTCCAGGGCGTTCGCACCAACCAGCTGACCGGCTACGGGATCGTCGTCGGCCTTGCGGGCACAGGCGACGACAGCCTTGAGTACCTGACCCAGGCGATGCACGGCGTTTCCGGGCGGGTGGGCGTGCAGCTACCGCCCGGCGTCAACCCGGCGCTCAAGAACGCCGCAGCGGTAATGATCACCGCCGAACTGCCCGCCTTTTCCAAGCCGGGCCAGCGGATCGACGTGACCGTTTCGGCGATCGGCAAGGCCAAAAGCTTGCGCGGCGGGGCGCTGATCATGGCGCCGCTCTATGGCGCGGATGGGCAGGTCTACGCGATCGCCCAGGGCAATCTGGCGGTCGGAGGGCTGGGCGTATCGGGCGCGGACGGATCGAAGCTGACCGTCAACGTCCCCACAGTCGGCCGGATCGCCGACGGGGCGAGCGTCGAGCGCACCGTGGCGACCGGGTACGACACGGGCGAAAGCCTGCGCTGGAACCTAAACCAGGCCGATTTCCTGACCGCGACGCGGGTCCGCGATGCGGTCAACGCGCGCTGGCCGGGGAGCGCCACCATCGTCGACGGCATCACCCTGTCGCTGCGCCTGCCGGCCGAACCCGATGCCCGCGCCAGCCAGATGGCGGCGATCGAGATGCTTGACGTCACCCCGGCCGAAGCCGCCGCGCGCGTGGTGGTCAATTCGCGCACCGGGACCGTGGTGATCAACTCGGCAGTGCGGCTCTATCCGGCGGCGATCAGCCACGGAAAACTGACCGTGCGGGTCGACGAAAGCCCGCAGGTTATCCAGCCCGCGCCGTTCAGCCGCGGCCAGACCGCGGTGCAGGAGGATTCCAAACTCAGCGCAACCCAGGAAGGCGAGCGGGTGGTCCATTTCAAACCCGGCGCGAGCCTGGCCAAGCTGGTCGATGCGCTCAACCTGCTGGGCGTTTCCCCGCCCGATCTGGTCGCGATCCTCGAGGCGCTCAAGGAAGCCGGCGCGCTCAAGGCCGAAATGGTGGTGCTGTGAACCCGGTGTCCTCCCCCTTGCTTGCCGCAGGCAGCCTGAAGGCCAGCCACGGCACGCAGCGCGAGCAGCTCGCCCAGGCTGCCCGGCAGTTCGAGGCGATCTTCCTGCGCCAGATGCTCAGCGCCGCGCGCAAGGCCGATTTCGGCGAACCTCTGCTGGGCAGTGAAGGCATGGACACCTTCCGCACGATGCAGGACGAGCACTTTGCCGATGCCGCCTCGCAAAGCGGGGCCTTCGGGCTGGCGGCGATGATCAAGCGGCAGCTGGCCGCACAGCCTGGCTTGGGGGCTTCGACAGGCTCAGCCCGAGCGGATCAGGGGGCAAAGCCCAGCCCCGCTCAGCCTGAGCCTGTCGAAGGCTCTGGCGCGACGTCGGGAAAGGCTTAACCCATGGCTACCGACCTCCTCACCATCGCCGCATCCGGGGTCCGCGCCGCGCGGGTCGCACTGGATGTGACCGCGCAGAACATCGCCAACGCCGGGACCAGCGGCTATGTCCGCCGCTCGGTCCAGCTGAGCGAGCTCGCCAGCGCCAGCGCCTTCGGGCAGGTCGGTGACCTGTCGTTCTCGGGCGTGCGGGTGATCGGCCTGGCGCGCAACGCCGATGCCTTTCGCCAGGCCGAGGTGCGCCGCACCGGGGCCGATGCCGCGCGCGCCGGGACCGAGCTGTCGGCTTACCAGAACGTCGAGGCAGCGCTGGAAAACTCCGGACTGTTCGCGGCCCAGACCGGCTTTGAAGAGTCGCTCCAGCGGTTGACGACCGATCCGGTCGATCCCTCGCTGCGCACCGCCGCGCTGGAACAGGCGCGCACCCTGGCGCGGACCTTTAACCTGGCCGAACAGGGACTGACCACCGTTGCCAGCGGGCTGAGCTTCTCTGCCACCGATGGCGCCGCGCAGGTCAACCGCCTCGCCGGGGAACTGGCCCGAACCAACCTGCAAATCGCCCGCTCGACCCCCGGTACCGCCGACCATGTGCTGCTGCTCGACCAGCGCGACGGGCTGCTCGGGCAGATTTCCGGCTATGGCGATATCGCCACCACCTTTGGTCAGGACCAGACCGTGCAGGTCCGGATTGGCGGGGGCGGCGGCCCGCTGCTGGTCAGCGGTGGCAATACTGACCCCCTGACCCTGACTACCGCCGCCGACGGCACGCTCAGCTTCACCAACGGCGCAGGCGCGGTCACGCTTTCCGCGGGGTCACTGGCCGGACAGGCCCAGGGCCTCGTGCTGGTCCGCGACAGCCGGGTCCAACTGGACGGCATCGCCGCTGCACTGGCCGCTGCGGCTAACGGCGCGCAAGGCGCTGGCACCGCGCTTGATGGCAGCCCCGGCCAGCCGCTGTTTTCCGGAACGACCGCCGCGACTCTGGCCGTATCCCTGACATCAGGGGCACAAGTTGCCACCGCCCCGTCGGGCGCTCCGGCGGCCAGCCGCGATCCGGCGGGGCTTAATGCCCTGCGCTCGGCCCTGGCCGGGGCGGACATTTCCGGCCAGGCCGATGCCCTGCTGTTCGGGGTTTCCAGCGCCGCGCAGGGCCGCAAGACCACCAGCGACGCGCTTGAGGCGATTGCCGGAGCGGCGAAGCTGGCGCTCGACCAGCAGGCCGGGGTCAATCTCGATGAAGAGGCGGTCAACCTGGTCAAGTACCAGCAGGCCTTCCAGGCCAGCGGCAAGGCGATCCAGGTCGCCTCGACCCTGTTCGATACCCTGCTGGCGATCCGATAGGAGCAGAAGCCATGACCAACGTCAGCACGAGCGCTTTCTATGATCGCTTCAACCTGGACCAGAGCGCCTTGCGGGCCCGCGCCGATGCCTTGCAGGCGGCGATCGGATCAGGCCAGAAGCTGGGCCGCTCCTCCGATGATCCGGTGGCCTCGTCGCGGCTGCGCAGCCTGGGCCGGGCCGATGCCTTCGCGGCGGTCGACACTGCGATTGCGGCGCGCGCCGCTTCCGACCTGTCGCTGACCGACAGCGCCTTGCAGAGCTTTGCGGATTCGGTGATCCGGGTGCAGGAACTGGCGACCCAGGCCGCCAACGGCGTGCTGACCAGCGGCCAGCGCACCGGGATCGCCACCGAATTGCAGCAGATTTCGGGTGAACTGATCCGCCTCGCCAACACCCGCGACAGCGCCGGACACGCGCTGTTCGGCGGGGATAGCCCGGGCGATGCCTATAGCTTCGATGCGAGCGGCAACCCGGTCTATGCCGGGACCGCCGTGGCCAGCGAACTGCCGCTGGGCGACGGGCAGAGCGTGACCCGCGGGCTGACCGGGCCGCAGTTCCTGAACTTCGGTTCGACCAACCTGTTCGCCGTGGTCAAGGGGCTGGCCGATGCCCTGGGCGGCGCCGCGGCCGATCCGGCCCAGGCGGCGCGCGATGCCATGGCCTCGCTCGATACCGGGCTCGAGACGATCACCACCCAGCAGACCGTGATCGGAGCCCGCCTCAACTGGATCGACCTCAACACCGAACGCCGCACCCAGATGGGCGAGCTGCGCGCGAGCGAGGAGAGCCAGGTCGGCGGCACCAATCTGGCCGAAGCGGTGTCCAAGCTGCAACAGACCATGACCGTGCTCGAGGCAAGCCAGGCCAGTTTCGCCAAATTGTCCGCGCTGAGCCTGTTCGAATTCCTGCGCTGATCCGGCGCACACTTACGTTTCCAGGGGGGTAGTTTCGCATGTACGCCGCAATCGGCATCGTCATCCTTATCGTCATGGTGTTCGGCGGCTTTGCCGTGACCGGCGGCGCGCTTGGCCCGGTGATGGAGGCGATTCCGCACGAAATGCTGATCATCTGCGGAGCCGCCGCAGGCGCGCTGGTGACCGGCAACAACCTGCATGGACTCAAGGCGCTGGGCGGCGGCTTCGCAAAGGTGTTCAAGGGGCCCAGGCACACCAGGCAGGATCATATCGAAGCGATCATCCTGACCACCAAACTGATGAAGCTGCTGCGCGCCGAAGGCCCGGTGGCGTTGGAAAGCCATGTCACCGAACCGGCGAATTCGGCGATCTTCGCCGAATTTCCGCGGCTGCTCGCCAACAAGGCGCTGATCGCGCTGATCTGCGATACGCTTACCCTGATCGTGGTTTCCTCGGGCACGCTGGAGGTTCACGCGGTTGAGGAGGTGATGGACAACGCGATGAAACAGCATTTCCACGAGTTCCACGAGCCGCAACATGCGCTGCAGAACCTGGCAGACGCGCTGCCCGCGCTCGGCATCGTCGCGGCGGTGCTGGGCGTGGTCAAGACCATGGGCTCGATCGACAAGCCGCCATCGATCCTGGGCGGGATGATCGGCTCCGCGCTGGTCGGGACCTTCATGGGGGTGCTGCTGGCCTATGGCATGGTCGCGCCGATGGCCGGGCGGCTCAAGCAGGTGATCGAGGCCGATGAGCAGATCTTCCACGCGGTCAAACAGGTGATCATCGCGTCCCTGCACGGCTGGCCCCAGCCGCTGGTGGTGGAAAGCGCCCGTTCCGGCCTGGGTCACGAATTTCGCCCTGGCCTGTCCGAGCTGCTCGACGCGCTGCGGGGGCGTTAAGCCATGGCCGCCGAAAAACCCAAACGCGGCAAGAACGAGCCGCCGCCCCCGCCGATCATCGTCAAGAAGGTCACGGTGGTCGCCGCCGGGCACCACGGCGGGGCATGGAAGGTGGCCTATGCAGACTTCGTGACCGCGATGATGGCGTTCTTCCTGCTGCTCTGGCTGCTGGGTGCGACCACCGAAAAGCAGCGCAAGGGCATCGCCGACTATTTCACCCCGACGCTGGTCAAACTGAAGGAAGGCAGCGCCGGGTCCAACGGCATGCTTGGCGGCAGCTCGATCACCGATGCCGACAACTACCCCAACCGTGCCGGGCAGACCGGCACGAAATCGATGACCATCCCGCGCGACACAACCGGCGGCCCCAAGGAGGGCGCCGAGCGGGTCAAGAAGGTCCAGTCGATGCAGCAACACCTCGCGGCAAAACTTGCCGCCAGCGCAAAGCTGGCGCGGCTGGCCAAGCAAGTCCGGCTGATCGATACCAGCGAAGGCATCCGCATCGATCTGGTCGACGATGCTGACTTCTCGATGTTCCAGCTTGGCACCACGGTCCTCACCCCGGATGCGGCAAGCTTGCTCGATGCGATCGGCGATCTGCTCGGCCAGGAAGTGGGCGGCGTTTCGATCCGCGGCCATACCGATGCCCTGCCGTGGAATGGCGGCGCGGGCGCGAACAACTGGTCGCTCTCCGCCGGACGGGCCGAGGCCACCCGTCAGCAACTGTTGCGCCACGGCATCGCCGAACCCCGTTTCCGCAAGATCGAAGGCGTGGCAGACCGCGAACCCCTGATCCGTGACAAGCCGGAAGACCCAAGGAACCGGCGGATCTCGATCCTGTTGATGCGGTGACCGGCAAAATCTGGGCCTGGATCCCAAAATGGCAACGCGTTGGACCTGGACTAGTCCACCCAGTCCCGGCTGCGCGCTACGGCCTTGTTCCAGCGGGCGTATAGCGCTGCTCTGCGATCTTCAGCCATCGCGGGCTGCCAGCGCTTGTCTTCGCCCCAATTGTTCCTGATCTGGTCGGTCGATTGCCAGAACCCGGTGGCCAGCCCGGCGGCATAGGCGGCGCCAAGCGCGGTGGTTTCGATCACTTTCGGGCGAACCACCGGCACACCGAGAATGTCGGCCTGGAACTGCATCAACAGCTCGTTGACCACCATTCCGCCGTCGCAGCGCAGCTCGGTGATCGCTACGCCCGAATCCGCAGTCATCGCGTCGAGCACTTCGCGGGTCTGGAACGCGGTCGCTTCAAGCACCGCGCGGGCCAGGTGGCCCTTGCCCGCGAACCGCGTTAGCCCGGCGATCACGCCGCGCACGCTGGCATCCCAGTGCGGGGCATAGAGCCCGGAAAAAGCGGGAACGAAATAGACATCGCCGTTGTCCGGAACGCTGGCGGCCAGCGCCTCGATCTCGGCCGCGTCGGCGATCAGGCCCAGGTTGTCGCGCAGCCACTGGACCAGCGCCCCCGCGATCGAGATCGAACCTTCCAGCGCATAGACCGCCGGGGCATCGCCCAGCTTGTAACCCAGCGTCGTGAGAAGTCCGCGCGTCGATGGAAACGGCCGATCCCCGGTGTTCATCAGCATGAAGCAGCCGGTGCCATAGGTGTTCTTTGCCTCGCCCGGCGAAAGACAGGCCTGACCGAACAACGCGGCCTGCTGATCCCCCAGGATCCCGGCCAGCGGCACCCCGTCGAGCAGCCCGGTGCAGATGCCGTAGACCTCGCTCGACGAACGGATCTGCGGCAGGCAGGCGCGCGGAATGCCGAACAGGTCGAGAATTCCCTGATCCCAGTCGAGCGTCTCAAGGTTCATCAGCTGGGTGCGCGAGGCGTTGGTCACGTCGGTGATGTGCAGCCCGGTCAGGTTCCAGGCGAGCCAGCTGTCGATCGTGCCGAACAACAGCTCGCCCGCCTCGGCGCGTTTTCGCGCCCCGGGCACTTTATCGAGCAACCAGGCCAGCTTGAGGCCGGAGAAATAGGTGGCCAGCGGCAGGCCGGTCTGTCCGCGAAGACGGTCTTGCCCGCCCTCGGCGCTGAAGCGCGCGACCAGCTGGTCGGTGCGGGTATCCATCCAGACCAGGGCGTTGTGAACCGGTTCGCCGGTCGCCCGGTCCCACAGCAGCGTCGTTTCGCGCTGGTTGGTGATGCCGACCGCGGCCAGGTCGCGCGCGGTGATGCCTGCTCGGGCCAGCGCCGCACCGATTACCTCGCGGGTGCTAACCCAGATCTCGGCCGCGTCATGCTCGACCCAGCCGGGCCGGGGCATGATCTGCCGGTGTTCGGTCTGGGCCACCGAAACAATCGCCCCGCCCTCATCGAACAGGATGAAACGCGTGCTGGTGGTTCCCTGATCGATCGCGCCGACATAGCGTGACATGGTCTCTCCCTGACTTGCCCGGGAAGGCTATGGCACCATTCGGCGCCGCGATGAAGCGGCTGCGAAGCGCCAAAGCCGATTGGCCCGGCGGTCGGGGAAACCGCCGGGCCTCATGCCTGGAAGGGACAGGCAAGCGGGCAGTAGGTTTTCGCTTAGCGCAGCAGCGACAGGACGTTCTGCTGGCTCTGGTTGGCCTGGGCGATCATCGCGGTCGATGCCTGCGAGAGGATCTGGGCCTTGGCCATCGCGGTCGTTTCGGACGAATAGTCGGCGTCCTCGATCCGGCTGCGCGCGTCGGACAGATTGGTGACGTTGTTGGTCAGGTTGTTGACCACCGATTCAAGCCGGTTCTGCCCGGCACCCAGGCCCGCGCGGGCGCTCGAGATCGAATCGAGTTCGGTGTCGAGCGTGGTCAGCACGGTATTGGCCGCCGTCGCGGTCGAAACGTCATAGGAACCCGCGGCGCCGCCGTTGGCGGTAAGCGTGGTCAGATCGGCCATGGTAAGGTCAACCGTATCGCTGCCGTTGGCGCCGGTCTGGACCGTGACCGCAGCGGTCGAACCATCGAACAGCGCAACGCCGTTGAACTTGGTGTTGGTGATGACCTGGCCGATCTGCGCGGTCAGCTGATCGACTTCGGTCTGCATGTAGGTGCGGTCGGTCGCGTCCTGGTAGGTGCCCGAAGCCGACTGCACGGCCAATTCACGCACGCGCTGCAGCATGTTGGTGACTTCGCTGAGCGAACCTTCGGCGGTCTGGGCCAGCGCGATGCCGTCGTTCGAATTGCGGATACCCTGGTTCATGCCGCGAACCTGCGCGGTCATGCTGGTGGCGATGGCCAGGCCGGCGGCGTCATCCTTGGCGCTGTTGAGGCGCTTGCCGGTCGACAGGCGCTCCATCGCGGTGCCAAGCATCTTGCTGGCGCTGTTGGAAGCATTGGCGGCGCGGATCGCGCTGATGTTGGTGTTGATGACAGACATTGGTTACTCCCGTGAATAGTCCCGATAACGCAAACCGTGTCGGACCATCCGGCCCGGTTGCCACGGCCTAGAGCGGCGAGAGCGCGGGAAAGTTAAGGGTCGGCCGGCGCACAGGACTGGCCCCCGGGCAGCGCGGACCTAGGGGTATGCCCCTGCCCTTAAATTACCGAACCTTTCGACGTTACACGCGCACAAGGCCTTCACGAAGGATGGTTAATCCGAAGGGGGCTTTTCGATGACTGGACTGGTTGCGAGCGACAGCGTGGCGAAAAATCACGCGCCGCTGGTGCAGCGCGCCGCGGCGATCCTTGGATCGACGGGGGCCGCGGGCACCGTCACTCTGCGCGGCCTGGGAGAGGCGGCGGGGCCGGGCCCGGGACCCAGTGTCCAGCTTGAGCGCGGCACCCGGAGCGCGCTGCGCCGCGACGGACAGCGCGGGCATTTCACCCTGACCTACCGCGATGCCGCCGCCGACGCGCCGCTGGCCGCGCTGATCGCGGCGCTGACCCAGCCGGGCATGCCGATTGCCGCCGATCCCGAAACGCTCTCGATCCTGGCCTTGGCCGACCGGCTCGCCGCAAGCGAGATTCCCGTTCTGATCAACGGCCCGACCGGCACCGGCAAGGAAGTGCTGAGCCGATTCATCCACGCCCGCAGCCCCCGCAAGAACAGGCCCTTCGTCGCGGTCAACTGCGCTGCCATGCCCGAGACCATGCTCGAAGCGCTGCTGTTCGGGCACCGCAAGGGCGCCTTCACCGGGGCGAGCGAGGCCAACGAAGGCTTCTTCCGCGCCGCCGATGGCGGGACCCTGCTGCTCGACGAAATCGCCGAGATGCCGCTTTCGCTCCAGGCCAAGCTGCTGCGCGCGCTGCAGGAGGGCGAGGTGGTTCCGATCGGATCGACCCAGGCGATCAAGGTTGACGTCCGGGTAATCGCCTGCGCCAACCGCGATCTGCCCACCGAAGTCGCCGAAGGCCGTTTTCGCGCCGACCTCTATTACCGCCTCAACGTCTTCCCCCTGGCGCTGCGCCCGCTGCGCGAACGGCACGAGGACATCGCCCCGCTGGCTTTCGCGCTGGTGCTGCGCCATGCCGCACCGGGCCGCCCGCTGCCGTGGATCTCGGACGCGGCGCTGGCCGTGCTGGGGCTCCATGGTTGGCCCGGCAACGTCCGCGAACTGGAAAACGTGATGCGCCGCGCGCTGCTGCTGGCCGATGGCGCGGGTGAGATCACGGCCGATCACATCGTGTTCGACCAGCCCGCGCGGCTGGTGCCCGAAAGCGGCACGCGGCTGCCCGAAGCCGGCACCCGGCGCCTCTCCAACATCGTCCAGATCAGCGAGGCCAAGGCGATCATGCAGACGCTTGACGCCTGCGGCGGCAGCCGGATCGAGGCCGCCCGCGCGCTCGGGATCTCCGAACGGACCCTGCGCTACCGCCTCGCCGCCTTCCGTGAGGCCGGTCTGGCAGTTGCCGGAGCCCGGCGATGAGCGGCGTGAACGGCATTGGCGGCGGCGCGGGCGGGATCCAGCAGATCCTGGCGATGCGCCAGCAGATCCTCGATCGCAGCAACCTGCTCAAGGACGTCCACAGCGCCGCGCAGGCCCCGCAAGGCACAGAAGGCCCGGCCAGTCCGGCGGGCGGCTTCACCGATGCGCTCAAGACCGCGCTGGACGGCGTTTCGGCCACCCAGAACCGGGCCGAGGACCTGTCCTCCGCCTACGAACGCGGTGAGGTAACCGACGTGGCCAAGGTCATGCTGGCCCGGCAGGAGGCCGGGGTCGCGTTCGAAGCGACCCTGCAGGTCCGCAACCGGCTGCTCTCCGCCTACCAGGATATCATGCGGATGGGAGTGTGATGAATGAGTGAGCTTGCCCTCTCTCCGCCCGCCCTGCCCGCCAACACGGGCAATGCCTTGCAGCGCCTGCGCGGCCTGACCGCCCAGCCCGCGGTTCGGCGGGTCCTGCCGTGGTTCCTGGGCCTTGCCGCTATCGGCGGGGCCGGGCTGGCCTGGGCCGCGCTCGCCCCGGCGCCGCAGCGAGTGCTCTATTCCGAACTTGGCGACAGCGAACGCGCCAGCGTCGCGCAAAGCCTCGACAAGGCCGGGATAACCTATGCAATCAACCCCGATACCGGCACGCTGACCGTGGGCGAGGACGATCTTTACAAGGCGCGGATGCTGGTCGCCTCGGACGGAGCGCTGGCCGCGCCCGATCCGGTTTCCAGCCTCGACAGCCTGCCACTGGGCGCCAGCCGCACGCTGGAAGGCGAGCGGCTGCGCAGCGCGCGCGAACACGAAATGCAGCTGACCATCCAGGAAATCGACGGGGTGGAAAGCGTCCGCGTCCACCTGGCCGAGGCCAACCGTTCGGTCTTCGTGCGCGACGACGCACCGCCGACCGCCTCGGTCATGGTCCGCATGGCCAAGGGCCGCAAGCTGGGCGACGGTCAGGTCGCGGCGATCGTCAACCTGGTCGCGGGCTCGGTGCCCGGGCTTTCGCCCGATGCGGTGCGGGTGGTTGACCAGCACGGGCGGCTGCTGTCCGATCCCGCCAATGCCGGATCGGACCGGCTCGAACTGCAGGGCCGGCTTGAAGACAAGCTGCGGGCCCAGCTCGATCAGTTGCTTACCCCGATGCTCGGCGCGGGGAATTTCACCAGCGAGATCCAGGTCGAACTCGACATGGACGAGGTAACTTCGGCCCGCGAGAGCTATGACAAGAACGGGGCCGTGCGCAGCGAGACCCAGCAGGCCTCGCAGCAGAGCGGCGGACAGCCGGGGGCGGCGGGCGGGATTCCCGGCGCACTGTCCAACACCCCCCCACCCGCGACCCAGGCCACTCCCGGACCGCCCCAGGGCGGCCCCGCGCCTGCCGCCAGCGCCTCACCCGCGCCAACGGGCGGCGAAAGCTCTACCGCGCGCACTTATGAATTGGGCCGCGAGGTTTCGGTCGCCAATTCCGCACCGGGCAAGGTCAAGCGTATTTCGGTTGCGGTGGCGATCAGCCAGGAAGCCATGAAGAAGGCCAAGCCCGGCGACATCGACCAGATCAAGGCGCTGATTTCCACCGCAATGGGCGCCGATCCGCAGCGCGGCGATCAGGTGCAGGTGATGGCCCGTCCGTTCGAGCCGATCAGCGACGAAGGGATCCCGTTCTACGAAGCGCCGTGGTTCGCGCTGGCGGTGCGCAGCCTTGCAGCGCTGATTGCGGTGGTGCTGGTGCTGCTGTTGGGGGTGCGCCCGCTGATCCGCGCGCTGAAACGCGAACCGGGCGATGGCAGCGCAGCGGATGAAGGCGGTGAAGGCAGCGCCGCTGCCCTTGCCCCGCCCGCCACCGATGCCGCGCTGCTGGGCAAGCAGGTTGGCCTGGCGCAGCGGATCGTCGAGGAGAAGCCCGAGGACGCGCTGCTGGCGCTGCGCCAGATGCTTGGTGCGCCAGCGGAGGCCGCACGGTGAGCGCGCTGGCAGCCTTGCCCGGTCTGGGCGATGCCGAACGCGCCGCGGTGATGATCATGCTGCTCGAAGAGGAGCAGGCGGCCGGGATCCTCAGCCAGCTCGGCCCCGAGGAGCTGAAGGTGCTGGGTGAAAGAATGTGCGCGCTGGGCGACATCAGCCCCGCCCAGATCAGCCAGGCGATTGCCGGCTTCGTCGACAGTGCGCAGGCTCACGGGATCAGCGCGCGCGGCCGCAACGAACACGTGCGCCGGGTGATGATCCGCGCGGTCGGCGACGTAAAGGCCGACAGCATGATGCAGCGGATCCTGCTCGAAGGCGAACGGGCAGGCCCGGCGCTCGAACTTGCCCGTTGGCTCACCCCGCAGGCGCTGATCCCGCTGGTCCGGGACGAACATCCCCAGGCGATTGCGGTGCTGCTGGTTCAGTTGGAGGCCGAGGTTGCCGCGCAGGTACTTCACGCCCTCGCGGCCGAGGTCCAGCCGCAGGTGATGCACCGGGTCGCGACGATGGAGCGGGTTCCCGCCGACGCCCTCACCATGCTGGAAGCCCTGCTCGAGCGCCGGATCGGTGAAACCCACGGCAAGGCCGCGCTGGCCATGGGCGGGGCGCGGCAGGCTGCCGACATCATCAACAATGCCGGCAAGGCCGCCGAGAAACGGATCATGCCCGAGATAAACCGGATCGACAAAGCCCTGGCCAGGTCGATCGAGAACGAGATGTTCAAGTTCGAACACCTCTTCGCGCTTGACGCCAAGGCGATGAGCGCGCTGCTCAGGGAAGTAGAAAGCGATATTCTGATCAATGCCTTGAAGGGCATTTCCGAAGATCGACGCGAACTGTTCTTCGGCGCCATGTCAAGCCGCGCGGCCGAAGGGGTCAAGGACGAGATCGCCGCGCGCGGTCGCCTCAAGATGGCCGAAGTGATCGAGGCGCAAAAGGCGATCGTCGGGGTCGCCCGCCGCCTGGCCGCCGAAGGAACGATCCAGTTCGGGGTTGGCGGCGGGGACGACGAATATGTCTAGCCTGCCCTGGACGGCGCTGGGCGCCTCGTCTGGGTTCCAGTCCGACCCGCGGTTTGCCCCGGTGCCTGTCGCTGTTCCTGAACCGGCCGCGGCGGACGATCCGCTTGCGCGGGCCTGGGACGATGGCCATGCCGCCGGTTTCGCCGAAGCCAGTGCCACCGCCGCAGCGGCCGCCGAAGCGGAACGAACGGCGCGCGGGCGGATCGAACTGGCGCTGGCCCGGCTCGATGGCGAGCAGGCCGAGCTGCTGCGCCAAAAGCTGCTGCTGACCGTGCAGGCGCTGTGCGAGGGGGCCCTCGCTCCGCTTGCGCTTGATCGCGATGCGCTCGCCGCGCGGATCGGCCGGGCCGCCGCGATGCTGGCGCGGGCCGAGGATGACAAGCTGCTGCGGCTTCACCCCGATGACCTCCAGCTGATTGCCAGCGACCTGCCCAAAGGACTTGAAGTACAAGAAGATTCCACGCTGGAACGCGGCGCCCTGCGGATCGAGACGGCGAGCGGCGGGGTTGAGGACGGCCCGGCCCACTGGCGCCGCGCGATCGCCGAGGCCCTCAACCAATGCTGAGCCTGCTGGACGACCTGGCCGAAGCACGGATCGACCTTTCCCCCGGGCGCTACGGCCTGCTGACCGCCTGCGACGGGGGCCTGCTCGAAGTGTCCGGACTGTCCGCTCCGGTTGGCGCCCTGTGCAAGGTCGCGCACGGCGCGGCCCAGCCGCTCACCGCCGAAGTGATCGGATTTCGCAACGGCCGCACGCTGGCCATGCTGCTGGGCGATACCGTGATGCTGCGGCCCGGCGCGCGGGTCAGGATCGCGGGGCGGCCCGGAATGCTTGCGGTCGGCTCCGCCTTTCTTGGCCGCGCGGTCGATGGCGAGGGCAATCCGATCGACGGCGGCGAGCCGGTCCATTCCCGTCTGGCCTGGCCCGCGGGCGGCGTGCGCACCGGCGCGCTCGATCGCAGCCCGGTGCGCCAGACCTTCGACACCGGGGTGCGCGCGCTCAACGCGCTCACCACCTTCGGTGTGGGCCAGAGAATCGGGATCATGGCCGGATCGGGGGTTGGCAAGTCGGTCCTGCTCGACATGGTGGCGAGCGGCGCGGAGGCCGAGATCGTCGTGGTCGGCCTGATCGGTGAGCGCGCCCGCGAGGTTTCGGACTTTGTCGAACGCCACATGACCGGCGCCAGGCGCGCGCAGACCGTGGTGGTCGCCGTCCCGGCCGACCACGCGCCCAACCTGCGCCTGCGCGGGGCAATGCTGGCGACCAGCCTGGCCGAACAGTTCCGGGCCCAAGGACGCCGGGTGCTGCTGATCCTGGACAGCCTGACCCGCGTGGCCCACGCCGCGCGCGAGATTGCCTTGTTGCTGGGCGAGCCCGGGGCGGCGCGCGGCTATCCCCCCAGCGCCCTCGCCACGATCACCAAACTGGTCGAGCGGGCGGGCAATTCGGCCGCCAGCGGCGGCTCGATCACCGGGCTCTATACCGTGCTGGCCGATGGCGACAGCCAGGACGATCCGGTGGTCGATACCGCGCGCTCGATCCTTGACGGGCACGTCGTTCTCAGCCGCGAACTGGCCCAGCGCGGGCAGTATCCGGCGATCGACATCGCCGCATCGCTGAGCCGGGTGATGGCCGATATCGTGCCCGGGCCGCACAACGCCCTGGCCCGCGAATTTCGCGCCTTGACAGCCAGTTATGAAGCAAACCGCGACCTGGTTCTGATGGGAGCCTACCGCGCCGGGGCCGATCCCCAGCTCGACCGCGCGATCACCATGCACCAGGCCCTGACAGCCTTCCTGGGCCAGGATGCGCGCAGCACAGTGGATCTGGAAGCCAGTGTCGCTGCCTTGGTCGAGCTGCTCGGCCATGCAGCCTGAAGTCCGGCGGGTGCGCCGGTTGCAGCGGCTGGAAAAGGTTCGCGCGCTGGCCAGGCAGGCTGCCGCGCGCGAGGCGGCGCAGGCCGAGGGCACACTGGCCCAGCTCGAAGCGCTGGCGGCACGAACCGGCGCACTGGCCGAGGATTACCGCAGCCGCACCGCGCTGGCCGACGGGCTGGACCTGCACCAGCTTGGCGCTTTCGTTTCCGGCCTGACCGGGATTTCCGCCACCACGCTGGGCGATGCCGATCAGGCCCGGTTGGTCGCCGATCGCAAGCAGCAGGAACTTGCCCTTGCCGAACGCCGCCGCGCCGCGGTGGAGGACCGTGTCCGCGCGGGCCAGCGATTGATCGGCCAGCGGCAGCAAATGCCGCCGCTTGGCGCGCGGCGCGCGGTTGGCACGGACCTTGAATAGTTCACCGCAGACGCTTTCGCAAAGGACCCTGCGATGATCCAGCCCGCCGCCTGCCTGTCCCTGCCCGCGCTTGCACTGCCCGCCGATGCGGCAGGGCCAGCCGCTGGCGAAGGGGCCGAAGGCGCGGATTTCGGAGCTTTGCTGGCCTTGCAGGGCCAGGCCGCGGTGCCTGAAGGCGATGCCGCGGTGCCTTCCTCAGCCTTGCCGGACGTGGCCGCCGCGGCAACGGCCCCGGCAAGCCCCGGCAAGATCTTGCCGCCGGTCTTTCCGGCGTTGCAGTCTGCGCCGCCGCCCGCCCAGGCAGGGACGATCAAACCCGGCGGACCCGCCGCGCCGATGCCCGCCCAGGCCAGGAAAGAGCGTTCGCTGGCCAGGCCAGAAGCCAAGACCGCAGCGAACGAGGAACCCTTGGAAAACCCCGATGCCCCCGCTGCGGCGCCCGTTCAGCCGACCCCGGCCCATGGCACCGCCGCTCTGCCGGATCCGGCCGCCCGGGTTACCGCCGAGCCCGAGCAGGCTGCTTTCCGGGATCGGGCTGCCGGTTCGGGACAATTGAATAGTGCAGCGCCGCCTCTCCTCGCCCGAGTGCTGACTTATGCGCCCTCCTCCGCGCAAGCGGCACGTCTCTCCCATGCGCAGGCCGGGGGGAAGGAAACGCCGGTGTCGTTGCCTTCCCCCCAAGCCGCCCTCCAGCCCGCGGCAGCCGCTTTCACGCGCCCTGCCGAAGAGGTGCGGATCGCGCTTGCACTGCCCCGTTCGCCTGCCGCCCCGCAGCTGGCTGGCGAAGGCAAGGCCGCATCGCCCGATAGTCCGACCGAGCCCGCTGCCGCGCTTTCGCTTTCCGGTTCCGCGGCCCCGGCCCCGACTTCGCCTGCGCTTTCGATCCAGGCCGCACCGCAAATCCGTCCGCACGACTTCGCGGCGCTGATCGACCGGCTTTCCGCCGCCCGCGATGCGGTCCAGCCGCAGGCGGTTTCGATCACTGTCGCGCACCACGATTTCGGGCCGGTGCGGCTGCACTTCCGGCCCGATGAGGCCGGGTTGAGCGTGGCGATGAGCAGCGCCGATCCCGAATTCGCCCGCGCCGCAGCCGCCGCACCTCCAGCCGTTTTGCCGGTCAATGCAAGTGCCGAGGCCAGCTTCGGACAAAGCCGCAGCGATGGCGCCGCCGGGCAGACCGGTACGCCGGCAGGCGGCGGCCAATCGCGCGGCGCGTCCAACGGCCAGCGTGATGGCCACGGCCAGCCGCGAGCCAATCCATCGCCGCGCGGGCAGCAGCAACGCCCCGCCCAGCGCCCGGGCATCTTTGCCTGATCACGATCACAGGGGACCAATCCGATGAGCGACAAGAAAGACGGCGAAGACAAGCCGAAACGCAAGAAGAAGGGCAAGGGCCTGCTGGTCAAGACGCTGATCGGCCTGGTGTTGGTCGGCGCGGGTGGCGGCGGAACCTTCATGGCGGTCCGCGCCGGGATGATCGGCGGCGATCATGCCGAGGACAAGAAGGAGCAGGACGTCCCAAAGCTGGTCAGGAAGGGCGAGGAAGACCCCTATGCCCCTAAGACAGAAGGCGTAGAGGGCGAAGGCGGCGGCCCGGCCGAGGTCGAGGGCGAAGGCGGCAGCGCCTACAAGACCAGCTATTACAACTTCTCCGAAGACTTCACCTCCAACCTCCGGAATTCGACCGCGCTGGTCCAGATCAGCCTGGCCTGTTCGACCCGCCGCGACGGACGGGTGCTGATGTGGCTCAAGAAGCACGAACTGGCGATCCGCAGCCAGGTGCTGGTGGTGCTGGCCGATACCCCCGAAGAGGAGGCCTTCACCCCCGAAGGCAAGCAGCGTCTGGCCCAGCGGCTGACAGGCGCGATCAACCAGGTGCTGACCCAGACCGAGGGGTTTGGCGGGGTCGACCAGGTCTATTTCAAGGGCTTCCTGGTCCAGTGAACACGCAGCATTCCTTCGTGGCCGAACGCCGCGCCGCGCAGCACTGCCAGGAACTGCTGCGCCGCGGCCCCGATCCGGCCGACCTGCTCCCGGCGCTGGCGCGGGTTGGCGATCGCTTTGCCCGCAGCCTTGCCCCCGAATTTGCCGGACTGCTGGGCGGCGACGCGCCGGCCGTGGCCGTTGCTCCCCCGGCCGAAAAAGGCGAGGCCGACCTGATCGACGAAGCCGGACCGCTCGCCGCCAACTGCCTGCTGGCAACCGCCGCTCCGGGGGTTTCGCTGCTCGCATCGATCGACGGTCAGGCCGCGCTGCGCCTGGTCGACCGCGCCTTTGGCGGCAAGGGCGAGGCGGCCGGTCCGCTGCCAGAGCATTTCCCCCTGTCGGCGCAGCTTATGATCCAGCGGCTTGAACAGATGGTTTCCCGCGCGCTGGGCGCGGCGCTGGGCCAGGACGAGCTGCGGGTGGTAAAGCGCGATCATCGCCTGGCCGAGCTTGCTCCCTTCCCGGCCGGAGCGCGCCTTGCGGTGCTGGGGGTCGAAGTGACGGAACGAACCCGCAAGCCTTGGAAGCTGCTGCTGGCTCTGCCGCTTGCGCATTTGCCCAAGCTGCTTGGCGGCGGCGATGGACCCGCTGCCGCGCCGCGCGGTCCGGCCGATCCGGCTGCCGCGCCGTTTGCCGATGTGCCGCTGCCGCTGACGGCCACGCTGGTCGATATGCGCATGCCGCTGTCGGTCCTG
The DNA here is from genome assembly GCA_046063325.1 of Novosphingobium sp. Classification (GTDB taxonomy): domain Bacteria; phylum Pseudomonadota; class Alphaproteobacteria; order Sphingomonadales; family Sphingomonadaceae; genus Novosphingobium. The sequence goes on from JBJTMC010000137.1 coordinate 30,295, forward strand.
GCCAGGCTCGAACCGGGCATGGTGCTGCCGGTCTCGGTCGCGCGCGCCGTGCCGCTGGCGATCGGCGGAGCCGTGCTGGCGCGCGGCTCGGTCGGAAACGCCGACGATTGCATCGCGCTCAAACTCACCCAGATTGCCTGAAGGAAGCCCCCGATGACCATTCACACCCGCGGTTTCGACCTGCTGAAAGAGGTAGACGTCCGCCTCTCGGTCGAACTTGGCTGCACCGCGATGAAACTGAAGGACGTTCTGGCGCTGGGCGAGGACAGTGTGGTCATGCTCGACCGGCTGACCGACGAATTGCTCGACGTGATGGTCAACGGCAAGCTGATCGCCCGCGGCGAGATCGTCGCGCATGGGAACCGCTTCGGACTGCGCATCGTCGAGATGGCGGGCGCGGCGGCTGCAGCTGAAGGAGCGGCCTGATGCTGTTCTACATCCTCAAGCTGTTCATCCTGCTGCCGCTGATCGGCGGCCTTGCCTGGGGCAGCCTCAAGCTGGCGCAGAAACTGCAGGCCAGATTGGGCGCAGCCCCGGCAGGCGGAAAGAGCGTGCGGATCGTCGAGACGACCATGCTTTCGCCCACGCTCAAGCTGGCGGTGATCGAATTTCGCGGGCGGGAGATCCTGGTTTCGGCCTCGCGCCAGGGGCTGACCCGTCTGGCCGAGGCCCCGGCGCGGGAGGCAGGGGAATGAAACGCCTTCCGCTCACCCTCCCAGCCCTGCTGCTCCCCACCCTCGCCCACGCGCAAAGCGCGATCCCCGGCGCGCTGGATCGCGCCTTCGGGGCGACGGGCGGAACCGGCGGGCAAGAAATGACCCTGTCGCTCCAGCTGCTGTTGATCATGGGGCTGCTGACGATCCTGCCGGGTCTGCTGCTGATGATGACCAGCTTCACCCGGATCTTGGTGGTGCTGTCGATCCTGCGCCAGGCGCTGGGGCTGCAGCAGAGCCCGCCCAACCAGGTGCTGATCGGGCTCAGCCTGTTCCTCTCGCTGTTCATCATGGGGCCGACGCTGGAGCAGGTGAACGCCCGTGCGATCACCCCCTATTCCGCCGGGACGATCAACGCCGAACAGGCGATCGCCGCCGGGGGGCAGGAATTCCACGCCTTCATGGTGCGCCAGACCCGCAAGCACGATCTTGAGATGTTCGCAGGGATGGCCAAGGCGCCCAAGTTTGCGCGCAGCCAGGACGTGCCCTTTTCAATCCTGCTGCCGGCCTTCGTCACCAGCGAGCTCAAGACCGCGTTCCAGATCGGTTTCATGCTGTTCCTGCCGTTTCTGGTGATCGACCTGGTGGTCGCCTCGGTGCTGATGAGCCTGGGGATGATGATGATGAGCCCGACTATCGTATCACTGCCGTTCAAGCTTTTGCTGTTCGTGCTGGTCGATGGCTGGGCGCTGCTGATGGGCAGCCTGGTGGCGAGTTTCGGGTGATGGATTGGGCTGTAACGATGGGGCTTCGACAGGCTCAGCCTGAGCGAGAACTAAAGGCAGTATTTGCACCACGTCCGCTCCGGCTGAGCCTGTCGAAGCCCACACGCGGTGTCAGGATCCAGGTCCATGGATGAAACCGCCGCCCTGCTTTCGCTGGTCGACCGGATGCTGTGGGTCACCGCGTTGGTCGCAGCGCCGGTGCTGCTGGCCAGCCTGGCGGTCGGCCTGGTGGTCGGGATCGTCCAGGCCGCGACCCCGGTCAACGAACAGACGCTGACCTTCGTCCCCAAGCTGGGCGTGATCGCACTGGTTCTGGTGGTGATGGGCGCCTCGATGTTTGCGCTGATCGGCGATTTCACGCAGGAAATCTTCGCGCAGATTGCCGGTCTGGGCCGGTGACGGCGCTCGATTTCGGGTTCGGTGCGGTCGAAGCCGAGCTGTGGAAGCTGCTGTTCCTGATGACCCGGATCGGCGCCGCCCTGCTTGCCGCGCCGTTCTTTTCCGCCGCCGCGGTCCCGGTGCAGCTGCGGGTCGCGATCACCGGGGCGATCGCCGTGCTGGTCGCTGGCTGGATTCCGGTAGCCCTTCCTCCCGCGCTGTTTTCGGTCACCGGCGTGCTGGCAATCGGCGGAGAAGTGATGATCGGTCTTGCGCTTGGCTTTGTCTTGCAACTTTCGTTCGCCGCCCCGGTGATCGCCGCCGAGCAGATCGGCGGGGCGATGGGGATGAGCATCGCGGCCAGCGCCGATCCGATCAACGGCGCCCATTCCCCGGTGCTGGGGCAATATTTCACAGTGATGCTGACGCTGGTGTTCCTGGGCCTGGGTGCGCACCTCACCTGGCTGCGACTGGTGGTGGATAGCTACCATGCCTTTCCGCCCGGCGCGGCCTGGTTGGGGCCGCAGCAGCTTGGGACAGTGATCGGTTTCGCCAGCCAGATGTTTATCGCCGCGGTGGCGATTGCCCTGCCGGTGACTCTGGTGCTGCTGCTGGTCCAGGTGGCGAGCGGCGTGCTGAGCCGTTCCGCCCCCGCGCTCAACCTGTTCGCGCTGGGCCTGCCTGCGGGCATCCTGGCGGGCCTTGCCGCGCTCATCGCGGTGGCTCCGCTCTATGCCGACCAGTTTTCTGACCTGAGCGCAGAAGCGGTCGAACAGGCCGGAGCAATCCTTTCCCGATGAGCGGCGAAAAAACCTTTGCCCCGACCGAGAAACGGCGGCGCGAAGCGGCCCGTCAAGGCGATGTGCTGCGCAGCCGCGAGCTGGCGACCGCCACGGCGGTGCTTATCGGCGCGGCCTGGCTCAAGTTTGCTGGGCCGTGGCTTTACGAACGTCTGATCGGCGCCTTGCGCGCCGGGCTTTCGTGGGACCGCAACGCGGTTGAGCATTTCAACCCCGGCGGGGCGCTGATCGGCCTGCTCTGGGCGGTGTTCCCGCCGCTCCTCACCCTTGGCCTGGCGGTCATGCTGGCGGTGAGCGCGACCCAGCTTGGCGCGGCGGACGGCCGCTGGGTCGGTTCCAACCTGATGCCCAAGGGCTCGCGGCTCAATCCGCTGTCGGGCCTGAAACGCATGCTCGGCGCGCAGGGCTGGATCGAGGTCGGCAAAGGGATCCTCAAGGTCACCCTCCTGGGCGGAATCGCCTATGGCTGGGCCCGCAGCAACCTGGCCGACCTGCTGGGACTGGGCCGGGCAGACTCGCTCGGCGGTTCGCTGCAGCACGGCTGGGACTCGCTTGTCACGCTGCTGTTCGCGCTGTCCGGGGGCCTTGTCCTGATCGCGCTGATCGATTGGCCGGTGCAATGGCTGCGCCGCTTCCTGCGCCTGCGGATGAGCCAGCAGGAGGTCCGCGACGAACACAAGGAAAGCGAAGGTTCGCCCGAACGCAAGGCCGCCCAGCGCCAGCGCCAGCGCCAATACGCCAGCGGCGCGGTGGCCAAGGCGATGCGCGAAGCGCAGTTTGTACTGACCAACCCGACGCACTTTTCGGTGGCGATGGGCTATGATCCGCTCAAGGCCGGTGCGCCGATCGTGCTGGCCAAGGGCCGCGGCGAAAAGGCGCTGGCGATGCGCGAGCTGGCGCGCGAGCTGGAGGTGCCGCTGATCGAGACCCCGGCCCTGGCCCGCTCGGTCTATTTCACGACGCGCGAAAACCAGATGATCCGCGAAGAACTCTATGCCGCGGTCGCTGCGGTGCTGGCCTATGTGTTCTCGCTGAAACGCGGCGAAGCGCGGATCCTGCCGCCGATCGAGATCCCGTCGGCGCTGCGCTTCGATGCCGAGGGGCGACCTGCCAGGGCCCCTTAAGGCCGCCATCGCCGCGCCGTTCTAGGCATCATGGCCACCACCTCTGCCACCTCCTCGATCATCTCGGCGCTCGGCGCGGGCAGCGGGATCGACATGGCGGCGCTGGCCCAGAACCTTGCCGCCGCGCAGTTCGCGGCCAAGATCGACCGGAACACCGCCCAGGCCGAAAGCGTCGACAAGCAGATCTCCGCGGCGTCCACGCTCAAAAGCTCGATGCTCCAGCTCGCCAGTTCGATCGGCGACCGGGTCCGCACCGGCGACCTGTCGAGCCAGCCGCTGATCGGCAACAGCGCGGTCGCATCGGTCTCGCGCGGGACCGTCAGCGGCAAAGGCTCCTATTCGCTCGAAGTCACGGCGCTCGCCGCCAGCCAGGTGCTTGCCAGCCCGCCCTATGTTTCGGCCGCCGCCATGTCCGGCTCGGGCACGCTGACCTTCCGCTTTGGAACTCTGGCCGGGACGGCTTTCACCGAGGGCCCGGCCCATGCAAGCGCGGCGGTCGTCATTCCCAGTGGCGCGACGCTGGCCGATGTCGCGGGCGCGATCAACGGCGCGAACATCGGGGTCAACGCCTATGTCGCCAGCGGGACCGGCGGTTCCTACTTGATGCTAAAGGGCGCGGAAGGCGCGGCCAACGCCTTTACCGTCGAGGCCAGCGAAACGGCGGGTGAGGAAGGCCTGGCCGCTCTGGCCTGGAACCCGGCGGGAGACGCCGCGCGGCTCAAGACGGCCTCCGCCGACGCGGCGTTCAAGCTGGACGGCCTGGCGATGACCAGCGCAACCAACCGGATTTCCGATCTGGTTCCCGGGCTCAGCCTGACCCTGACCGGAACCAATCCCGGCGCGCCAACCGCGCTGCGGTTCTCCGATCCGGGCAGTGCGGTCGGCACCTTCATGAACGATCTGGTTGCCGCGCTTAACGAACTGGCGGGCGAACTGGGCAAGGATACCGAACCGGCCACCGGCGATCTGGCCCGCGACAGCGGAGCGCGGGCGCTGCGCCGTTCGCTTTCCCAGCTGGCGAGCAGCATCGTGATGCCGAACGCCGCCAGCGGCGAGCCGCGCACCCTGGCCGACCTGGGCCTGGCCACCAACCGCGACGGGACCTTCCGGCTCGATGGCAACCGCCTTGCCGCGACGCTCAAGGCCTCTCCGTCCGGCAGCGCGGCGATGTTCACCAACGGCCTCTATGGGGTCTACGCCAGTTTCGACAAGATCAGCCGCCGGGTCGCCGCGGCAAGCGACCCCGGCACCCTGGCCGGATCGCTGGCCCGTCTGACCCTGCAGAAAAAGACCCTGGCCGACCAGGTGGGCAAGCTGGCCGACGCGCAGGAAAAGCTGCGCACCCGGCTGGTCACCCAGTTCGCCGGGACCGACAGCCGGGTTGCGGCTTCGAAATCGACCCTGACCTTCCTGCAGAACCAGATCGCCGCGTGGAACGCGCAGAAGAACTAGGCCGATGCTTGTCCAGCGCTCTCCCCACGAAGCCTACCGCCGGGTCGATTTCGACGCCCGCATCGCCGGGGCCGATCCGCGCCAGCTGGTGGTGCTGTGCCACGAACAGCTGGCCGCCGCGCTGGGCACAGCGATCCATGCCGCCAGTCGCGGCGACAACGCTCGCAAGAGCCAGGCCCTGACCCGCGCGCTCGCCGCGCTGACCGCGCTGCAGATGGGGATCGATCACGCCATGCCGATCGCGGCGGCGTTGACCGCTTTCTTCGATGCCGCGCGGCGCACGGTGCTGGACAACGTGATCGCCTTCGATCCGCGGGCGATGCAGCGGCTGCGCGGCGACGTGACCGATATTGCCGCCGCTTTCGCCCGGACCAGCCATGGATAGCCTCCAAAATGGAGCGAATGCGCGTGCCCGGAATGGCCGGTTTGACGCCGCAGCCTACGGGTATTCCCGCAATCAAAGGCTCAAGACCCGATTAACCTTGATGCGGCAGCAGCGCGGCATCGGCCTAATTCCCTAGGCGGAAATCACTAGGGGACCCACCGATGGAACGACGCCGCAGCATTGCCTTGATCGACACGAATGTCCGCCGCCGCGCGGCCATCAGCCACGTGCTGGCGGGCAGCGGGATCCATGCCGAACCGTTCGAGGACATTGCCGAAATCCGCCACCGCTGGCCGCGTTCGGGCGCGATCCTCGTAGCGGACGAGGGCGCGGCGGTTCACGCCCTGATCGAACACATGACCGAATACGGCAACTGGTTGCCGGTGATCGCCTTCTCCGAAAGTCCAGGGACCGACCGGGTTGTCCGGGCGGTGCTGGAAGGGGCGCTCGACTATGTCGAATGGCCTTGCGACACCGCCAAGATCATGACCGCGATCGACCTGGCGCAAAGCGCCTCGGCCAGCATCGGCAGCCTGCGCTTGCGTGAGGCGCGGGCACGCAGCCGGGTCCAGAAGCTGACCCGGCGCGAGCGCGAGGTGCTGGAAGGGGTGGCCGATGGCCTGTCCAACCGCCTGATTGGCGAACGGCTTTCGATCAGCCCGCGCACGGTCGAAATCCACCGCGCCAACATGCTGACCAAGATGGGCGCCACCCACACCTCCGAAGCGATCCGTATCGCGATCGAAGCTTCGCTGGTCGGCTAGGGACTATCCCCGAACCGGCCGGAAAGGCCAGGCTAGGGACAAGGCGTTACCAAGGGGCCTGCGCCACCCGGCGCGGTCATCCTGGAAGGAACCGTCACCCCGCCTGTCCCGAGCCCGCTGCCCCGGTCTACCGTCCCGTTCGGCCGGGGCAGCCTTGGCTCTCAGGCCGCGCTGAAGCGGCCTTCATAAACCACGCCTTCAACCTTGATCGTGCGCAGTCCTGCTGCACCGACGGCGTAGGGATCACGGTCCAGCACGGCCATGTCGGCGCGCTTGCCCGGGGCGATCGAGCCGATCATCGCGTCCATCCCGATAACCTGCGCCGCCTCGATCGTGATCGCCCGCAGCGCCTTGTCCAGGCTCAGCCGTTCGGCCGGGTCCTTGACCGCGCCTTCGATCGTGATCCGGTTGGCAGCGATCCAGGCAAGGTATAGCGGATCGATCGGGGCCATGTTGAAATCGCTGTGCAGGCCCAGTGGCACGCCCTTCTTTTCAAGCGAGCCGAGCCGGTTGATCGCCTCGGCCCGGCCCGGCCCCAGGCCTTCGCGGCCATAGGCCTCACCCAGCACGCGGATGTAGTTGGGCTGGGCCGAAACCATCAGGCCCATCGCGGCGATCCGCCGGTTCTGGGCCTCGGTCGAATAACCGAGATGTTCCAGCGTGATCGTCTGGCCGCGGCGCTGGGCCAGCGGCTCAAGCCCGGCCAGCACCACGTCCAGCCCTTCATCCCCGTTGACATGGATGTGCAGCGAAAAGCCGGCTTCCCAATAGCGGCGGAACTGCGCGTGCAGCGACCCGGGCTCGGTCAGCCAGCGGCCTTCGTGACCATCGATATAGCCCGGCGCGTTCATCCGCATGTTAAGCGCAAAGAACGCGCCGTCGGCCAGCATCTTGACCCGGCGATCAAGCCGGACGTGCGATCCGGCGTACTTGTCCTTCGCCGCCTGCATCCACCCATCCAGGTCCGCGACCCCGTCCAACCGTGAGGCAATCGGCATCAGCATCACCCGCGCCGCGGCATCGCCGCGTTCAAACGCTGAGCGGATCAGGCCGGCTTCGGTATCGAAATCAGCAAAGATGCCGGTCGCCATGTCCGACACGGTGGTCACCCCGCTGCGGCGCAGGATAGTCTGCAGATCGGTCATGCCGCGGGCGATCTTGCCCGGGCCAAGGATCACCGGCCGCAGCTTGCCCAGCGCGGCCTGCAGCCCGGTTTCGGTAAACAGGCCGCGGGCATAATCGCCGTGAGCAGGGTCGGCATGCACAGCCTTGAGCAGAGCCGCAAAATCGTCGGCCCCGTTAATGCCCCAGCGTTCCAGCATGGCGCTGGAAACGATGATCTCGTGGAAACTGCGCTGCCACACGACGACCGCGCGGCCCGGCGCCAGGGCATCGAGATCGGCCCGGCCAAGCGGTCCGTGGAACAGTTCGTGATAGCCCCAGGTGACATAGGGATCATCCTTGCTGGCCGCGAGCGCCGCAGCAAGCCGCGCGCGATAGGCAGCCGGGGTGGTCGCGCCGGGGGATCGGCCGGCGGGCAGGTTCCATTCATCCGGCGCCAGGAACGGGATGTTGAGCATCACCGCGGCCTGCATCGGATGCAGGTGCGGATCGAGCAGCCCCGGCATGATCACCTTGCCGGCAAAGCGCCGATCGACCGTAACCGTGCGTCCGCGGGTCCAGGGTTCCAGCTCGGCCAGGCTATCGCCCAGCGCAAGCACGATGCCGTCGCCAACCGCGACGAACCGGCAAGCCGGACGGGCCGGTTCCATGGTTATGAACCGCCGCGCTTCGAACACCGTGACCTGCGGATAGGCGGCGCTGGCCAGGGTGGCCCCGGCAAACGGACTGGCGGTAATCAGCCCAAGGGCACTGCGGCGCGCGAACATGGCATTCCCTCCTCAGAAAAAGGGGGCCCGGACATTGCCCGGGCCCCCGATCGAAGCATCCCTCCCAGGATTGCTTGAACTTAGAACTTCACGCCCGCGGTCAGGCCGTAACGGCGCGGTTCGAGAGTGAAGATGTTGGTGTAGTTACCCGAGGACTGGTCGGTCACGTAGAGGCCGGTGATCGAGTTCTTGTCGAACACGTTCTGGATCCAGCCGCGGACGAACCACTTCTTGTCGGGACCATCAAACTGGATCTGGGCGTTCACCTGGGTGAAGCTCGGAACCTCGTTGATGGTGCCGTTGAAGATGTTGCCCGTCGACTTGCCGGTGTAGACGAAGTCCGCACGCGGGGTCAGGGTCATGTCACCAATGGGCAGCGCGTACTGGACGCCAGCGCTGAACTTGTAGTCCGGCGCGCCGGGCAGCTTGTTACCCTTGATGTTGACCGGGATGCCCGAGCTGTAGACCGTAACCCCGCCAATCGCGGCCGAGTTGGGATTAAGCTGAAGCGGTCCCAGGGCAGCGACATTGAACGCCCCGGCGGCACCGGCCGTCAAGGCTGCGCAGACGCTGTAAGCGCCGGTCGAGGCGAGCCCCGATCCAGCCCCGAACGAGGTGGTCGGCTGCAGACCTGCACCCGCGTGACCCGTCACGACACCAGCGTTGATCAGGTTGTTCACGCCGTTGACGAAGGCGTTGACCCCGGCAACGTTGTTGCTGTTGGAAGCCACCGCACAGTTCGCACCGTTGGTGATGTCCTTGATGATCACCGCATCGGCCCGGCCGCCGCCGAAATCACGCGGATTGGCCAGCATCTTGTCCTGCGAAACCTCGGTGTGGAGGTAGCTGGCGTTCATGTTGACCGTCAGTTCCGGAGTCGGACGCAGGATCGCTTCGGCTTCCAGACCATAGATCTTGGCGTTCACGTTGTCGTTGACCGAGGTGCGGGCAACGATGCGCGAAAGCTGCAGATCCTTGTAGTCATAGTAGAACCCGGTGAGGTTCAGTGTGATCCGGCCGTTGGCGAAGGTGTTCTTCGAGCCGATTTCGAAGGCATTGACGAATTCCGGTGCAAAGGTTTCCGGAACGGTGAACACCGGCGAAAGCGGCGGGTTGATGCCGCCCGACTTGTAGCCACGCGAATAGCTGAAATAGATCAGGTTATTCGGCGTGATCTGCCAGTCGAGAACCGCACGTCCGGTCAATTCGTTGAACTTGACGTTGCGGATCTGCCACGGCTCGCAGCCCGAAATGTTGGCCGGGGTCAGCGTGCCGGTGGGAGTCGTCGATGTGATCGTGCAGGCCGTCTTGGGATCTGCATCAAACGGAGCGAGAACGAACGCAGCCAACGGGTTAGGCGCAGGATTGGTTGTCCCCGGAGGCGCATAACCATACTGAAACGGCGAGGTGAACATGCTGGTTGTGCCAAACGGAACCAGGAAGTTCGCCAGGGTAGTGCGGGCCACGACGGTCTTTTCGTCGTGGTTATACCGCAGACCCAGGGTCAGCTTCAGGCTGTCGTTGAACTTGAAATAGGTTTCCCCGAACAGCCCGTAGGTAGTGACCTTCATGTCGTCGGTGTGGTTGCGGTAGAACGGCGAACCGAGATATCCGGTGGGCGGTGGGACCGCGCCCGGAATGACCGTCCCCGCCGAAGCACGGCCAAGCGCGTTGAAGGTACCGAGGATACCGGTCAGGTAGTCGATCCCGAACGAGTTCACATAGTAGCTGTTCTCGTCAAGATGCATCTTGCCGTAGATGCCGCCGAGCAGGAAGTTGAACATGCCGTCCCACTTCGAGTCGAGGATCATTTCCGCGGTCCAGCTGGTCTGGTGATTGACCGAGCGGTCGAAGTCCTGCGGGGTCGACGAGCAGGTGCGATGGCCGCCATAGGCGCCGGTCATCGTTTCTTCGGGCAGCGAGGTGCAGAGAACGCCTGCCGGTCCGTTGGGAATCAACGCGCTGGCGATCGGCGCGAAAGTGGCGCCGGATCCAGCCACAGCCGCAAGCGCCGGTGCGTAGACCGACCGGTCTTGAACCGAAAGGTTGTAGTCCTGCTGCGAATCGACCGTAACGTCCTGCCAGTTGCCCTGGAGCTTCAGCGCCAGACCGCCGCCGAGATCCTGCTCGAGCCCGCCCTGAACGATCCATTCCTTGGAATAGTAGGTCGGGGTCGTATCGGTGTTGACCACGCGAACGTCGGCCGGGTTGACCGGGCCGGTCGGCGTGGTGTGGCTGGCGTTCCAGTAATAGGCATCGTTGCCGTAAAGGCTGCCGAGGGCAAATGCCGTCGGGATACCCTGCATCGCAAAAAATTCTCTGCTGGTCAGCACGCCGACGAAGGTCGAGTTGGCGTTGGTCAGCTCGTAGTTACGCTGCCCGTTCAAGCAACCCATGATTCCGGTCGCATCGCGCTGGCACAGCTGCTTCTGGATGCGCATGCGGTTGTCGCGTTCATGGAAGTACTGAACCATGAGGTCGATCGTGGTGCCGCTGGACGGCTCGATCCGGATCGAGCCGCGCAGACCGTACATATCGCGATCGTCGAGCTTCTTGTTGTCGAACAGGTTGGTCGTGTAGCCATCGCGGTTCAGGTAGTAACCGGCCAGGCGAACCGCGGCGACATCGCCGATCGGCACGTTGACCATGCCCTTGACCTTGACGCCGTTGTAGTTGCCATATTCGGCTTCGGCGCTGGCGTGCATCCCGGTCAGGTCCGGACGGGCCGAGCGGATGTTGACCACGCCCGAGGTGGCGTTGCGGCCGAACAGGGTGCCCTGCGGACCGCGCAGAACTTCGATCTGGCCAAGGTCGTAGAATTCACCTTCGAACAGACTCGTGCCGAACAGCGGCGCGTCGTTCATGTGAATTGCGGTCGCCTGGTCGCAGGTCACGCCGACGCAGAGGTCGCCGATGCCGCGGATGGTAAAGCTGGACGAAGTGAAGTTCGTCTTGGTGAAGGTCACGTTGGGCAGGGTCAGCTGCAGGTCGGACGTGTTCTTGATCTGCTGCTTTTCGAGCGCTTCGGTGTTGAAGGCGCTGACCGCGATCGGCACGTTCTGCAGACGTTCGCTGGTCCGCTGCGCGGTCACCACGATTTCGTCGGATGGCGCTGCGCTCTCGTCGGTCGAAGCCGGCGCAGTCTGCGCATAGGCCGGAAAAGTGATCATCGCGCCGGCGCACACGCCGGCCAGCAGAGTCAGTTTACCCCTCATCATCAGCCCTCTCTCCTTGTTGACCCGGCCTTTGAGCGGCCGGTTGTGCAAACGAATAGACCACCGTCGCGCGCGCTTGACAACAGGTTTTAATCGCTTGGTTAGAACTTCCGCAAACCGTAGCCGAAGTGCCACAGTGACTATGTTGCGCAGCCGCCCCGCGCGGAATCGCAATGGTGCGCGGCATGGCGGTTGCAAACCGCGCCAAGCTCGGTCAACGTCGTGCCAGGGGGAAGCGCGATGGTCGCCAGCAGCGAGAATTGTCCGTCGCCGCGCTACCGCGCCTTCATCAGCTA
>JBJTMC010000138.1:0-7813 GCA_046063325.1 Novosphingobium sp.
CTTCCAAAGCGCCGATCTGGCTGCTGACCGTCTTGGTCGCAGAGCGGCGGACCTCGTCCTCGGTCGGGCCTTCGGCGATGAACTTCGCAACCACCTCGTCGAGCGCCTTTTCCGCTGCCGCGCGCTCGACACCGGGCTTCACGTTCATCTGGACTTCGAGGAAGCTCAGCTGTTCGTGCTGCTGCAGGCTGGCACTTACCGATACGGCCTGCTGGCTGCCTCGTACCAGCGCATTGTCGAGCCGCGAGCTGGACAGGCCGCCGAGGATATCCATACCGACCTGCAGCGCCACCGCTTCGTCATCGTTCAGCGCCGGACCGGTCCAGTTGCGGGAAAGTTGGAGCGTCGGCACCTGATCGGTCATGTCGCGCACCACGGAGGCGGGCAGGGTGACCGGTCCGGCAACCACGCGCGGTGCATCGGGGCCGCGCGGGATCGAACCGAACCACTTTTCCACCAGCGGCCGCGCCGTGGCTGCGTCGATATCGCCCGACAGCGCCAAGACCACGTTGTTTGGCGCGTAATTGTCCTTGAACCACTGGCGCACGTCGGAAAGGCTCGCGGCGTCGAGGTCGGCCATCGAGCCGATGGTCGAATGGCGATAGGGGTGGCCGACCGGGAACAGCCCGTCGCCGATCGCATATTCGGCGAGCGCATAGGGCTGGTTGTCGCCCTGGCGCTTCTCGTTCTGGACAACCCCGCGCTGCTTGTCGAGCTTGTCCTGGGTGACCGCGCCGAGCAGGTGGCCCATGCGGTCGCTTTCCATGAACAACGCCAGGTCGGTTGCGCCCTTGGGCACGGTTTCGACATAGTTGGTCCGGTCGAACCAGGTCGACCCGTTGGTCGGAGTCGAGCCTGCGCCCTCCAGCGGGATGTCGAAGTTCGGCACGTTCTCGCTGCCGCCGAACATCAGGTGCTCGAACAGGTGGGCAAAGCCGGTGCGACCCTTGGGCTCGCTCTTCGATCCGACCCGGTAATAGGTGGTGACCCCGACGATCGGAGCCTTGCGGTCGGTATGGACCAGCACGGTCAGCCCGTTGGCAAGTACGAACTTCTCGAACGGAATGTCGACCGCCTTGACCAGTTCGCCCAGCGGCGCGGGCCGTGCGGCTTGCGGAACGGCAGCGACGGGCACTGCCGGGGTTGCGACGGGATTCGGACGCGGTGCGGTGGCACAGGCCGACAGCGCAAGTGCAAGCAGCGAAGCAGTGGCAAAACGGTGCATGTGAAGGTCCCCTGATCCCGAAATCTCGGAGCGGTTCTAACCCGCGCAGGATTCGGGCGTGTGAGATTAATCGACGAACTGCATCGCCGCCGTGACGAGCGCGATCAAGCCGCGGCGCGATTCAATCATCTGCGAGTCTGGCCGAGACCAGATCATCAACCAGCCGGCCGCGCTGCTGGTGTGCCTGGCGATCCAGCGGCAGGCGATAGAGCGCCTTGAGGAACGCGGCATCGCGTTCGGTCAGACCGGCAAGATCGCCGCCAGGTTCGAACAGCGCCAGGATCGTGCCGTCCGGCGGGCTGGGTGAAGGGCGGATTTCAGCAAAGGCAACCAGCGCCGCAAAGTCGGTGACAGCGTCCAGTGTTTTGCCGTCGGCCAGATTGACGTCGATCACCACCGTGGCGCTGGAAAAGGCTCTGACCGTCTGCGTGCTGACGATGCTGGTGCCGGTCTGGACCAGCGTGGTCGTATCCCCGTCCATCGGAATCGGAGAACCACCGCCGTTGTTGCCATCCCCCATGAACCACGGCGGAGGCGCGGTTGCGGCGCGGACACCGTCTTTGCTGCGCACGCCGGTGGTATACCACCAGCGCACCGGCGCCGGGCCGGTCTTCAGCGCGGGTCGGGCGCTAACCGGCACCTCGGCCAGGCTTTGCGGCTGGCGCGAGGCAATCGTGCCGATTAGTTTGCGGGCATCGTCGGTAAACACCACCACCACGTTGCTGCGGCACTTCGCCCGGGCCACCGGCACGCCGTTGCCCTGCGCTATGTCGCGAAGCTGTGTTTCGACCCGGTTGGCGAGATGGCCAGGGAGGCCGATCACCTTGGGGCAGACCGGATCGATCCAGCGCGCAGCCGGAGTCTGGCCAGAGGCAACGCCGGTCTTGCGCACAAAGGCGGCGGCCTCGCGGCGAACCTGTTCCAGATCCTGCTTAACGCCGGTAACGGTGATCGCCGCTTCGGACGGGGGGACAGGTTCCCCGGCTTGAGCGCAGCGGGCAAACAGCACGGCGGCAAGCACGGCCGCACCATATGCAAAGCGCCGGTTTGGCGAGAGAGCCTGATGACCTGGCAAATTCACTTCCTTCTTTGAAAGTTCGGAAGGTCATTGAATCTGCAGGGTATGCCTCACCCCAGCCTTGTCAACAGCTTGCGAGAAACGAACCGGTTCGCGCCATACCGCATTGCTGGACGCTCAGGGGGCGGGACTGGTGCTCGCAGGCGGTAACTCTGCCGTTGTCGCGGGGGGAACAGCCGCCTGCGCCGAGACAGGCGCGGCACGGCGGACGATGTGCGGGGTGACCACGATGTAGAGTTCGGTCCTGGACCGGGTCTTGCGATCGGTACGAAAAGCCTGGCTGAGCAGCGGGATATCGCCCAGCAGAGGAACCTTGCTTTTCGTGGTGATCGTCGATTCCTGGGTCAGCCCGCCGATCACGAAGCTTTCCCCGTCGCGCACCGTGGCCGAGGTTTCCGCCTCGCGCTGGCTGATCGTGGGATAGCCCTGGCTGAACCCCGAGACGCTGGAGACGACGCTGAACACGTGGCTGGTAACGAAGCCGTCCGAGCTGACCCGGGGGGCGATTTGCAGCGTCACCCCGACGTTGACGTACTGGACCTGCTGTGAAACCCCATTGACCCCCGACAGGGTGATCGCGGTCAGGATCGGCAGGGCATCGCCGGTGATGATCTTTGCGGTCGATCCGCTCTGCGCGGCGATCCGCGGCTTGGACACGATCCGCCCTTCGCCTTTCGAGACCTGCGCATAGACCGCCGCCTGGAGCGAGACACTGGAAAGATTGCCCCCGGTCTCGCGTCCGCCGATGCTGATGTGCCCGCCGCCGCTGGGCAGCTCGCCCGGCGGAATGTACTGGCCCGACTGGAAGGTCGCCACGGCGATCTGTCCGTTGGCGTTGGTGAAATCGATCCCCACCGCCTTGGAGCCGCTTTCGGTAAGCTCGACGATTTCGGTTTCGAGGATCACGCTGTCGACCGGCTGGTCGATCAGTTCGATCTGGCGCTTGATCCGCGCGATCCGCTCGGGCGATCCCTTGATCCAGATCGCGTTGAGGCGGCGGTCGATCGAGATCGAGCTGTCGACCGATTGGCCGAGCGGCTCGTTGTCGTTCTGGCCGGGGAAATTCGCGCCGGTCGGATTGTAGGCCGCGCCGGTCAGGCTGTTCGATCCGAACGCCGGTTCGCGCGGGATGAAGGTGTCATTCGATTTGACGGTCAGGCCATCGGTGAGGATCCCGACGACTTCGCTGACGTCGGCATATTTGAGCATGACCAGTTCATAGCCGTCTTCACCGGGCGGCGGTTCGCTGGCTGCGGGCAGGGGGCCGCTCGCCCGCGCGGGGCCGGAAGCCTGCCGTTGCACCGCGGTGCCGGTCGAAACGGTAATCTCGATCGTGGTGTCGCTGATTGCGACCGCGCTTGCCTTGGCCGGTGCGGTCGTCGCAAAGCGCAGGATCAACACGGTTTCAACCTGATCGAAAGCGATCGAGCGAACCAGTCCGACCATCCCCATCGGCATGACCGCGCTGGACCCGCGGGTGGTCAGCGCCAGCCCGATCGCGGGATGCGCCGGATCCTCTCCAACCTTGGCAAAGGTATTGGCCTTGGGCGCGAAGGAGAGCCGGAAACGCGTTTCGGTGGGGCTCTCGCTGATCAGCAGCACTTCATTCAGCACTGCCGGAGCGGGGCGCGGACGGGTCTGCTGCGCCTGGGCCGGCGCGCAGGCCCCCGCCATCGCGGTCAGCGATGCAAGCAGAAGCGTAACGAGATGAAGGAAAGTGCGCATCTTGCCGTGCAGGCGATAAGGCCGGTCAGGGACGCGGGCAAGGTCCAAACGGAACGCCGCGCCCGGTAAATACCGGACGCGGCGCGCTCCGTCGGCTTGCCTCAGAGGCCGCCGATACCCGCGGGCGTACCGCGGCCGGTCGGACCATCGTAACCGGCAGTCGTGGTGCAGAAGTAGGTTCCGCCGCAGCTGCCGTTGCTGCCGGACGTTACGTCGTTGAAGCTGCTGGGCGCCGCGGCATAGATCGCGGAGGCCGCGTTGGCGGCGCCGCTACCCTTTACCCCGTACATCCCGGCAATGATCGGCGCGGATGCACTGGTGCCGCCGAACACCAGCCAGCCGGACTGCGAACCCTTCGAGGTTGGGCCATAGACCGCAACCCCGGTGGCCGGATCGGCGACCGCCGAAATGTCCGCCTCCATGCGCAGGGCGCACAGCGTGTCGGACTGCCACACGGGCTTGGCGTGGACGGCGCTGCAGCCGCTGCCGCCGCTGGTCCAGGCGGCTTCGGTCCAGCCGCGTGCGTTGGCCGCCCGCTTGAGGTTGGTGCCGCCGACCGCGATCGCGCCCGGAGCCGTTGCCGGGAACTGCGCGCCGTAGCCGCTATCGCCCGAGCTTACCGTCACGGCGATACCCGGATGGTTGTAGTATGCGGCGTAGGAAGCGGTTCCCGAATCGGCGCCGCCATAGCTGTTCGAAATCGCGATCACGCCCGGCTGCGTCGCAGCCCAGTTCACCGCGCCGCCAAGGTTGGCATAGGACGGCGAATCGGCCTGGACCAGCATGATCCGGCAGTTCGGACACATCGCGCTGACCATATCGAGATCGAGCGCCTGTTCCTGGGCCCAGCCGCTGTTGTAGCGCGGATAGGCGGTCCCGCCGCGCTGGTCGCGCTTGGTGAAGCAGCCGTTGGCGGTGGTGCATGCGGGCAGTCCGTACTGCGCGCGGTAAACCGCCAGATCGGATTCGGCGTTGGGATAGCCGTAGGCATCGATAATCACGATGATGTTGGCCGAAGTCCCGTTCTGCCCGGTTGTGCCATAGGCGCTCCGCAAGTCGGCCGGGGCCAGCCCCGAAGGCGTGACCATCGGCGCGGCGGTCGGCGCTTTGCCGGCCATTTCGTTGCCGCGCGCATCGACGACTACGTGCGCGAAGCAGCGTGCATCGCTGTTCGGCTGGCCGTGGGCGCATACCGCCTGATGGAATGTGTTGCCGCTGCGTTCGATCGCAGTCTGGGATTGCGCATGCGCGATAGTGGCCCCTGTCAACGACGCGACAAGGGCAAGGGCCAGACGGCCCAGCTTAACAGGTTTCATATTTCCACCTCCCGACTCGGCTGCGCGACTGCATGCCGAGACGGGGCGAGACTGCTCCGATTTGTATCCAAGGCAAGTTAATTCCGTTCGGCTTGTCGCAACTTTTGAACCTCTTTGGGCGGGAGATGGCATGGATCGGAGCATGAATTGTGTTCCGGCCTGAAACAGACCCCGATTTCGAACCGGTCCGGCCGGGAATTTGCGTCTCCCCCTTGTGTTGCCGATTAGTCACACTACCTCTAGCTGTAACAGGAGGCTGATACACCCATGAACCTCGAGAAATTCACCGACCGCGCCAAGGGTTTCCTGCAGAGCGCGCAGACCGTTGCGATCCGCATGAACCACCAGCGGATCACCCCCGAACATATCCTCAAGGCGCTGCTGGAGGATGAGGAAGGCATGGCCAGCGGCCTGATCCAACGCGCCGGGGGCAATCCCGGGGTGGCGCTGAACGATGTCGACATGGCCCTGGCCAAAATCCCTGCCGTTTCGGGCAGCGGCGCCCAGGCCGCACCGGGGCTGGAAAACGATGCC
Source organism: Novosphingobium sp. (assembly GCA_046063325.1). Lineage (GTDB taxonomy): Bacteria > Pseudomonadota > Alphaproteobacteria > Sphingomonadales > Sphingomonadaceae > Novosphingobium. The sequence continues at coordinate 5,879 of JBJTMC010000138.1, forward strand.
GTGCGCGTGCTCGACCAGGCTGAGCAGCTCGCTGCCAAGGCGGGAGACAGCTATGTCTCGGTCCAGCGGATGCTTCAGGCGCTGGCGCTCGGCACCACCAATGCGGCTGGCCAGGCGCTCAAGGCCGCCGGGGTTGAGCCGAAGAAGCTGGAGGCTGCGATCCAGGACCTGACCGGCGGGCGCACGGCGGATAACGCCAGCGCCGAAAACGCCTATGACGCGATGAAGAAGTACGCCCGCGACCTCACCCAGGCGGCGCGCGACGGCAAGCTTGATCCGGTGATCGGCCGCGACGAGGAAATCCGCCGCACCGTCCAGATCCTCGCCCGCCGGACCAAGAACAACCCGGCGCTGATCGGCGAACCGGGCGTGGGCAAGACCGCGATCGCGGAAGGGCTGGCGCTGCGCATCGCCAATGGCGACGTGCCCGATAGCCTCAAGGACCGCAAGCTGATGGCGCTCGACATGGGCAGCCTGATCGCGGGCGCAAAGTATCGCGGCGAGTTCGAGGAACGGCTGAAGGCCGTGCTCGACGAGGTCAAGGGCGCCGAGGGCGAGATCATCCTGTTCATCGATGAAATGCACACCCTGATCGGGGCGGGCAAATCGGAAGGCGCGATGGATGCGGGCAACCTTTTGAAGCCCGCGCTGGCCCGCGGCGAGCTGCACTGCATCGGCGCGACCACGCTGGATGAATACCAGAAGTACGTCGAGAAGGACCCTGCGCTGCAGCGGCGGTTCCAGCCGGTGTTCGTGGGCGAGCCGACCGTCGAGGATACGATCAGCATCCTGCGCGGCCTCAAGGACCGCTACGAGCTGCATCAAGGGGTGCGGATCACCGACCAGGCGATCGTTGCCGCTGCGACGCTGTCCAACCGCTACATTTCCGACCGATTCCTGCCCGACAAGGCGATCGACCTGATGGACGAAGCGGCCAGCCGGATCCGCATGGAGGTGGAGTCCAAGCCCGAGGAAATCGAGGTGCTCGACCGGCGGATCATCCAGCTGAAGATCGAGGAGATGGCGCTCGCCAAGGAGACCGACCAGGCGAGCAAGGACCGCCTCGCCGCGCTGCGCGAGGAACTGGCCGGGCTGGAGGAACAGTCGAGCACGCTGACCGTGCGCTGGCAGGGCGAGCGCGACAAGATCGCGGCCGAAGGCAAGATCAAGGAACAGCTCGACGCGGCCCGGCTCGAACTCGAACAGGCCCAGCGCGCCGGGGACCTGGCGAAGGCGGGAGAGCTTTCCTACGGCAAGATTCCCGAACTGGAGAAGCAGCTGGCCGAGGCGCAGGGCGCGGACACCGCGAACATGCTGCTGCGCGAGGAAGTCACCGCCGACGATATCGCCGCCGTGGTCAGCCGCTGGACCGGGGTTCCGGTCGACCGGATGATGGAGGGTGAGCGCGAAAAGCTGCTCAAGATGGAAGAGGTGATCGGCGCGCGCGTGATCGGCCAGAAGGACGCGGTGACCGCCGTGTCAAAGGCCGTGCGCCGTGCCCGGGCCGGTTTGCAGGACCCGAACCGGCCGCTGGGTTCGTTCCTGTTCCTTGGCCCGACCGGCGTCGGCAAGACCGAACTGACCAAGGCGCTGGCCGGGTTCCTGTTTGACGATGACAACGCGATGGTCCGGATCGACATGAGCGAGTTCATGGAAAAGCACGCGGTGAGCCGCCTGATCGGCGCGCCTCCGGGCTATGTCGGCTATGACGAGGGCGGAGTGCTGACCGAAGCGGTGCGGCGCCGGCCCTACCAGGTCGTGCTGTTCGACGAGGTCGAAAAGGCGCACCCGGATGTGTTCAACGTGCTGCTGCAAGTGCTCGACGACGGGCGGCTGACCGACGGGCAGGGCCGGGTGGTCGATTTCACCAACACCCTGATCATCCTGACCAGCAACCTGGGCAGCCAGTACCTCGCCAACCTGGAAGAAGGGCAG
>JBJTMC010000139.1:0-3122 GCA_046063325.1 Novosphingobium sp.
CGTCGCGCTCGGCCTTCAATTTCAGCGAGGCGAGGTCCGATCCCGAACCCGGCTCGGAAAAGCCCTGGCACCAGTAATGCTCGCCCGACAGGATCCGGGGCAGGTAGAAGGCCTTCTGTTCGTCCGATCCGTAATGCATCAGCACCGGGGCGACCATCTTCAGCCCCTGCGGCAACAGGTTGGGCGTGCCCGCGCGGGCGCATTCGGCGGCGAACACATACTTCTGCATCGGGCTCCACCCGGTCCCGCCGTATTCGACCGGCCAGTCGATCGCGCCCCAGCCGCGCGCGGTCAGGATCTTCTGCCAGGCCAGGGCATGATCGCGGTGGGAAAACACCGATGTCGCCCGCCGCCCGGCCCGGGCCAGCTCGGGCGTCAGGCTTTCGGTCAGGAAGGCGCGCACTTCGGCGCGGAAAGCGGCAAGATCGTCGGGCTGGGTCATGGCGCTACCGTGCCCAAGGCTGCGCGGGATAGCAAGCGTCCGGCACGACTGCGGCGCCGGGCAGGCACTGGGTCCGATTTGCAACGCGGGCAGGCCTGTGGGATGCGCGGTGCGGGAACCTTTTCGCCGCTTCGGCATCTGATTGCTTTATCCGGCAAGGGGAGCACCGCGATGCAGGCCAGCCAGGTCAATGCCACTTTCAACCGGATGAGCGAAAGCGAACTGCTGGCCTGTGTCCGGCGCGGAGACCGGCTTGCCTTTCGCGCAGTGATGCGGCGTTACAACCAGCCGCTCTACCGCACAGCCCGCGGGATCATGCGTGACGATGCCGAAGCCGAAGATGTCGTGCAGGAAGCCTGGGTCCGGGGCTTTGCTGCAATTGCCGATTTTCGCGGCGATGCCGCGCTCCTGACCTGGCTGACGCGGATCGTGATCAACGAGGCGCGCGGCCGGCTTCGCAAGCAACGGCCAAGCGCCGGTGTCGAGGAGATCGAGCGCGCTCAACAGCGCGAAACCGTGCTCCTGGGCTTTCCCGGCGGGCAGACAATCGAAAACCCGGAGGCCCAGGCGGCCCGCGCCGAAGCGCGGGTGCTGGTCGAAAGTGCGGTTGATCGCTTGCCGGAATCGTTCCGGATGGTCTTCCTTCTGCGCGATGTGCAGGAATGCTCGATCGAGGAAACCGCCGCGATCCTTGAGCTGCGGCCCGAAACCATCAAGACCCGTCTGCACCGCGCCCGGCGGTTGCTGCGCACCGAACTGGACAGCGCGCTGGCCGATGCCTTGAACGGAAGCTTTCCGTTCCTGGGCAGGCGGTGCGAGCGGCTGACCGAAGCGGTGATGACCCGGCTTGCGGGGCCGTCCGGTCCGGGCGACGCAAGCTAGTCCGACTTCCCCGGGGGGTGCCGGGAACCTTTGCCCCAGTCCCGCATCCAATGCCCGTCAGCGAAGGGAACGGCCCGTCGCACAAGCAAGGAGGGCATCATGGATTCTTTGGTCACGTCGCGTCGGAAGCTGGTTGGCATGGCGGGGAGCGGGGTCCTGTCCGCTGTCGCCATTGGCGTACTCGGCGATGTTCCCGCTCTGGCCCGCGATCGCCGCAAGAAGGCCGGGATCGCCGCGCACCAGGGTGACATCGATATTCTCAACGTTGCCCTCGGCCTCGAACACGAAGCGATCGAAGCCTATCAGATCGGCGCGGAGAGCGGGTTGCTGGAAAAGCAGGTCCTGGGTCTCGCGCTGGTCTTCCAGGGCCAGCACAAGGGCCACCGCGATGCACTGGCCGGTGCGGTCAAGACGCTTGGCGGCGCGCCCGTCCAGCCGAAAAGCCGGGCGGACTACATGGTCAGCCTCAACATCGCGGCAATCCGCAGCCAGACCGACATTCTCCGCCTGGCCCAGGCGCATGAGCGCGGCGCGGCCAATGCCTACATCGGGGTGATGCCATCGCTGGGCAGCAAGGACCTGACCCAGGTTTGCGCCAGGATCGCGGCGGACGAAGCCGCGCATTGGTCGCTTCTGACAACGGCGCTGGGCGAATCGCTTCCGCCCGCCGCCTTCATGTTCGGGTGACGGCCGTGCCGGACCAGCCCGCCGCGCGCTCCGGCAGTCTGCTGGCTGCGGCCGGACTGGCGCTTCTGGCCTTTGCGGCATCCGCCTGGGCTTCGGGCGCACGGGGCAACCCGGATCAGGGCAACCCGGTCCAGGGCGGTCAGGTCTATGCCGCCAATTGCGGTGCCTGCCATTCGCTCGATGCAAACCGGGTCGGTCCGGCGCACCGCGGTGTAGTCGGCCGTCGGGCGGGAACGGCGCCGGGCTATGCCTATTCACCGGCCCTGCGGGGGGCGAAATTCGTCTGGACCGAACGCAACCTCGATCGCTGGCTGACCAATCCTTCGGCCATGGTGCCGGGAACAAGCATGGGCTTCCGCCTGACCGATCCGCGCAAGCGAGCCGATGTGATTGCCTACCTGCGCGCACAGGCGCCAACGAAGCGGAACTGACCCGGAACTCGGCCCTGCCCCGGTCGGGTCGCGGACAGCCGGGAAATATCCCGGTTGGGGCTGGCGGACCTTTCTCATGAATCCCTCATCGGAAGGTCCGCCAGCTTTTCTCGCCTCGAAGCGCAGGCCGGATTGGTGCCAGGCCATCGCCTCCTTGGCTCTTGTCAGGGCACTGGCCTGATCCTATCATCCGGCGGTAGGCTTCTGCGATCAAAGCGGATTTTCGGGAAACCGGAGACCTGCGTGCCTGCTGGACATTATCCGCAAAGGGGGTTCCCAATGCAGGGGCGCAGTACGGTCAAGATCGCGATGGTTGCCGCTGTGGTTTCGGTGCTGCTCAGCGCCTGCGGCGGTGGCGGCGTGGGCAGCACGCCAACCCCTACCCCAACTCCCACGCCCACACCGACCCCGACCCCGACCCCGACACCCACCTCCAATGCCGATCTGCTTGGTCCGCTGGTGTCGCAAAGCTTTCCGGTGAATTCGGCGGGCTGGAACGTCGATTATCCTGCTGGAGGCGGCGCGCCGACGCCCAAGCTACTGGCCAACGATATCGGGGCGATTGCCTATGACTCGGCAACCGGCGGATACACCGTAACGGTCGCTGGGGCACCGCAGACCTTTACCCCTGCAAACCTGGTTGCGGCGAAAAGCACCCCGCAGGTCAACGTCTATGAAAT
>JBJTMC010000140.1:0-5750 GCA_046063325.1 Novosphingobium sp.
GTACAAGGCCCCGCGCGAGATGATCTGGCTGCTCGGCGTCACCATCTTCCTGCTGATGATGGCCACGGCCTTCATGGGCTATGTGCTGCCGTGGGGCCAGATGTCCTACTGGGGCGCACAGGTCATCACCGGGCTGTTCTCGGCAATCCCGGTGGTCGGCGATGGGCTGCACACCTGGCTGCTGGGCGGGTTCGCGCCGGACAACGCCACGCTCAACCGTTTCTTCTCGCTGCACTTCCTGCTGCCCTTCGTGATCCTGGGTGTCGTCATCCTGCACATCTGGGCGCTGCACCTGACCGGGTCGTCAAACCCGACCGGGGTCGAAGTGAAGAGCGAAAGCGACACCGTGCCGTTCTATCCCTACTTCGTCGCGAAGGACGGGTGGACGATCGGGCTGTTCATGATCTTCTACTGCGCGATGGTGTTCTTCATGCCGAACGCGCTGGGCCACCCGGACAACTATGTTCCGGCCAACCCGATGCAGACCCCGGCGCACATCGTGCCCGAATGGTACTTCTGGCCGTTCTACGCGATCCTGCGCAGCTTCACCCAGACCTTCCTGATCTTCGACGCGAAGCTGATGGGCGTGCTGGCGATGTTCGCGTCGATCCTGGTGTGGTTCTTCCTGCCCTGGCTCGATCGCTCGCCGGTCCGTTCGGCAACCTACCGTCCGCTGTACCGCAAGTTCTTCTGGGCGCTGGTGGTCGACGTGCTGGTGCTGGGGTATTGCGGCGTTTCCCCGCCGGAACAGCCCTACATCCTGATCGCGCAGATCGCGACGATCTATTACTTCCTCCACTTCTTCGTGATCGTTCCGATCGTCTCCTCGATCGAGCGTCCCGATCCGCTGCCCTTCTCGATCACCGAAAGCGTGCTCGGCCATGATGGGCAGGCCGCACTGGCGGCGAAGAGCTGAACCAGGCCAAGGGAAAGACACAACGATGACTCGCATCCTTGCCATCCTCGTCGGGGCCTTCTTCGTCCTCGGACTCGTCTGGTCGCTGCTGATCGATACGATGAACTTCGAGGTGCCGCACACGGTCGAAAAGGCCTATTATGAGCACCCCAAGGCGCTGAAGCTTTCCAGTGACGGTCCGTTCGGGAAGTTCGACAAGCAGCAGCTGCAACGCGGCTATGCCGTCTACAACGGCGTCTGCGCGAGCTGCCACTCGATTCAGCGCGTGGCGTTCCGCGATCTGCGCCAGCTGGGCTACAGCGAGGCCGCGGTGAAGGCGATTGCCGCCAAGGCGACGGTCAATGCCAAGGATCCGATCACGGGTGAACTGAAGGACCGTCCGGGCACTCCGGCTGATCACTTCCCGCCGGTGGTCTATGGCGGCAAGGGTACGCCGCCGGATCTGTCGCTGATCGCCAAGGCGCGTCACGGCGGCGCGGCCTACATCTACTCGCTGCTCACCGGCTACGAAAACGTGCCGGCCGGGCTGACCACGAAGTTCAAGGACTTCACCGTCCCCAACGACCAGAACCAGCTGCACTTCAACCCGTACTTCGCCAACCTCAACATCGCGATGCCTCCGCCGCTCGCGTCGGACGGGCTGGTGACCTATTCGGACGGGACCGTGGCAACCAAGGACCAGATGGCCAAGGACGTATCCGCGTTTCTGGTCTGGACCGCCGAACCAAATCTTGAGCAGCGCCACCAGACCGGGTTTGTCTGGCTCGGCTTCATGCTGTTCGCGACGGTGCTGGGCTACATGTCCTACCGCAATATCTGGGCGGACAAGAAGGGTCACTGATCCCGCTGCCGGTCTGGATTGCTGAATCAATTCGGGGCGCCTCGCAGGAGGCGCCCCGTTTTTATTGTCGCGGTGGTGGCAGCGGTCAGCTCTCGCCGCTGACCGCCGGCGCGTTGTCGGCAATCAGGCTGCGATAGGCCAGGCCGCCCAGCGCCCCGCCCAGCAGCGGCGCGATCCAGAACAGCCACAGCTGACTTAGCGCGATCCCGCCTTCGACCAGTGCGGGTCCGGTGCTGCGCGCCGGATTGACCGAGGTGTTGGTGATCGGGATCGAGATCAGGTGGATCAGGGTCAGGCCCAGCCCGATCGCGATCGGGGCGAACCCGGCCGGGGCGCGGCCATGGGTCGATCCCATGATGATCACCAGGAACATTGCGGTCAGCAGAACTTCTGCCGCAAACGATGCCCCAAGGCTGTATTTGCCGGGCGAATGCTCTCCAAAGCCGTTGCTGGCGAGGCCGTTGGTGGCCAGATCCCACCCCGGCTTTCCGCTGGCGATCCAGTAGAGCGCGAAGGCGGCAACGATCCCGCCAACCACTTGGGCGAAAATGTAGGACGCCACCCGATTGCCCGGAAAGCGGCCCCCGGCCCACAGCCCAACCGTGACCGCCGGATTGAAATGGGCGCCGGAAACGTGCCCGACGGCATAGGCCATGGTCAGCACCGTAAGGCCAAAGGCCAGTGCCACCCCGGCAAAACCAATTCCCAGCTCGGGCCAGGCCGCGGCGAGAACCGCGCTGCCGCAGCCGCCGAAAACCAGCCAGAACGTGCCGAATGCTTCGGCCCAAAGACTCCTGATATCGGTCATTTTCCCCTCCTTCGCGCCGTTCCTCGACGGCGTCAGGGGAGGCTGCGCTCCATTTTCCCTAAGGTAAAGCGTAATTTACGCTCCGTTGCGCCAGCCGGATTGACCGCGCCGCGGCTCTAGCGCATAGGCGCAGCCAGACGCCTTCGCGGCAACGCGGGTATAGCTTAGTGGTAAAGCACCAGCCTTCCAAGCTGGCTATGCGGGTTCGATTCCCGCTACCCGCTCCACCTTCCATAGTGCATGGGCGTTCGGGTGCGGGCCTGTGGCCAGCGATCAAACCGCCATGTTGTCGATCAGCCGGGTTCCGCCGATCCGGGCCGCGACGAACAGGCGCGCCGGGCGCTGTGTGATCCGCTCCACCGGGGCGAGCGATTCGGCGTCCCGCACCTCGGCGTAATCGACCGAAGCAAAGCCCGCACCGATCAGACTGGCGGCCAGCGCAGCGGTGACCGGTCCGGGAGTGGCGCCGCCGCGCAGCGCGGCCAGGGCTGCCTGCATCGCACGGGGCAAGGCTGCTGCCGCCGCGCGATCTTCGGGCGAGAGATAGGCGTTGCGCGAAGACCGAGCCAGACCGTCGCTCTCGCGCACGGTCGCCACGCCCAGGATCGCGCCATGATGGGGAAGTGTCAGATCGAGATCGCGTGCCATCCGGCGGATCACGGCCAGCTGCTGCCAGTCCTTTTCCCCGAACAGCGCCAGGTCCGGGCGAACCTGGTTGAACAGTTTGCAGACGACCGTGGCAACGCCGTCAAAGTGGCCGGGCCGGTCCGCGCCGCACAGCCCATCGCTGACCCCCGCGACCGCAATGTTGGTGGCATAGCCATCGGGATACATCGCCGTAACCTCGGGCGCCCACAGCAAGCTCACTCCTTCGGCTTTCAGCGCGGCCGAATCCGCGGCCAGTTGCCGCGGGTACTTGTCGAGATCCTCGTTCGGCCCGAACTGGCGCGGGTTGACGAAGATCGAAACCGCGACGTGCGCGGCGCGGGCCCGGGCCTCGCGCACCAGGGTCAGGTGCCCTTCGTGCAGGGCCCCCATGGTGGGGACAAGCGCAAGCGGTCCGTCGTGTTTCAGCGCGGCGACGCAAGCGCGTAGTGGATCAAGCTGGCTAACGGTTTGCACGTGGGCTCGCCCCTGCGGTATGACTGATCCTGCAGCCCTAGCGCCGCATCCACCTGGTCCGCAACCGATCACAGAAAGCCAAAACCGCCCGTGTCCTTGCCCAACCCGCACCGTATCGTCTTCGCCAACGAAAAGGGCGGCACCGGCAAGTCAACCACGGCGGTCCACACTGCGATCGCGCTGGCCTATCAGGGCGCGAAAGTGGCCGCGCTTGATCTCGATCCGCGCCAGCGCACGCTGCACCGCTATCTCGAAAACCGTGCCGAGACCGAGCGGCGCCGCGGCATAACGCTGCCGAATGCCCGGTTCGGGGTGTTTGCTGGCGATTCGATCGAGGCACTGGATGCCCAGGCGGCGGAACTGGCCGAGGGGATGGATTTCCTGATCTTCGATACCCCAGGCCGCGACGATCCTTTCGCCCGCCATGTCGCGACCGGTGCGGATACGCTGGTCACCCCGCTCAACGACAGTTTCGTCGATTTCGACCTGATCGGCCAGGTCGACGCCGAAACCTTCAAGGTCCGCCGTCTTTCGTTTTACGCCGAGCTGATCTGGGAAGCGCGCAAGAAGCGGGCGATGACCACGATCAAGGATGCCGAGCAGGGCAAGGGGCGTCGCGAAATGGACTGGGTGGTGGTCCGCAACCGTACCCAGCACACCGAGGCGCGCAACATGCGGCGGCTTGACCAGGCGCTGGCCGAACTCAGCAAGCGGGTCGGATTTCGCATAGCAGGCGGCCTGTCAGAACGGGTGATCTACCGCGAACTGTTCCCCTCTGGGCTGACTCTGCTCGACAAGGGGCATCTGGGTGAACTTGGCACCAGCCATCTGGTTGCCCGGCAGGAACTGCGCGCGCTGATCGCTTCGCTTGCCTTGCCGATGCCAGGCCGGCGGGAGCCGGAACTGGCGCTCGCCGCCTCGGCCTGATAGGGGCGGCTGCGATGGGCCGCCTGATCCTCCTCGCCGTTATCGGTTCGCTTGTCCTGCGCATGGCGACGGGCCAATGGCCGTGGCAGTTGTGGGCCGCATCGGAGCGTTCGCAGGACGAGGCGCAGGCCCGGGCCCTGCTGGGCCTTGGCCGCGATGCCAGCCGCGATGATATTGCCGAGGCGCACCGCCGCCTGTTGATGAAGGTCCATCCCGATCATGGCGGCACGGGCGAGGCGGTGCACCAGGCCAACCGCGCCCGCGATACCTTGCTTGCGCGGCTGGCGCGGACCGAAACGGAGACTCCATGACCCACCAGTTCCACCCCACCGTGCTGCGCGAATACGATATCCGCGGGATCATCGGCGAAACCCTGGGGGCAGAGGATGCCCGCGCCATCGGCCGCGGGTTCGGCACGCTGCTGGCCCGCGCCGGGGGCAAGAAGTGCGCGGTGGGCTTTGACGGGCGGGTCAGTTCGCCCGTGCTGGAAGAGGCGCTGGTCGCCGGGCTGAACGCCAGCGGGATCGATGCGGTGCGCGTGGGCCTGGGGCCGACCCCGATGCTTTATTACGCCGAAGCATCAATGGAAGATGTGCAGGGCGGCATTCAGATAACTGGCAGCCACAATCCCGCCAATTACAATGGCTTCAAGATGGTATTCATGGGCCGGCCGTTCTTTGGCGCGGACATCCTCAAGCTGGGCGAGATGGCGGCGAGCGGCGACTGGATCGAGGGCGAGGGCGTCCATGAGCAGCGCGACATCATGGCTGCTTATATCGATCGCCTGGTCGAAGGGCTGAACGGCATCCCCGACGAGGCGCTGGCCGGACTTCGGATCGGTTGGGACGCGGGCAACGGCGCGGCCGGCCCGGCGCTCGAACTGCTGGCGAAGAAACTTCCTGGCGAACATCATCTGCTCTTCACTGAGGTCGATGGGGCGTTTCCGAACCATCATCCGGATCCGACCGAGGAGAAGAACCTTGCAGACCTGAAGGCGCTGGTCGCCGAGAAGAAGCTCGATTTCGGTGTGGCTTTCGATGGCGACGGCGACCGGATCGGCGCGATCGACGGCGAGGGGCGGGTGATCTGGGGCGACCAGTTGCTCATGATCTACGCCGAAGACCTCCTTCGCATGG
>JBJTMC010000141.1:0-3467 GCA_046063325.1 Novosphingobium sp.
TTCCTGCGCTTTCAAAACCTGCCACAACCCGCAACCAAGCCGATGCGGGGAACGGAGAATTTCGCCGCGTTGAACAGTTTCGGGTCTGCCTGCCCAGCAAGCGGCGGACCGCCAAGGTGAGCGAGAACAGCCCATGACCACGCCGGTGCTTCCCAAGGAACTGACCCCTCGCGGGATCCTGCTTGGCGCGGTTCTGACCGTGCTGTTTACCGCCGCGAACGTGTACCTGGGGCTCAAGATCGGACTGACGTTCGCCACCTCGATTCCCGCCGCGGTGATCTCGATGGCCTTGCTCAAGGCGTTTGCCGACAGCACGATCCAGGAAAACAACATCGTCCAGACCATCGCTTCGGCGGCGGGGACGCTTTCGGCGATCATCTTTGTCCTGCCCGGCCTGATCATGATCGGCTGGTGGACCGGCTTTCCCTATTGGCAGTCGGTGGCGGTGATCGCGGTCGGCGGGATTCTGGGGGTAATGTATTCGGTTCCGTTGCGCCGCGCGCTGGTGACCGGATCGGACCTGCCATACCCAGAAGGCGTCGCCGCGGCCGAAGTGCTCAAGGTTGGCGCGGGCGTTGGCGGCGCGGAAGAGAACCGCAAGGGCCTGGCCGCGATCGTGCTGGGCTCGCTGCTTTCCGCCGGTTATTCGGTGCTGGCCAAGATGAAGCTGGTCGCCGAAGAGGCCGGCACAGTGGTCAAGCTGGGCAGCGGGGCGACCAGCTTTTCGACCAGTTTTTCGCTCGCGCTGATCGGGGTCGGGCATCTGGTCGGCATGGCGGTCGGGGTGGCGATGCTGGTCGGCCTGTTCATCGGCTGGATCGTGCTGCTGCCGCATTTCACCGCCGGAGGGCCGCCTGCCGGAACCGAACTGGCCGATTTCGTTTCGGCTACCTTCCGCCAGAAGGTGCGTTTCGTTGGTGCGGGCACGATCGGCATCGCCGCGATCTGGACCCTGCTCAAGATGATCGGGCCGATCATCAAGGGCATCGCCGGGGCGCTGCAGGCCGCGCGGCTGCGGCGTTCGGGGCAGGGCGCCTCGCTTGATATCAGCGAACAGGATTTGCCGATCGGCGTGGTCGGGGGCACGATCCTGCTGGCTATGCTGCCGATCGGGGTGCTGCTGGCCGGGTTTGCAAAGGGCGGGCCGATCGCGGCGGCGATGGGGACCACGCTGGGCCTCTCGATCCTCTACGTCCTGATCGCGGGCATCGTCATTGCGTCGGTCTGCGGCTATATGGCGGGGCTAATCGGCGCATCGAACAGCCCGATTTCCGGCGTCGGCATCCTGGCCAGCCTGGGCATATCGCTGATCCTTGCCGCGATTTTCGGACAGGGCGGGGACGAGGCCAGCACCAAGGCGCTGGTCGCCTTCGCGCTGTTCGTCACCGCGATCGTGTTCGGTGTGGCGACGATTTCCAACGACAACCTGCAGGACCTCAAGACCGGACAACTGGTTGGCGCGACGCCCTGGCGTCAGCAGATCGCGCTGGTGCTTGGCGTGGTGTTTGGCGCGCTGGTGATCCCGCCGATCCTGGGCCTGCTCAACACCACGTTCGGCTTCCAGGGTGCGCCCGGTGCCGGTCCCGATGCGCTGGCGGCGCCCCAGGCGGCGCTGATCACCGCGATTGCGCAAGGGGTGCTCGGCGGCAATCTGGACTGGGGATTGATCGGCACCGGCGCGGCGATCGGGGTTGGCGTGATCGCGATCGACGAAGTGCAGCGCCGGACCGGCAAGTACAGCCTGCCGCCGCTCGCCGTGGGCATGGGGATCTACCTGCCGATGAGCCTGACCGTGCTGATCCCGCTGGGCGCGATCGCCGGCCATTTCTACAATCGCTGGGCCGAGCGGCAGGCCGATCCGGCCTTTGCCGAGCGGATGGGCGTACTCGCCGCTACAGGTCTGATCGTGGGCGAAAGCCTGTTCGGTGTGGTCTTTGCCGGGATCGCCGCGGCCAGCGGCAGCCCCGAAGCCCTCGCCCTGGTCGAAGACAGCGCCTGGGCGCCGCTTAGCGGAATAGTGGTCTTCGCAGGGGCAGTGGGCTGGCTCTACAGCTGGACCAGGCGGAAGGTGGCCGCCTAAATCGTCCCGGTCGCTCCGCCTGACGGGGCGCTGCATTTGGGCTGGCCAGGGCCCGCGCCGCCCTGGGCGAGCGTGGCGCCGCACAGGCCTCCGCCCGAATTGTTGACCACTGAACGGACGCAGCGCAGATCGGATTCCTTGCCGCCCGCATCCAGCTTGCGCAGGAAGTTCGGGCTCATCCGGCGGTACTTGTCGCCGCGCTTAGGCCCGCTGGTCAGCACCAGCAGATCGCCGGTCAGCAGATAGGTGCCGCGCCCGGCCGTGGTCCGATAGGAATTGGCGTTGAGGATGGAGAAATTCTCCGCATCGACGCGGTATCCGGTGACCGATGCGGCATCGCCCGGCATCTCGCAGGCAAACTGGCCCGGCAGCAGCGAATCGATCGGACCGCCCGGCACCGCGATCGCGGCGGCGGGCAGGGCAAGCAGGCTTAGGAGCAGGATCCGCTTCGGCATGGCACCCCGCTTAGCACCGCCAAAGCGAACGCGCCACCTTGCCCCGCGCGCCGCCAAGCGCTAAGGGCGCGGCCTTCCGGCACGCTTGCCGGGTTCTTTCTCATCCTTGAAGGCAGGCATCATGGCCAAGATCAGCGGCGTGGACATTCGTCCCGGCAACATCATCGAATACGAAAAGGGCATCTGGAAAGTTGCCAAGACCCAGCACACCCAGCCCGGCAAGGGCGGGGCGTTCATGCAGGTCGAGATGAAGAACCTGATCGATGGCCGCAAGACCAACGTCCGCTTTCGCAGCCAGGACACGGTCGAAAAGGTCCGGCTTGATACCAAGGACTTCCAGTTCCTCTACGCCGAGGGCGATGACCTGGTGTTCATGGACGTGGAAACCTACGACCAGATCAACCTGCCCAAGGATCTGCTCGGCGGCGCCGACGCTTTCCTGCAGGACGGGATGACGGTGCTGCTCGAAATGTATGACGAGCGTCCGATCTCGGTTCAGCTGCCCGAACAGGTCGAAGCCACCATCGTCGAGGCCGACGCCGTGGTGAAGGGCCAGACCGCCAGCTCGAGCTACAAGCCCGCGATCCTCGACAACGGGGTGCGCGTGATGGTTCCGCCGCACATCGCCAGCGGAACCCGGATCATCGTTGACGTGTACGAACGCACCTACGTCAGCAAGGCAGACTGAACCGGCCATGGCAGTAGTTTCAGGCCTGATGCGCGTGATGGAAAAGGCGGCTCGCAAGGCGGGTGGCCGTCTGCGCCGCGACTTTGGCGAGGTTGAGCACCTCCAGGTCAGCCGCAAGGGGCCGGCCGATTTCGTGTCCAAGGCCGACCAGCGCGCCGAACGCACGATCTGGGACGAGCTGCGCGCGGCGCGGCCGGACTGGGGCTTCCTGATGGAAGAAGGCGGCGAAATTCCCGGCGAGGCA
>JBJTMC010000025.1:0-9289 GCA_046063325.1 Novosphingobium sp.
ACATAGCGGTCGTTCATTGCCCATCGAGAGGCTCCTGAAACCTGCCATTCCAGGCCACATCAGTAACGGCGGGAATCCTAACCCTTGGTCGGCACATTGTTATGGAGTAGACAGTAGGCGCAATGTTGAAAAATTCTCCGACCACTTATCTCTCCTGCTGCTTGGCACTCTCGATCACAGTCTCGGGATGCGCCACCGGTCAGAAATTCCGCGGTCCCATCACGATTGCTTCGAATTCCGAAATAATCGTCGTCAGTGCGTCGGCCCGCCAAATACCGGACGGCATTCTGGTGGGAGGGGATGTCCGCCGGAGCAATGGGTATGCAGGGGCGATTCCCGGTCATCTTCATGTGATCGGCTGGGACGGGTCGGGTAACGCGGTTGCGACTGCGGACGTGCCGTGGGGTGAGTTCATGAGCCGACGGTTTCGCCTTGCCTATTTCAAGGCGTTTCTGCCAACCAACAATGTCGCCGCGATCTCGAAGATCAGCATCGAACCCGTCAACCCGTAGCTTCGCGGCCGCCGCCCATTTCCAGGTGTTCGCCATCGCATTGCAATCAAGGCTCAGGTTCGAGCTCTTCTCCCTCGCTTCGGGCGGCCTCCCAGACTTCCTTTGCCGCATCGAGGTTCATCCAGGCGATGGCGAGACCGACAACAATGTCCGGCCAGACCGAGGACCAACCAAGTGTAACCAGACCGGCGCCGATAATGCCGACGTTGGCGCAGGCGTCATTGCGTGCCGACAGAAACGCTGCGCGCGTAAGGCTGCCGTGAACATGCCGCACCCGGGCCAGTAGAAGCGCACAGCCAAGATTGACGACGAGCGCACCCAGCCCGGTGATCGACAGGGTGAAGGCATCGGGTGGGAGTGGATACGACACCTTGCTCCACAACGTCGCCAGAAAGGCGATTGCAGGCAGCAGCAGGACCAGAGCTAGCAGGTAACCGACCCTGCGGCGCGCCAGCGCACTCCATCCCAGCGCCATCAGGATCAGGAAGTTGACCGTTGCATCCTCGAAGAAATCCGCGCTGTCAGCCAGCAGCGATGCCGAGCCGATGCGCAGCGCAACCGTCCCCTCGACGAAGAAATATGCAAGATTGCACAGGGCTACGATGACGATCGCGCGTCTTACTGTTCTGCCGGTCATGCTGCCTGCTCCTTACCCTGAGCATGACGATATCTGAGGATCAGGGCCGGCAGCAACATCAGGCTCATGACAGTCGAGGTCACGAGTCCGCCGAGGATGACCGCGGCCATGGGCCCTTGCACTTCACGGCCTGCTTGTCCCGCCTCAATCGCCAACGGCAACAGGCCGAGGGCAGTAACGAGTGCCGTCATCAAGATCGGCGTGACCCGTTCCTCGGCGGCCCGCATCACGGTTGCCCGATCGAACGGCAGTCCTTCCTCATCAACGAGGTGATCGACATGGGCGACCAGCAGGATCGCATTGCGCGCGGCAATACCGAACAGCGTGACGAACCCGACCAGCGCCCCGAGCGAGAGAACGCCGCCAGTCAGTGCAATTGCGATCACACCGCCCACCAGCGCGAACGGCGTTCCGGCAAGGATCAGCGCTGCCGCCCGGGCGCCGCCGAAGGCAAGGATCAGCAGGCCGACGATCGCGATGGCGGCCACCGCGACGTTGAGCGCAATCTGGCGGGTCGCCGCAGCCTGGCCTGCCGCCACGCCGGTAAACGACAGCGATACACCGGGGGGCAGCTTGACCTTGGCGGCAATCGCGGCACGCGCATCGCGCTCGAAACCCGCGACGTCGGATCGCGTCGGATTGATCGTGACGACCTGGCGCCGCTGACCTCCGGCGCGGGCGATCGAAGCGCGTCCTTCGCCCAATGACAGCGTCGCAATGTCACCGAGGCGGACCGAGGATCCGTCGCTGGCGCGCACCAGCATCGCCGCTACGCTCTCGGGGTCCTGGCGCAGTTCGGGCGGAAGAACCACCGCCACGTCGGTTGTCCGGTCGGGGTCGGCGACCTCTCCGGCGACATGGCCCTGGAAGGCGATCTCGATAGCATCGTTGGCGTCAGTTGGCGTCACGCCATGCACCGCCATGCGGGCCGGATCGAGTGCGATCGACAGGAGCGGCGTGCCGGGCGGCGACTTAACCTGAACGTCCGCAGCATCGGGAACCGCCTTGACCACCCGCGCGATGTCGCCTGCGATCCGGTCAAGCACGTCGAGGTCCGAACCATAGACATTGATGGCTAGTTGGGCGGTCTCGCCGGAGAGCGACTCGCCGATCCGGTCGCCAAGGAAGGTCAGCGTCGCGCTCTGGATGGCCGGATAGCGCCCCAGAACCTTGCGAATTTCGGCCTGCGCGCGGTCTTCGCCGCCAGCACCGCCAGGCTTGAGTTCGACATGCATCTCGCTGCGGTTGGGCGGGAAGGGATCTTCGCCGCTTTCGGCCCGGCCAATCTGCTGCTCGACCGTCGCCACCTCGGGAATGGCAAGTAAATCCCGCGACAGGCGCGCACCGTTGTCACGCATCCACCCCATCGAGGCTCCGACGGGGCCATTGACCTTGAGAACATAGTGACCCTCGCGGAACGCCGGGAGCAGCTCGCCGCCGAACGCCATAAGGCCCAGCGCGCCGATGAGGCTGGTGACGATTGTCGCTCCGATTACAGCCTGCGGTCGATCGCACAGCCGTTCCAGCTGCGCGCGATGCCAGGCCTTGGCCCGCGCCAATGCGCGCGGTTCCTCGTGCGGGGTCATCCTGCCGAGCAGCAGTACAGCGAGCGCCGGTGTCACAGTCAGGGCAACAACAAGCGAGGCGAGGACCGCAAGCAGGAACGAGAGCGCGAGCGGCGAGAAGAAGGCGCCTTGCAATCCAGTCAGGAACAGGATCGGCGCGATGGTGAAAGCCAGCAGATAGGTGGCATAAACCACCGGTGCGCGGACCTCGACGGTGGCATTGGCGATGATCGCTGCGCGATCGGCGGCACCTGCGCTGCGCAATCGGCGGACGATATTTTCGACGCCGACCACCGCATCGTCGACCACCACACCCAGCGAGACGGTCAGCCCGCCGAGCGTCATGGTGTTGATCGTCCCCCCCAGCTTGTCGAGCACGATCAGCGCGGCCAGTAGAGACAGGGGGATCGAGAGAAACGCAATCAGCGCTGTGCGCAGGTCGCGCAGGAAGGCGAACAGCACGAGCGCAATCATCAGTGCGCCGACGATCAGATCCTTCGACATGCCCGACAGGGCAACTTCGATGAAGTTGGCGGGCCGGTGCAGCGCCGGGTAGAGCTTAATGCCCTGGGCATCGAGCGTCGGCTTGAGTTCTTCCAGCGTCGCCGCGACGGCGCGGCTGGCCTCAAGGGTGTTGGCCCCGTATTGGCTCGACATGGAAACGAGCACGCCAGGCTTGCCCATGATTAGCGCATCGCCGAACTGCGGTGCGGGCACGAGCACGACATCGGCCACTTCGCGCAGCGCCACCGCCGTGCCATTGCCGCTCGGCACCAGTGCCGCTCGGAGCTTGGCGGCGTCGATCGCGCCATTGCCCGGCTGAATCAGAATGCGCTGGTTGGTCGTCTCGGCAAAGCCCCCGCCGCGAACCGTGGTCAGTGCAGCAATCGCCGAATTGACCTCGGCGAGCGAGATGTTGCGCGCGACAAGCTGCGAGGGCTTGATCCGGACCTCGTAGCGCGATGGGGCGGCGCCATAGACCACTGCGCCTGCGACGCCTTTGGTAGCCAGCAGCCTTGGCCGTATGGTCCAGTCGGCCAGCGCGCGAAGTTGGCGCTGGTCGAGCTTGTCGCTGGTCAATCCGATCTTGAGGAGGTCCATCGTCGAAGAGGTCAGTGGCGACAGCGCGGGCGGCGATACGCCGCTGGGCAGCTTACCCGAAACGCTGCCCAGCGCCTCGGCAATAATCTGGCGCGCGCGCAAGGGTTCCGAGCCTTCAGTAAAGACCACGCGGATCACCGAAAGCCCCTGCGCCGATTCCGAGCTGACGCTCTCAACGCCGTTGGCCCCGTTGATGGCATTCTCGATCGGGCGGGTAACCAGTGCCTCGACTTGCTCGGCTACAAGCCCCGGAGCTTCGGTCTGGACCGTGACCTGGGCCGGAACGAACTCGGGAAACACATCGTAGCGCGCACGATCGACTACGCTGATGCCGTAGATCGCGAAGATCGCGGCGGCGACGATGACCATGCGCGCATTGGCGATGCACCAGCGAATCAGCCTGGCCAGCATCGCTTAGTCTCCCTCGGCTTCGGCAACAGCACCGCCGGCATCGAGCGCCAGCAATCCGGTCGCGCCCGAGACGGCGATGACATCGCCGGCCTTGAGTCCGCCCCGGACGATCCACCCTTGCGGTGTGCTCTGCGGATCGTCGAGCGCGATCCGCTCGAACGCCTTGCCATTCTGGCGGAACACCCACATCCGGCCCTGGAAGCGGACTATGGCTTCGCGGGGAACAAGCATGCCCGAACTGGCGACGCCGGTTGCGGCGCGCGCAGGCAATATCCGCCCCGCCTGCGCCTGCCGGGCCAGCGGCCCGCGAACGATGGCGAGTACACCGGCGCTTTGCAGTCGGGCGTCGGCAGTGGCCGCTGCACCCAATACGCGCACTGTCAGGGCTGACCCTGGTTCGCCTATCTCGACCACAGTTCCTGGCGCCAACATTGCCCCCGGAATGTCGATCCGGACGAGCGCGGCGTGGCCTGCGGCGATCTCACTAACAAGCTGGCGGATGGCACCCGGCCCGAGCCGCGACAGCCCGGAGCCAAATTCCAGCCCGACGCGTTGCTCGGCGAGCCGGGTGCGGGCGGCATCCGCCAGCGCCAGCGCACGGGCGGCTTCGACCGATCGCCGCGATGCGCTCACGTCCTGACGGTAAAGTGCTTCGAGGCGTGAGGCCTCCGCCTGCGATGCTGCAGCCGCCGCGCGCGCGGCATCGGCCTCGGCGACGATGGCCGCAAGCGGTCCGACATCGAGGCCGCGCGCGAACCCGTCCGTCATCTGACTGGCAACAGTTGTAGTAACCGCCGCAGTCTTGACGCCCAGTCTTGCGAGCGCGGCCGGGTCGGTCACCGGCTCATTCTTCGCCGGTGCGGCATTTTTGTCCGTTGGGGCATCGGCATCCTCCGCACTCGCCGTTTGCACTGCATCGGAATGCCTGATCGCCCCCGCGCCGTACAGGCCGAGCGCCATGGCCGCCGCACCCATTCCCGCCCATGCCGCTGATCGCCATCGGCTCATTGTTCACCCCTTCCAATCATCAGTTCCGGTCCCGACAGCGGGCGACGCAGAGCGTCTTCTAGTGCCAGGTCGGCGGTAAGCGCGCGGGCCAGCGCATCGAGTTCGAGAAGCCGCGTCGTCAGTCGGCCTGCCTGGGCGGCGCCCCAGTCGGCCCGATCGAGCGATCCCGCCGCCAGTTCGCGGTCGGCTTGAGCCGCCAGACGCGCGGCGATTGGCAGGTCCAGCCTCCTGAATTCATCGAGCGCGCGCTGGGCCGCGTCTGCTTCGCCAAGGGCGCCATCGACTGCGCCAATTGCCGCTGCATAATCGGCCTCCAGCTTCGCTGCGGCTTCGCTGCGGCGGGCGGTGGCCGCGGCGATGGCCTTGCGATTGAGGTCGAATGGCGGCAGCGACAGGCCGAGGTTGAACGGGATCTTCACCAGCCCGCGTTCCCAGGTGAACCCCGGTCCCACCGTGATTGCGGGATACTGTTTTGCCACTTCGCCGCGCAGGTCGAGTTCTGCCTGGTCATAGGCGACCATCGACTTGAGCAGATCGGCCCGCGCCAAAAGAGCTATTCTGCGCTCGTCCGCGCTGACGCGCGTGACATCCTGCGGTGCCTCGAACCCGTCCCACGCAAACGCCGCTCCGGCCAGCGCAGCGGGCGATACACCGATGGCGTTGGCGATCTCCACCAATCCCGCCTCGCGGCGCGCATCGGCATCGGCATGGCGATGACGCGCGTCGGCGAGATCGGCCCTGACCCTCTCGAGTTCCGCGCGCGAAGCCTCGCCTGCGTTGACGCGGCGTTCCATCGCTGCGAAGCGGCGTTCCTGTATGGCGACAAGCTCGCTGGCGGCGACATTCTGGCGGTCGGCCACGAAGAGCTGGGCAAGACCCCGGACCAGGGTCATGCGCGCCGACCAGACGATCTCGGCCAGATCATAGCGAGCGGTGACCACGGCAAGTTCGGCGCTGCCGATCCGCACCGCGCGCGCGCCGCCGATGTCGAGCGGAATCTCGCTCGATGCTCCGAGTAGCCAGGGCGAGGGATCGGGTGCGGCCCCGGCATATTCCGTGGTGAGGGTCAGCTTGGGGCCGGGTGCCTGCTTCGCGCTGCGCGCGGCGGCAACGGCGCTCAGCACATGCTGCCGCGCCGCCGCTATTGCCGGATTGGTGTCGAACATGGCGGCGTAGAGCATCGCCCGATCAAGCCGCGACGGGTTGCATTCGGCCTTGGGAGCCAGTCTCCGGCAAGTGGTGGCGGCTTGCCCAAGGTCGAGCGTGCGGCGCTCCCTTTGTGCGGCGATGGCAGAAAGATCGACCGGACGCGGGGCATAGTGTGTGCAGGCGCTCGCGCCCAGAACAAGCGACAGACAAATTGACCCCAGACATATCGGTCGAAGGATTTTCACGCCGGTGCTCCCGGAAAGCGCAGTTCGACCACTAGCCCGGGACTGGCGTCGCCAAGCACCAGCTCGGCGCGGTGGATATCGGCGATTGCCCGCACCAGACTGAGGCCGAGGCCGTGTCCTGGTGTCGAGCGCGCGCCCTCCAGTCGCACAAACCTGTCCTGGACCCGGATTCGGTCGCCTTCGGCAATGCCTGAACCGTTGTCGCGAACCATGACGACTGCTTTGTCGCCATCGCGCCGGGCGCTCAATTCGACGGTCGATCCGTCGGGGGTATGACGCAGCGCATTTTCGATCAGATTGATCACGGCTTGGGCAATCAATTCACGGTCACCCTCGACCGCGATGCCGTCTTCGACGGCGAGGCGCAGGCTATGATTGCGATCCTCCGCCAGCGGCAGGTGCGATTCGCCGATGTCGGCTACCAGACCCGAAAGATCGACTTGCGAGAAAGCGCGATGAAGTCCGCCTTCCTCCAGCTCGGAAATGCGCAGGATCGCGTCGAACAGCGTCAGCACGTCGTCGGTCTGCTCGACCGCGCGGTCGAGCGAGCCAGCCCGGTCGCATTCGTTGCCGGTCTGCCGCATTGCTTCAAGCTGGTTGCGCAGCCGCGCCAGCGGCGTGCGCAGATCGTGCGCCAAGTCGCCGGTCACTTGCCGCAGATTGGCAATCAGGCTGGCAATTCGGTCGAGCATAGCGTTGAGCGAAGCCGCGACGCGGTCGAATTCGTCGTCCGCCTCGCCGACTCTTGCACGTTGGCCAAGGTCGCCGCTGGTGATCGCAACGGCGGTTGCTTCGATCCCGTGCAACCTGCGCCTCAGATAGGCGGCGAGCACGAAGGCTCCCAATATCCCGAAAGCCAGCAGGGCCACAAAAGCCAGGCTGAACATGCCAAGGATGGTCCGGTCGATTGCTTCGAGCGATTCCAGATCGGCGGCAACCACCATGCGGTATCCGCCAGGCAGGACATCGACCTTGGCCCGCGCCGGATCGGTTCCCTCGACGGGATCGACAAATACGATCTTGCGCCATCCTGGCTCCGGCATGGCAGTTACGAGGTTGCCTGCGATCCGCCGGCCACCAGGCGCGAACAGCGCCGTTCCCAGCGATATCGGCCCGGGTCCGCGTTGCTGCGAGATTGCTTCGATCACCCCCTTCAATCCATCGCCGCGATATTCGACCAGCAGCGCGGCGGAAGCCTGCTCGATGTTGGCGTCGATCTGGCGCGAAAAGGCAGCGTGGGTTGCGAAGATCACCGCGGCGCCCAGCACGAAGGTTGCCACAGCATAGACAAGAAAGCCGACCAGCGCGATGCGGTTCGCGGCGCTGCGTGGCAACAACCTCATGCCGCGCGCAGCCGGTAGCCGACGCCGCGCACCGTCTCGATGGCGTCGGGAAGATGGCCTTCGTTGAGCTTGGCGCGCAGCCGGCTCATGTGGGTTTCCACGATCTTGGTCTGCGGATCGAAGTGAAAATCCCACACCCGCTCGAGCAGCATCGTCCTGGTGACGAACTCCCCAGCGTGCCGCAGGAGCTCTTCGAGCAATCGAAATTCGCGCGGCTGGAGAAGAACCGCTTTGCCCTCGCGCCGGACCTCGCGCGCGAGCAGGTCCATTTCTATGCCGCCTGCCGCCAACTTCGTCGCGGCTGCCGCTGGCGCGGTGCGGCGCCCGAGCGCCTGGATGCGGGCGGCCAGCTCACTGAATGCAAAGGGCTTGATCAGATAGTCGTCAGCACCGGCTTCAAGGCCATCCACGCGATCCTCGATGCGGCCAAGCGCGGTCAGCATCAGCACCGGCGCCGCGACACCCCCGGCTCGCAAGCGCTTGAGGATAGATAGACCGTCAAGAACGGGCATCATCCTGTCGAGCACGATCACGTCGACCGCCTCGGTCACTGCAAGATGAAGCGCATCCTCCCCGTTTTCGGCGGAGATGACATTGTGCCCCAGTTCGCCGAGCCCGCGCTCGACGAAGTGCCGGGTGTCATCGTCGTCTTCAGCCAGCAGGATGCGCATCGTCCCGTCGTTCAATCCCTGGCGTTCAGCGGTTCGAACTTGTTCTCGACGATCCTGCCGGTGACAGAATCGACGCCGATTTCGTGGATCCGCTGGCCCTGCCGGATGTCGAACGAATAGCGCATCCCCCCGCCTTCGCGCTCGCGTTCGGCCTTTTCGATGTGGCCGGGCGCAGCTCTGAGCGCGATGGCGCGGGCCTGCACCATTGTGATGCCGACCGGTTTTGCCTGGCCGATTTGCGGCGCGAGAAGCGTTGCGATGGCGAGCGAAAGTATCATGGCAGTATTCTTCACGGGCCTTACTCCTATGCGTGCGTCAAGCACGCTCAAGGCGATAGCCCACCATAGCTCACGTCACGGTTCGCTTGGGGATACAATTTCCCAACCTAGACGAAGAAGACTGCAATCGTGCCCAGACCTTTTATCTCCGGCCACATGCATAGTTCAAGCCCGATCGACCACGATCCCAAAAGGCTGCAATTGGCTGAACATCTGCGGACGAAATTTGCAACACGCGTTTGGGCGAACGGAATGGTCCGTCGTTCAACCGCGACGATGCGCGAAAAAAAGCGTCTCAACGCCAAAGTTGAACGAACGACTACTTGTCGAGATGCTGGTTTCGAAAGGAGCCGTTCAGGAGTGTCCGAC
>JBJTMC010000142.1:0-5460 GCA_046063325.1 Novosphingobium sp.
GGGCGCGACAAGGTGTTCGACTTGGGACATGCGAGGCCTGATCTAAGCGGCCAGATCGCCCTCGGCAAGCGCCGTTGATCGATTTGGCAGGTTTGTTGCATGACTGTTACGGGGCAATGCTTAACGAGGCTTGATCCGCAGCCGCTTCGGTGATTTACTCGCCCCCGGGAATAAAGAGGGGAACGCACAGATGGCCAAGGCCTGGGACGGGTTGAACCGTGCAATGGGTGTAACCGCCAAACCGCTCGACTGGCGCAAGCGCATAAGCGACAACATCGCCTACGCGTTGCTGGTCTACACTGCCCTGCAGATCGTGGTCACCATGGGCACGCTCGAATCGAAGGGCGGATCGCTGCTTCCCTATTTCGCCCTGATCATCCTGGTCGCCGCGATTATCCCCGCCTGCCGCCGGTTCGAGAAACGCTGGAGCCGCCTGAACGACGAACAGGCCGCGGATCCGGCCTTTTCCCGCTACTATCGCCGCGATCAACTGTGGCTGTGGTTGCTGGCGATCGGCCTGCCCTTTGCCGTGTCGGGCCTGTTCATGGGTATCGCCAAGCTGGCAGGCTGAATTCGCGCGCGATTGTTTTCTCCGCTCAAGTCCCTAGATCGGCGGCTCCCCCAACAGGAGCCCGTTCGTCCATGCTCAATCCCCAAGCCGCCCAGGACCGCGCCGCCGCGCTGATCGATTTCGCCAAGGCGGCCGGAGCAGACGCGGCCGACGCGGTCTATGCCGGTTCCTCGTCCGAAGGGGTGCAGGTCCGACTCGGCCAGCTTGAAGATATCGAACGTTCTGAAAGTGAGCATCTCGATCTTCGGGTCTTCGTGGGCCGCCGTTCCGCCTCGATCGGATCGAGCGACCTGTCGGATGCGGCGCTGAAGGAGCTGGCCAGCCGCGCGGTCGACATGGCGCAGGCCGCGCCGGAAGACCCCTATGCCGGGCTGGCCCCCGATGCCCTGCTGCTGAAGGGGCACTTTCCCGATCTTGATGCAAGCGATGCGACCGAACTGACCCCCCAGCAACTGCGCGAACGCGCCCTGGCAACGGAAGACGCCGCGCGGGCGGTGCCGGGGGTGACCAATTCCGAAGGCGGGCACGCCAGCCTTTCGCAGCGCAGCTTTGCACTGGTCACCAGCCACGGTTTTGCCGGGTCTTTCTCGGGCACGATGCACGGGATCAGCGCCACCGCGATCGCGGGCGAAGGCAGCGGAATGCAGCGCGACTACGCCTGGCGCATGGCCCACCATCTGGAAGACCTGCCTGCGCTGGAGGAAATTGGCCGCTTGGCCGGACAGCGCGCCGTACGTCGGCTTGATCCGGCCCGGGTCAAGAGCGGGGCGATGCCGGTCGTGCTCGATCCGCGGGTCGGCGGCTCGCTGGTCTCGCACCTGATCGGCGCGATGAGCGGCAACGCCATTGCCCGCCGGGCCAGCTTTCTGCTGGGCAAGGAGGACGAACGGCTGTTCGCCCCGGGCATCGCAATTCATGACGATCCGCTGCGCCGCCGCGGCCTGTCCTCGCGCCCGTTCGATGGGGAGGGTCTGCCGACCGCGCCGCGCGCGCTGGTCGAACAGGGCAGGGTCACCGGCTGGCTGATGGACAGCGCCGCCGCGCGGCAACTGGGCGGCACGCCAACCGGGCATGCGGTGCGCGGTGCGGGCGGATCGCCGGGCGTCGGGACCAGCAACGTCCACCTTGCGGCCGGGGCGGTCAGCGTGGCCGAGCTTATCGCCGACATCGCCGAGGGCGTGTTCGTGACCGAACTGATCGGCCACGGCGTCAACGGGGTAACCGGCGATTACAGCCGCGGCGCCTCGGGCTACCGGATCGTCAAGGGCGAACTGGCTGGACCGATCGCCGAGTTTACTGTCGCGGGCAACCTTATCGACATGTACCGCCAGCTATCGGTCGCAAACGATCTGGAATGGCACCGCACGGTCAATGTGCCGACGATCCGGATCGACGGAATGACCGTCGCGGGAGATTGAGCAAAACGCCGCGCTGGAGGCTGCGGCACCTTGCTCTCCCCTCCCGCCTGCGAGAGGGGTCGGGGGAGGGCTTGTTGGGTCGGGTTGAATAACAGGCCCACCCCTAGCCCCTCCCGCAGGCGGGAGGGGAAGTCAGCAGGCCTGCAGCTACGCTGTGGCGGACTTCTTATACCGCGCGATGCATTCCAGCACGACGCGCTTGGCGTCATCGGCATCGCCCCACTTGCCGATCCGCACCCACTTTTCCTTTTCCAGGTCCTTGTAGTGGGTGAAGAAGTGCTCGATCTGCTGCAGCACGATCGAGGGCAGGTCCTTCTGCTCGCCGATGTCCGAATAATACGGGAAGGTCGAATCGACCGGCACGCAAATCAGCTTTTCATCGCCGCCGTGCTCGTCCTCCAGGTTCAGCACGCCGATCGGCCGGGCGCGCACCACACAGCCGGGCACGAACGGTGAGCGGGCCACGACCAACGCGTCGAGCGGATCGCCATCGTCCGACAGGGTGTGGGGGATGAACCCGTAATTGGCCGGATAGCGCATCGGGGTATGCAGAATCCGGTCGACGAACAGCGCGCCGGATTCCTTGTCGAATTCGTACTTCACCGGTTCGCCGCCGACCTGCACTTCGATGATGACGTTGAGGCTATCGGGTGGATTGTCGCCCACGGGGATCTTGTCGATACGCATAATATGGCGCCTTTAATCCGGTTCATGCTGCATCGCAACAGAGACCTTGGTCTAGGGCCTGTTAACCCGCCGCACCGGCCAGCACGTTGATCGCAAAGGCCAGCACGCCGATGTTGAACACAAACGACAGCAGGCACTGCGCCACCAGGACGCGCCGGACCCGCCCGTGGGTTACGTTCACGTCGGACGCAGCAAAGCTCATCCCGGCGGTGAAGCTGAAATAGAGGAAATCCCAATAGTCCGGATCGGGGGTTCCGGGGAATTCAAATCCGCCGTGGTCGCTGTCATGCACCGGCCCGCGGGAATAATGCAAATGGGCATAGTGGAGCATAAAGACCAGGTTGGTGAACACCCACGACAGGGCAAGCGTGCCGACCAGCTTGACGATCGCACCGAAATCGCCCTGCCGTGCCGCGGGCAGCTCGGACACGATCGCCGCAAGGATTGTCAGCGCGGTGAAGCCGGTGATCACCAGGACCCATCCGCGGTTGGCGTCATTTTCCTCGGCATGGCGGCGCAGGTCGGCCGCGCAATGATCATTGGCCAGCGGCAGCAGCGACAAGGCGAAGATCAGGGCCGCAAAATCGAATCCGACGACCAGGGAATCGCCCCAGGTTCCGGCACGGATCGCATGCCAAACCCCGGTAACGCCGATCATGAGGCTGGCAAAGACCAGGAAGCGCAGCGGAAGGATTCGAGTGCCGATCGGGCCGCGCGGGCTTGCCATGGTCCTATTTCCCCTTCGCTCCGGCCCGTCTGGGGCTTAGCAGCAGATCTAGCCCGGTTGGCGCCTTGCCCGGCGCCGCGCGCTCTAGCCAAGGATAGCGCAAGCCCCCGGCATAGGCGATCCGCACGGTCTGGAACCGGTCGCCGCGCTGCACGATCAATTCGATCGCTCCGCCCACCTTGGCATCGGTGATCGCCTTCTTCAATCCGTCGGCGTCATAGCTGACGCCGTTCACGGCAACGATCTTCGATCCGTTGACCACGCCCGCCTTGAACGCAGGACTGTCCCACTGGGTGGCAGTGACCTTGCCGTCCTTATCGATCGTCAGGCCAAGCGAATAGGCCAGGCTAAGCGATTTGGCCTCTGCGAAACGAGCCTTGTCATAAGGGTTGGGTTCATCCTTCCAGACCAGGCGGTAGCCGCCCTTTTCGATTCCGATCAACGGCGCGGGCTGCCCGGGGGTATCGATCCGGGTCTCGATGAAGCGCGCCCAGTCGTAAGGGGCAATCGCGTTCAGTTTGGTGACGATCTCTTCGACCTCAAACGGCAACTGGCCATAGTCGCCGTCGTTCATGCCGAAGAAGGCTTTTGCGAAATCATCGATGCTGCGTTTGCCGCCGGTCCGTTCGCGGATGATCTGGTCAATCTCCAGCCAGACCAGCGCGCCTTCGGTGTAATAATCCTCGCTGCGGGCAAGCGAGGGATAGGGCTTTGCCTTGCGCGCGGCGAAGACCGGGTCGGTGCCGGTATCCTCGACCGATCGCCATTCGCGCCCGGGCTGCATGGTGAAGCCGCCGGCCCAGCTGGCCAGCATTCCCAGCACCATATCCTTGCCCTGCAAGCCCGAACGCGCCGCCAGCACCGTGCCCCAGAACTGGTCCTGCCCCTCGTAGGTCCAGAGCAGGTCGCCCTGCATCGGCTGGCGATAGTCCGGGGTCCAAAGCCGCGCCGGACGGCGGAATTTGCCCGACCACGAATGCGAATATTCGTGCGGCAGCAGGTTACGGTCGTATTCGTTCTTGTCCCATTCGGTAAAGGCGGTCGGCTCAAGCTGGTTTTCGCTCGAGCGGTGATGCTCCAGCCCGATCCCGCCGATCTTGTCGCTGACCGCCAGCAGCAGATCGTAGTGATCGAAATGGTTGGCACCAAAGGCCAGCCGCGCTTCCGTAACCAGATTTCTGTGCAGTTCGATATGCTCGGGCTTGGCGGCAAGCTGTTCGGGCTTGTCGGCCACCACGTTGAGCGTGACGTTCTGCCCCAGGTCCCACTTCCTGAAATAGCGCCCGGCGAAGATCGGCGAATCGACCAGGATTTCGTAGCTGGTCTCGGCCCAGGACAGGCGGTTGCCCTCTACCCGCTTGCCATCGAGCGCGGTCGCCGCCTGCCAGCCTGCGGGCAGGGTGACGCTCGGCACAACCCGGATTTGCCGCACATAGTGCCCGGCGGGATAGAGGCTCATCTTTTCCCACTGCAGGTTGAGCATGTCGGGCGTCATCGTGATCCGCCCTTCGCTGGATTGCAGTGGGCTGGTGTGAATGAACTTCGCGGTGACCGCAGCGGTCCCGGCAGGAATATCGAGGTGGAAGGCAAAGACCTCCACCGGGTCGCGCTTCCAGGTCAGCACCTGGCCGTTCGCGCCGAAGAACTGGACGTCGACCAGCTCGGCCAGGGGGCCGCGCGGACCGTGGTTGCCAGGCAGCCACTGCGGAAACAGCAGGGTCAGCTTGCTGGCCCCAGGTGCGACCGGGATTGTCTCGGTCACGCGGTAGGTGCCGCGCGCCACGTCGCTGGCGTCGATATCGAGCCGGATCGGGCCACCCGGATAGGGCACGTCCGCGGCATCGGGCACCTGGCGCGACAGCGGCACCGCGGCGGGTGCGGAAAGGGTGGTGGACAGCGCCGGCGCGGCCAGGGCGAGCGCCAGAACGGAGAGGATGGTCCCTGTTGCCTTGTTCATGGGGCAGAGTTGTGGCGGGAAGGCAGGCCGCGCGCAAGAATCGCCTGCCCCTTTTCGACAAAGGCCATACCGGCTAGGGGCGAGCGCCATGAGCACTCCC
>JBJTMC010000143.1:0-5356 GCA_046063325.1 Novosphingobium sp.
CCCAGAAAGGCCGCAACCATGGCGATAATGACGATCTCTACGGTCTTGTCCACGGTACCAGTCCCAGCCGCGGCAGCGGCATTCAACACACGATCTTACCTACAAATAGGTAGTAATGACAAATGAACAACGCGTGGACGGCCCCTTGCCGTGCAATTTTTGCGGGCAAGCGGTGCGCCGGGGACACGATCGACCCGATTCAGGACGGTCTGCAATACCGTTGCCGCCACGGCGCGGCGGTGCTAGGCGCGCGCCAACTGTCAATCGCAATCCACGGAAAGCCAACCAGACCATGTCCGACGAAGGCAACATCATCACCGATCTCGGCGTCGAAGCGCCGCAGCCCAACGGCGCCGACACCCTGCCTTCAGCCGGGCTGATCTCGCAGTATGTCAAGGACCTGTCGGTCGAGAATCCCAACGCGCCGGAGTCGTTCCAGTGGCAGGATCCGCCGCAGATCGACGTGCAGTTCAACATCGGCGCGCGCGAGATGGAAGGGACAGGCGGCGAAGTCAGCGAGATCGAGCTGAAGATCGCGATCTCCTCGAAGTGCCAGGCCGGAACCGCCTTCCTGGTCGAGCTGTCCTATGGCGGCCTGATCGGCATGCGCAACCTGGAAGACGCACAGAAGCACGCCTTCACCTATGCCGAAGGCCCGCGCTTGCTGTTTCCCTTCGCCCGCCGCGTGATCGCCGATGCGGTGCGTGATGCCGGCTTCCCGCCGCTGCTGCTCGAACCGATCGATTTCAACGGCATCTACCTGCAGCAGCTTGCCGCGTCGCAGGGCCAGGACGCCGGTGACGAACAGGCACCGGTCGGCCAGGCCTGAGCCGGATCTGACAGAACCCGCCGATGAGCCTGATCAAGAGCGTTGGGACGATCGGCGGGCTGACGGCGGTCAGCCGGGTATTCGGCTTTGCCCGCGACATGCTGTTCGCGCGGCTGTTCGGCGCGGGGCTGGCAGCCGATGCCTTTCAGCTGGCCTTCACCCTGCCCAACACCTTTCGCCGCCTGTTCGCCGAGGGCGCGTTCAGCGTCGCCTTCGTGCCGATGTATTCGAAGAAGCTGCACGGCGAAGGGGGTGAGGAAGAGGCGGCGCACTTCGCCAACGACGTGCTTTCGGTGTTCGTCTGGGTGTTGTTCGGCTTCTCGATCCTGTGCATCCTGGGGATGGAAGGGATCGTCTGGGCGCTGGCCCGCGAATACCAGAGCGTCCCCGGCAAATACGAGCTGTCGGTCACCCTGTCGCGGATCACCTTTCCCTATCTGGGGCTGATTAGCGTGGTGGCGCTGCTTTCGGGCATTCTCAACACCCGCAGCCGGTTCGCGCCTGGCGCGATCGCGCCGATCCTGCTCAATCTGTGCCTGATCGGAGCGATGGTCTGGGGCTGGCACGCCGGCTATACCGATTCCGCCAAGGCCTTTTCGCAAAGCTGGGCCGTGGCGGCTGCTGGCCTTGCCCAGCTCTCCTTTCTGTGGTGGTCGGTGCGCCGCGCCGGGGTGCGGTTGAAATTGCACTGGCCGCGCCTGACACCCGATACCAAGGTGCTGCTGCTGCGGATTTTCCCGGCGACGTTCGGGGCGGGCATCTACCAGCTCAGCCAGCTGGCCGACACGTTTTTCGCCACCAGCCTCAAGCAGGGATCGCTGACCCTGCTCAAGATGGCCGACCGGCTCAACCAGATGCCGCTGGGGATCGTCGGGATCGCGCTCGGCACCGCGATCCTGCCCACCCTGTCGCGCCACATCGCGGGCGGGGACGAACGCGGGGCCGGCCGGTTGCAGGGCCGCGCGATCGAGCTGGCGACCCTGCTGACCGTGCCCGCGGCCTTTGCCCTGGCGGTCTGCGCCCCGGCCTTCGTGAACGCCTTCTTCGTCGGCGGCAAGTTCAAGCCGGAGGACGGCGCGATCATGAGCCAGATCGTCGTCGCGCTGGTCTGCGGCCTGCCCAGCTATGTCCTCGTCAAAGTGCTGGAACCGGGCTACTTTTCGCGCGGGGACACCCGCACCCCGGTGATCACCGCGGGGACCGCGCTGGCCTTCAACATCTTCCTCAACCTGGTGGTGGTGCGCCCGTTCGGGATCGTCGGTCTGGCCGCGGCGACGGCCTGTTCGGCCAGCCTCAACTGCGCACTGCTCTACGCCAACCTGCATCGCCGCGGGCACTTCCGCTTTGACCGGGCGCTGCTTGGCCGGATCGCCCGCCAGTTTGCCGCCTCGGCGGTGATGGCGGTGGCGCTGTGGTATCTGCTGCAGGCCACGCTGCCGTGGTATTCAGGGACCATCGCGACCAAGGCTGGCGGGATCGTGCTGCTGGTATCCGTGGGGCTTGCCGTCTATGCGGCAATCGCCTGGCTGATCGGCGCGGTCGACAAGGAGGACCTTGCGATCCTTGCCCGCCGCCGCAGCGCCAAGCCCATCGACGAAGAAATTCCTGGATTTTGAAAGTAGCCTCCATGCGTATCGTTTCCGGCATCCAACCCACCGGCAATCTTCATCTCGGCAACTACCTGGGCGCGATTCGCAACTGGGTGAAAATGCAGGACGAAGTCGCCGCGGGCGGCGGGCAGAGCCTGTACTTCCTGGCAGATCTCCACGCGATCTCGATGCCGCACATTCCGGCCGAACTGCGCCAGAACACGCTGGAGATGACCGCCGCGCTGGTCGCCTGCGGGATCGATCCCGACAAGTCGGTGCTGTTCAACCAGGCCCAGGTCCCGGCCCATGCCGAGCTGCAGTGGCTGCTCAGCGGCACCGGCCGGATGGGCTGGCTGAACCGGATGACCCAGTGGAAGGACAAGGCCGTCAAGAACCGCGAAGGCCAGTCGGTGGCGCTGTTCACCTATCCGGTGCTGCAGGCGGCCGACGTGCTGCTCTACCAGGCCACCCATGTTCCCGTGGGCGAGGATCAGAAGCAGCACCTGGAACTGGCGCGCGACATCGCCCAGAAGTTCAACAACGACTTCTGTGCAGAAGATGCGCCGGTATTCACCCTGCCCGATCCGATCATCCCGCCCGAAGCGGCCCGGATCATGAGCCTGCGCGATGGCAACGCAAAGATGAGCAAGTCCGATCCATCGGGCATGAGCCGGATCAACCTGACCGACGATGCGGACACGATCATGGCAAAGGTCCGCAAAGCCAAGACCGATCCCGAGCCGCTGCCTAGCGACAAGGGCGGGCTTGAAGGACGGCCCGAGGCGGCGAACCTGGTCGGGATCTACGCGGCCATGGCCGGGGAAAGCCAGGACGCCGTGCTGGCCCGCTTTGGCGGCGAAGGTTTCGGCAAGTTCAAGCCCGCGCTGGGCGAGCTGCTGGTCGAAAGCCTTGCCCCGATCAACGCCCGCTTCACCCGGCTGCGCACCGACCAAGAGGCGCTGGACGCGATCCTCACCAAGGGCGCGCTCAAGGCCCGCGAACTGGCCGGATCGACCTTGACCGCAACCCATGCCGCGCTGGGGCTGGTCCGGGGCTGAACCGATCCCGGGCGTACCGGTAAGGAACAGAATTCCCATTCAAGCGCTATTCAGCCGCCTTGGCGCATCCCGGCGTCAATCCTACACTGTTCGCCGGTCCGACCGCGAATCGTGGCGGACGGGCAAACATGGGAACTGGGTCAATGGCTAACCGTAACCGTACACCGCTGGGCTGGGTCAAGGCCGCTCTTGTGCCGCTGATGATCGCGGCGCTGGCCGCCTGCGCCTCGCCGTTCAACGCCAATGTCTCGCGCTTTTCGGCGCAGCTGCCCGCCCCGCAGGGCCAGACCTTCGCGGTTGTGGCCGATGATCCGGCACTGGCCGGCGGGCTCGAATTCTCGCAGTACGCCAGCCTGGTCGACAGCAAGATGCGGACCCTGGGCTATGTTCCGGCCAGCAATGCGGCCACCGCCGACCTGCTGGTCAAGTTCGACTACGGGGTCGATCGCGGCCGCGACAAGGTTCGCTCGACCGGCTTCTCCGACCCCTACTGGGGCAGCTGGTACGGCTATCCCCGCATGGGTTATGGCGGCTGGGGCGGCTGGGGCCGCCGCAGCTACTATTCGCCCTACTCCCCGCGCGGGATGTGGGGCTATGGATGGTACGATCCGTGGTTCAACGAAGGCTATGAAAGCTACACCGTATTCACCAGCGCGATCAGCCTGAAGATCGACCGCCGCGTTGATGGACAACGCCTGTTCGAAGGCAAGGCCGAAGCCGCCAGCACCTCGAACCGGCTGGGCTATCTGGTGCCCAACCTGGTCGAAGCGATGTTCACCGACTTCCCCGGCCACAACGGCGAAACGATGCGGATTTCGGTAGCGCCGGAAAAGAAGCGCAACTGACGCCAGGTTTCAACGACCACCGACGGGGCGGGTCCGGCAACGGGCCCGCCTTTTCTTTGGTGGATCAGCTGCCCAGCGCGACCACCCCGCCGGTCGAACCAAATCCGCCTTCGCCGCGTTCGGTTTCGTCGAGTTCGTCGGCGATCAGCCAGCTGGCGCGGGTGACGGGGGCCAGGACCAGCTGGGCCACACGGTCACCGCGCTGGATCGCAAAGTCCGCATCGCCGTGGTTGATCAGGATCACTTTCAGCTCGCCGCGATAGTCGCTGTCGATCGTGCCGGGGGTGTTGGGCACGGTGATCCCGTGCTTCAGCGCCAGGCCGGAGCGCGGGCGGACCTGGATTTCGAAGCCGTGCGGGATCGCGAAGGACAGGCCGGTGGCCACCGCGTGGCGCGCGCCCGGCGCGATCGTCACATCCTCGGCCGAAACCACGTCCATCCCGGCCGCGCCCGCGGTGGCATAGACCGGCAGGTCCAGCCCTTCCCCGTGGGCCAGGCGTTTTACGCGGACAGGAACTTCACTTGGCGAGTGCATCGGCGATCCTCTGGACAAGGGCTTGGGCGACTTCGTCCTTTGCCATTTCCGGAAGATCCTCAACACCCTTGGCGGTGATAATATGCACCGCATTTGCATCGCCGCCCATCACGTCGCCCGAAACGTCGTTGGCGACAATCCAGTCCGCGCCCTTGCGCTTGCGCTTTTCCTTGGCGTGTTCAACCACCTTCTCGGTCTCGGCGGCAAAGCCGACTACCAGCTTGGGCCGCTTGTCGCTGACCGCGACCATCGCCAGGATATCGGGGTTTTCGGTCAGCCGCAGCGCGGGCGGGGCCGAGCCGCGCTTCTTCATCTTTTCGGGCGCGACATCGGGGGTGCGCCAGTCCGCCACCGCGGCGACCATCACCGCGGCATCGGCGGGCAGCGCCAGCTTGACCGCTTCGGCCATGTCGCGCGCGGTCTGGACATTGACCCGTTCGACCCCGCGCGGCGCGTCCAGCGTCACCGGCCCCGAAACCAGCGTCACCCGCGCGCCCAGC
>JBJTMC010000144.1:0-21094 GCA_046063325.1 Novosphingobium sp.
TAAAGTATCGACATCGGCAATCTCTCCTTGGCACCGTCTTAATCGTTCGATTAAAAAGGTGCAATCACCTGTGGGAGAGTTACGGCCATGACACCCGATCCGCTGTTCGATTTTACCGGAAAGGTCGCGCTGGTCACCGGCGGCTCGCGCGGGTTGGGGCTGCGCATGGTCCTGGCCCTGGCGGAGCGTGGGGCCGACGTGATCGTCGCCAGCCGCAAGATCGAGGCGTGCGAGGCGGTGGCGGATCAGGTCCGCGCGCTGGGCCGCCGCGCGCTGGCGGTTTCCGCCCATGCCGGGCGCTGGGCCGATTGCGACGCGCTGATCGAAGCGGCTTATGCCGAGTTCGGCCGGGTCGACGTGCTCATCAACAACGCCGGCATGTCCCCCGCCAGTCCGAGCGACGAAATGAGCGAGGCGCTGTTCGATTCGGTCCTCAACCTCAACTTCAAGGGCCCGTTCCGCCTCGCCAGTCAGATCGGCCACCGGATGCGGCAGGGGGATGGCGGCGCGATCATCAACATCAGCTCGATCGCCTCGACCCGCGCCTCGCCCGGCGTGGTGCCCTATGCCGGGGCCAAGGCGGCGCTCAACGCGATGACCGTCAGCCTTGCGCGCGAATACGCCCCCAAGGTCCGCGTCAACGCGATCGTCGCCGGCCCGTTCCTGACCGACATCGCCGAGGCGTGGGAACCCGAAAAGCGCGAGAAGCAACCGGTCGCGCTGGGCCGACCGGGCCGGCCGGAGGAAATCGTTACGGCGGCGCTGATGCTGGCGAGCGCGGCCTCGAGCTATACCACGGGCGTGCTGCTGCCGGTGGATGGGGGATCGGGTTAAGCCTCCAGCTCGACATCCCAATACAGCCAGTCGCGCCAGGTTTCGTGGAGGTAGCCCGGCGGGAAGCCCTTGCCCCGTTCCTGCAATTGCCAGCTGGTTGGGCGGATCGGCTTCAATAGCAGCGGCATCTTCGCCTGCTCAGGCGTGCGGCCGCCTTTGCGGAGGTTGCACGGCGCGCAGGCGGTGGCGACGTTTTCCCAGCTGGTCCGCCCGCCCAGCCGCCGCGGGACCACATGGTCGAAGGTCAGCTGGTGCGGGCTGCCGCAATACTGGCAGCAGAACCGGTCGCGCAGGAACAGGTTGAAGCGGGTGAAGGCGGGATGCTCGCTGGGCTTCACGTACTGGCGCAGCGCGATCACGCTGGGGATCGGCATGGTCCAGCTGGGCGAATGCACCTCGCGCACATAGCTGGCAACGATGTCGACCCGTTCGAGGAACACCGCCTTGATCGCGGTCTGCCATGGCCACAGGCTGAGCGGATAGTAGGACAGCGGGGTATAGTCGGCGTTGAGCACCAGGGCAGGGCAATCGCTGAGGTGCCGGGAGGGATCCTCCGCCGCGCTGCGGAACCGGGCCGCGCGCTCGATCAGCTCCGACTTGAGCATGGCCTCCGGTAGCGGGCCCAGATGACGGTTCTGCTACACCTCATGACTGACAAGAGAACATGCGGGGAGTCGCCGCGTCAAGTCTTGCCTTGCCCCGCAATCCACAGGACAAGCGCGCTGTGACAGTGCGGACACGATTTGCCCCCAGCCCCAACGGCCTGCTCCACCTCGGCCATGCCTTTGCCGCGGTGACGGCGCACGATCTGGCGCGGGCGCGCGGCGGGGCGTTTCTGGTGCGGATCGAGGATATCGACGGCGCCCGCAGCCGGGCCGAATACGCGCAGGAACAGCTGACCGACCTCGCCTGGCTGGGGCTGGAGTGGGACGGACCGGTGCTGCACCAGTCCAGCCGCCTCGCCGCCTATGCCGAAGCGGGCGAGCGGCTGATCGCGCAGGGCCTGCTCTATCCCTGCACCTGCACCCGGGCCGAAGTGGCTGCCGCGGCGATCGATCGCGGGCCGGACGGGCCGGTCTATCCCGGCACCTGCCGCGGCAAGCGGGCCGATCCTGATGCCGACGCGGCGTGGCGGATCGACATGGCGAAAGCCTCTGACCTTGCCGGGCCGCTGTGGTGGGAGGATGAACGCGCCGGACGCCAGCGCGCGCGGCCCGAAATGTTCGGCGATGTGGTGCTGCTGCGCAAGGAAGCCCCGGCCAGCTACCACCTTGCCGCGACGCTCGACGATGCGCTGCAGGACGTTTCGCTGGTGACGCGCGGGCGCGACCTGTTCGCCGCGACCAATATCCACCGCCTGCTCCAGGCCTTGCTCGATCTGCCGGTGCCGGTCTGGCACCACCATGATCTGCTGGTCGAGCCGGACGGGCGCAAGCTGGCCAAGCGGCGCGGCTCGCCTTCGCTGAAAGACCTGCGCGATGCCGGGGTCGATGGGCGGACCGTGGCGAACGACCTGCGCGCGGGCCGCTTCCCCGCTGGCATTTCGCTGGGGGCGGGAGTAGAAGGCGCGCCATGACCTATTTCCTTGGCTTCGTGATCGTGATCCTGATGGCGCTGACCGTGATCACGCTGATCCGCGGGATCGTTGCCTTCATGCAAAGCACGCGTGAGGATCTCAACCGGCCGGAAGGCAGCGGGCCGAGCGAGATGCAACTGAAGCAGAACAAGCTGATGTTCCGCCGCATCCTGTATCAGGCCATGGCGATCGGGGTGGTCGCGCTCCTTCTGGCGACCCAGCACAAATAGGCGCGCCTCCGCTTGGTCAAGCTCAACAAGATCTACACCCGCACCGGCGATGACGGCACAACTGGGCTGGTCGATGGCTCGCGCCTGCCCAAACACGCCGCGCGGATGGAAGCGATCGGCGCGGTCGATGAGGCGAACAGCGCGCTGGGGCTGGCGGCCGTTGCGCTCGATACGCACCGCGATGCGGCTGTCCGGATTCAGAACGATTTGTTCGATCTGGGCGCGGACCTGGCCACGCCGGGCAGTGACTTTGCCCCGTCGGAGATGGTCCTGCGGATCGTGTCGGCCCAGGCCGCGTGGCTGGAGGCGGCGATCGATGCGCTCAACGTCGATCTGCCGCCGCTGACCAGTTTTATCCTGCCGGGTGGGACCGAGGCGGCGGCGCGGGTCCATGTCGCGCGCGCCGCGGTGCGCCGCGCCGAACAGGCGATGACCGCGCTGGCGGCGCAGGATCCGGTCAACCCCGCCGCGCTGGCCTATGTCAACCGGCTGTCCGATTACCTGTTCGTGCTGGCCCGCGCGATCAACGCCGATGCGGGCGGGGACGTGCTGTGGGTCCCGGGGCAAAACCGCTAGCTTTCCGCCAGTATCGCCGCTAACCAGCCGCCTTTGCTGCATTTGCGAAGGAGCGGGACATGCTGACGGTCGGGGTTATTGGCGCGGGCCAGATGGGCACGGGAATTGCCCAGACGATCGCGCAGTTCGGCATGCCGGTGCTGCTGTCCGACCTCGATCTTGCCCGTGCCGAAGCGGGCAAGGCCCGGATCGATGCGGCGCTGGGCAAGCTGGTCGGGCGCGGCAAGGCCACCCCGGACGAGGCCGAGGCGGCGCTGGCGCGGATCACCCCGGTGGCCGACTATGCACCGATGGCCCAGGCGGACCTGATCATCGAAGCGGCGACCGAACGCGAGGAGATCAAGCGCAAGATCTTCGAGGCGGTGGGCAAGGTACTGCGCGGCGATGCGATCCTGGCATCGAACACCAGCTCGATCCCGATCACCCGCATGGCGACCAGCTCGCCGGACCCCGCGCGCTTCATCGGGCTCCACTTCTTCAATCCCGTGCCGGTGATGGGCCTGATCGAAGTGATCCCCGGCCTGGCCACCAGCCCCGATACCGTTGCCCGCACCCGCGCCTTTGCCGAGACGCTGAACAAGCAGGTGGTCCAGGCCGAGGACGAGCCCGGTTTCGTGGTCAACCGCATCCTGCTGCCGATGATCAACGAGGCGGTCTTCGTGCTGGGTCAGGGTACTGCCAACATCGCCGATATCGACAAGGGTTGCCGCCTTGGCCTCAACCACCCGATGGGGCCGCTGGAGCTGGCCGATTTCGTCGGGCTCGACACCTGCCTCGATATCGTCCGGGTGCTTTATAACACCACCGGCGACAGCAAATACCGCCCCGCCCCGCTGCTGGTGAAATATGTCGAGGCCGGCTGGCTGGGCCGCAAGACCGGCCGGGGGTTCTACGACTATTCGGGCGAGGCACCGGTCCCGACCCGCTAGAGCTGTTGTCAATCGCCGCCGGTCCTCTATTCAACCCAGACTTTGGCGCGGGGGTCGAAATTCATGGGTATCGCGTTCTGGTGGCGGCGTTTTCTGAAGCACGGAGTGGACCCGCAGGCACCGCTGCACTCGCTGCTGCGCGCGCCGCGCTGGCTGCTGGCCTGCGCGCTGGGCATGCCCCAGGTCGTCCATTTCCAGACCGGTGGGCTGAAGATGCGGCTCGCCCCCAAGCTGCGCAATTTCGGGTCGACCTCGATTTACATGAAGCGCGACCACTATGAACCCGAGCTCCTGGCGGTCGAGCGTCTGATCGAGGCGGGCAGCGTGGTGCTGGATATCGGCGGCAGCTTTGGCATTTTCTCTCTGTTTATGGCCCATTTTGCTGGGCCAACCGGCAGGGTCCATACCTTCGAACCGGGCCAGTTCTCGTTCGTGCAGCTGCAGGGCAACGTCGCAATGAACACGATCTCGGACCGGATCGTGCTGCACAATGCCGCCGCCAGTGATCGCCCGGCCATGCTGCAACTGTTTCATATCGGTGATGCGCCGGTGACCTTTTCAGTCGGCGGGGCCGACGGGATCGCAGCCGAGGAAGTGCCGGCGGTACGGATTGCCGACCACCTTCCCGCCGCCGACGCCGCCAGGGTCAGCTTCATCAAGATCGACGTCGAAGGCTATGAGATTGCCGCGCTGGAGGGGGCCCGCCCGATACTGGAGGGTCGCAAGCCCGCGATCATGTTCGAAGTCTCAGTTGATGCCCTTCGACGCCAAGACCAGACTCCGGCGGACGTCTTCGCCTATCTCGCGGCTTTTGGCTATTCGTTCTGGATGCTGAAAGACGGTCGCTTCGTGGCCCAGGACGAACCCTGCGAAGGCAATGTCTTCGCGGCCGCGCGCGATCTTTCTGCGGCCTGATCGAGCAGCCTGAAGACCATGCAGGATACCGCTATCTGCACCTGGTTCGTGGCCGACGACGCCGCCACAGCAACCTTCTTTCCGCAAGTCGGCAGCCGCTCTGACGCGCCCGCGACCCAGGCGGTCTACTGGCGCTGCACCGCCTGTTTCTTTGCCAGCAGTCTGGCGGTGAATCCGAAGGCGCGGCACCTGTTCTTCACCAACACCCGCATTCCGACGATCGACGGGGTAGACCTGGGGCAACTGCTCGCATGCTGGGGGGTGAAGGTAATCGAATTGCCAATCACCTATCGCCTGCCGCTTGGAATTGTTGGCAGCTGGGGCAACCAGTTCTACATTTTCGATGTGCTCGACTGGTTCTCAGTCAATTCCCCGGCACAGCGCGTGATCGTGCTCGACAGCGATTGCCTGTGGCTTCGACCGGTTGATGAAATGGCCCGGACGATCGACCATTGCGGCGCGCTCACCTATGAACTGGGGGGCGATGAACATCCGGAAGACAGTGCCATCAATGGACTGAGTCGCGCGGAAATGGCGCTGTTCCTGGCCGCGCAGGGGGGCGCCGAGCTTGCAGACATTCCCTATTTCGGCGGCGAGATTTTCGCGGCGAGCATCGAAGTTACCCGGCGCATCGCAATGCGCGGAAAGGCATTGTGGCCGCAGGTTCTCTGCCAGGTACCGAATGCCCCCAGGGAAGAGGCGCATCTGTTGTCGATCATATATGCCCTGGAAGGGATCAAGCGCGGCACTGCCAACGCCTTTATCCGGCGGATGTGGACCACTTTCCATCACCACAACCTGGCGAGATCGGACCGCGATCTGGCGATCTGGCACCTCCCGGCCGAAAAGAAGACCGGCTTTGCCGACATGTTCGCCAGCATTGCCGCCAGTCCGCACTTGCATCCGGCGCGCGACCAGGCTGGCCTGGGATTGACCCGCGAGCACTATGCCCGGGCCATGGGTTGGCCTCGCCGTAGGCCATGGAAATTGGTGCGCGACCTCGGCTTGAAGTTGGTCGAGAAGCTTGGCCGCCGCGGCTGAGCTATCCACAAGGCTTGCGCGGATTCGAGAAACCGATGCGTGTGGTTGCCAATGATTGCCGCGAGGCCGAAGCCACTGCCCTGGTCAGTCCCCGCCAGTCGGGCATCCGCGTCGGAGAAGTCCAGGACGAGGTGACCCGCCCCCTTGGCGAGGGCTCGGCACGCTATGACGGAAGCCGCGAATAGCGCGATTATCCTGCGCTCAGCGCCTGGATCGAACTGGAAGGCGGCACGGTCATGGAGATCACGCTTGGCGCCGCGCCGTCTAACGGCAGCCTGTGGCCGCTGGTGCTAAGGCGACTGGCGCCGTGAAGATCGGGGGATCCGCCAGGTCACTGTTGGGTGTTCACGCAGCAGATCGACCAGCCACCACAGCACTTGCGCCGAAACGTAGAGCAACAGGCTTTCGCTCGAATACCCCTCGACAGAGCCGTGCAAGATAAGCAAGGCCAGCACGATGACTGCGAGCAAAATCAGGTGGACTAGCGATATGCCCCAGGCCTTGCGCAGCGGGTTTGGCACGCGAAGCGCCGCGCGGCTGACGAAGTACGTCAGGATGATCGCGCCGATCAGTCTGGCCTGTGTGTCCATTGCCCGTCCTCGCACTCCGCAACAGCAGGGTAGCATGGCCGCGGTGCGCCGCAAGCACCGCCGGGACCAGGTATGAGCCGCCGGCGCGTAGCCATCGGGGTTGGCGCCAACGCGCTCGACCGGGTGGCGCTGGCGATGGTCCAGCTGGTCATGGTGCCGGTGCTGGCCTCGCACTGGGGGCTGGCCCGATACGGCGGATGGGCCATGCTGATTACCGTGCCGGGGCTGTTTGCGCTGGGCGATCTCGGCTTTGCCAGTGCCGCCACCGTGCGAATGACCATGGAGATCGCCCGGGGGGAGCGCGATGCCGCCCGGACCACGATCCGCAGCGCGACCCAAGTGGTTGTTGCGGCCTGCGCGATCATCCTCGCGGCAGTCGCTGCGCTTGCCCTGCTGCTGCCCGACCGTTTCATCCTGGAAGTGCCGCAGACCTCGCTGCTCGACATGCGCTGGGCCATCGCGGTGCTGGCAGCCTATGCCTGCCTGATCATGTTTTCCGCCCTGCTTCATGGTGTGTTCCGCAGCAATTCGCACTTCGCCTTGGGCACCGTGCTTTCGACCCTGACGACCTTGCTCGAAAACGGGCTGCTGATCCTTGCCGTCGTGCGGGGAGAGGGCATCTTGGCCGGCGCCATGGCGCTGTTCGGCGGCCGCCTGGTCGGCTTCCTTGCCATGTTCGGCGCAGCGGCGGCGCTGCGCACCGGGGTGCTACCGGCGCTGCGCGGAGGGAACGCGCAGGTCCGCCGCCAGTTGCTCGGTCCGGCGCTTGCGGCGATGTCGATCCCCTTGGCGACGGCCTTGCTGCTCCAGGGTACGGTTGCGGCGCTGGGCTTCGTGGCGGGGGCGGCCGCGGTCCCGGCCTTCGTTGCGGCGCGGACCCTGTCGCGGATCGGGCTGCAAGGCTCGCAGATGCTGACGACCGCGCTGATGCCGGAATTCGGCGCGGCCACCGCCAAGGGCGATTCCCGCGGGGTACACCGGATGTTCGTGGCAGTTCTTGGCACCGCATCGGGAATCGCCGTGCCGTTCGCGCTGGTCCTGGCGCTTGCGGGGCCGTGGATCGTCCGGTTGTGGTCGAACCAGCAGATCGACCCGCCAGCTGGCCTGATGCTGGCGATTGCCGTTTCGGCGCTGTGCGGGGGGATCTGGAATCCGCTCTCCAACCTGATGCTGGCGGTCAACCGCCAATCCGCATTCGCAATCGCTTATGCCATTTTCGCGGCGCTGGGGGTCGTACTGACCCTGGCGCTCGGATCGGACCTTGGCAGCACGGCGCCGGGACTTGCCCTGGCCGCGGTTGACCTGGCGATGCTGGGAGTGGTCGGGCGTTTCGCCGCGCGGCACTGGGGCGCCTATGGCAGCTGGGAAACGACCCTGCGCGAGCTTGCCGAGGATATCCGGTCTGACTTCAGACGCCTGTTGGGTCGCGATCGGCTCGGCTAGAGTACTGTCCTGGCGTGCGCCGCGATGCGCGCGCGAAAGTCGGCCCAGGTCCAGTTGCCGGCTTCGGCGGCGATTGCTGCTGCATCGAGCCGGCTGGCCGCCCGCCGGGCAATCAGTGCCTCGATCGCCGCAGCCAGTGCCGCGATATCACCGACCGGCACCAGTGTTCGCGCGGCCTCGCTGAGCGGCAGGTCGGGGAGGCCGGTATTGGCGGTACCGACAAGGTGGCAGCCCGCAGCGAGCGCTTCGAGGTAGGCAAGGCCGAACCCTTCGACCAGTGAGGGCATGACGAACACGTCGGCCGCGTGCATCAGCCGGTCGAGCGCGGGGCGTTCCTGGCGGCCGAGCAGGGTGACTCCCGGCTGGTTCGCCAGGGCGGCGATCCCCGGATCGATCGCGTAGCACACCAGGGTCAGCCGGGCGCGCGTCGGATCGACCGTCCGCCAGGCCCGCAACAGATGATGCAGGCCCTTGCGTTGCAGCCCCTGGCCGACGAACAGGAACTGCGCTGGTCCTTCGCCGCCGCGCGGTGCGGCCCCGCCTTTGGCATCGAAGCCATAGGGGATGATCGTGATTCGGGCCGGGTCGCACCCGGCATGCTCGAGCGAACGCGCCGTCATGCGGCTCGCGCAGACGACCGCGTCTGCGTGGCGCCAGCTTTGGGTAACCTGTTCCAGCCCAAGCTGGCGCTGCTCCTGCGCGAACGACCAGGCCGCTTCGGGATAGTGCGCCGCATCCTCGCGCAGCAGATCCATGGTCAGTCCCGGGAGCGGGTGATATTCGAAATCGACCAGCCGCATGCCCGGCGGCACCGCCTTCCAAGAAGGCAGGTACGAGGAATAGGCATAGAGGTTCGCGCCCAGCCGCCTGGCCAGATCCAGGCCGCGCCGGGCCAGCAGCGCGTCGGTAAAAGGAAACACCCGGTTCATCGGCAGGCCCAGCCGCGCGGCGCCGTGCTGGGCCAGGAAGCAGGCTGGCGCGTTGGCTGTCATCCCCTTGGGAAGCAGCGGCGAACGCCGCCGCGCCATTGCCGCGGGAAGCCAACCGGGCGGATCTTCGGGCGCGTAGTAATCGGTTGCGAACCGCCGCAGCAGCCCGGCCTGGTGCAGCGCAGCCGGCACCTGGTAGCCGTCCCGGCCCCCGTTGATCGTGCAGACGAAGCCG
The DNA here is from genome assembly GCA_046063325.1 of Novosphingobium sp. Lineage (GTDB taxonomy): Bacteria > Pseudomonadota > Alphaproteobacteria > Sphingomonadales > Sphingomonadaceae > Novosphingobium. The sequence goes on from JBJTMC010000144.1 coordinate 9,299, forward strand.
TTGCAGTCCATGGCTTGGGGTAGATTGGGCAGCCGTGCAGGCCAAGGCACTGTTCGGTTAAATTGCTTTCCTACACGAACCAATATGGTTATTTGATCGATTCTTCCCTTTCCGGAGAATTGTCCATGCCCAATCCGATCCCCGTTGCCGCGCCGGCGACTTATGCGCCGCTGACCGCAGTCGGCTATACCGAAGCCGACGCGACCCTTACCGCCATTTCCGCCGACAAGCCGCTGCCGGTCAGCACGGTCAGCATTCCCGCGCCGTCGGCGCTTGCCGGGTCGACCGGCGTTGCCGTGGTGGCCGGTCCCTATTCACCCAATTCCGACAAGCCGGTGATCCTGACCCTGTCCGGAACCTGGACGGGCACGGTCAGGGTGCTGCGCTCGACCGATGGCGGGACCACCAAGCTGCCGCTGACCGCAGCGGGGCAGGCCTGGGGTGTCTTTTCCGCCAATTGCTGCGAACCGGTGTGGCAGGAAACGGTCTCCGGAACGTCGCTCTATCTCGACCTTGCGGTGGGCTCGGGCTCGCTGACCTACCGGATGGCGCAGTAGGATGGCGCTCGACATCATCGCTCGCGGCCTTGCTGCCGCGGAAGTCGCCCGGCAAAAGCGGCTGCGCGTGCTCAACACACTGCGCGCCTCGATCGCCAAGACCGATCTGACCCCGCCCGCGCTCGCCACAACGCTGCCGACGATCGGTGCGCCGCTCGCCTCCAGCGCGATCGCCACGGGGACGACCTGGCAGGTCGCGACCGGCGGGACCCCGCTTCACGCTGCCAAGTTCGCCTTCCTCGGCGGGGCCTGGCAATGCCCCAACGCCACTTTTCCCAATACCGAGTTCTACAAGGCGGTCACTTCGCGCGTCGGCAACGGCACCGATCCGCTCCAGAACCCGCAGCAAGGCCCGGGCTCGCGGGTTCGCTTCGTCTGCGCCGCGCCCAGCTTCGAACTCTATGTGCAGATGTCGGGTGCCGGGGTCGGCGGCGGGTTTCGCCTCAAGGTCGATGGCAAGCTCGCCTACTCGGGCGTCCTCGGCAACGGCGGCAACGGCCTCTTGCGCTATATTCCGGTCACCTGGGGAAGCGGCGCGGCGGCCGATCGCAAGGACCGCCATTACGAGCTTGAATTCGCCTCGACCGGGGCCTTCGTCGGCATCCGCACGACCAATCTCTACAAGCCGCACGCCTGGCTTCAGGCCGACGCGCTGCGAGTGCTGCTGCACGGCGATTCGATGCTGGCCACCGTGGTCGATGCGACCAACATCGACAGCTATCCCTATGGCGCCCAGGGCGCGCTGATCGGCGATCTGCTGGGGCAGGCCGATACCTGGTCATCCGGGGTGGGTGGATCGGGCTGGATGGCGCCGACCCTGCACGACCGCAGCTGGTTCAACGAGCGGGTCGATATCGACGTCATCGCGCCCGCCCCGGACGTGATCGTCGAGATGGGCGGCGGCAACGATGCGGCGCTGAACCCCACCCAGGCGGCCCACCAGGCGCTGGTCGAAACCTGGCTCGGCAAGGTCCTCGCGGCCAAGCCCGATACCGTGATCTTCATGACCGGCCCGGTGATCGGCAGCAATTCCAGCGCCGCGCACGGGGCGGTCAATGCGGCCAAGCAGGCGGCCGCCGCAAAGTTTCCCCGCAATGTCGCCTTCATCGATACGCTGACGGATCCGTGGGTGTCGGGAACCGGGCGCGACGGCGCGGCCGTCGGCGATGGCAATCGTGACTGGGTTACCGGCACCGACAGTGCGCACCCCACGGCCGAAGGCCACCGCCATCTTGCCGGCCGCGTCGCGCGCGGTGTGGCGCGGGCGATTCCCGGGCTGATCGCCGCCCAGGCCTGATCTGACCTCCCTTCCATCTTTTTTTCGAGGAGACCTGCATGGCCGACTTCCTGTTCACCCAGTTCGCAGCCCAAAACATCAACGCAAACACCGATCTGGTCACCACCAGCGGCCGCAGCACCAAAGGCGTGGCGCTGGCCAGCTATGTCTGTGACAGCCTGGCCAGTGCCGCGCTGCTCGCCGCGCACCCGCGTTTCGTCGCGCAATCCGCCAACGGGCGGTTCTTCCGCGCCGTGCCGACCAGCGGTGCGCTCAACGTCGAACTTGGCGGCGCGGTTGGAGATGGCCTGTCCGACGACCAGCCGGCGATCCAGGCAACCATCGCCTATGCCGAAGCGATCGGCGTGCGGACGATCAACTTCTCCGCCCGGACCTATCGGCTTCGCTGCCCGGTGCGAACCAGCGATCCGGCCGGGCAGATCGGCCAGCATTTCTATGACGGCCGTCCGCTGGTCGTCTCGACGCCAATGGTGCTTCGCTCGACCTGCCATGGCGGAAGCAGCCTGGTCTTCCGCCACGTTGATGGCAGCCCGCGCCAGACCAACTGGCAGGTCGTCAACTCCGCCAGCACCGGACAGCCGATGCTGTGGCGGGGCGGCGGGATCTTCGTCCGCTGTCCGTCCGTGGCCCCGGCTGACTATGCCGATCGTCCGGGCATTACCCTGATCGACATGACCCTCGACGGCGGGATTCCGCGCGGCGCGGTTTACGAATGGCCGGCCCGGATCAGCGACGGGGAAGGCTGGGATGCCACCGACAAGGGCATCGAGATCGAACCCGATCGCTATTCGGGCGATGTCCGCCTGATCCGATCGAAGATCATCGGCTTTCGCGGTGAACTGATCTACCAGGCCGGCGAGGGCAATGGCGAGTTGTACATGCGCTCTGCCGTTCTCGGCGAAACCAACGGGGACCTGTTCCAGGCCTGTGGGACCAACATCGATATCGACGGGCTGCTGGGCTACAAGGGGCTCGCTCCCTACGAAGGCTGGTCGGGCCGCCGCGGGCGGATGGTCAACACCGTATTCGAGGATTGCGTGCGGACCGGCGGGCTGGCCGGGGGCCGCGTTTCACCGGGGATCAACCGCAATGCCCCGCTGCGGATGGCCGATGGCCTGATCCCCTGGCTGGCGCTCGACGCAGAGTTTCGAAACTGCGGCCCGGTGATGTTCGGCTCGTGGGTGCGCGGGCGTCTCAAGCTGACCGACAGCTATCTCCTGCTCGACGGTGAGCAGGTCTATGGCGAAGGCCTTCACGACGTTGACCTCGAAGTGGTGGCCCAGGTGGACAAGCTGACCGGCTTTGCCGCGGTCGTGCTCGTCGGGTCGTCGACCCCAGGCAAACAGACCCTGTCCGACGTGCGCATCCGCTTGCGGTGCAGCCGCAGTGCAGAGGCCCGCGCCAACGGCCGCGCCCACCAGCAGCCGGTTGATTATCGCGGGTCGATGGGCCCCAACGTGATCATCGAGAAGTCCAGCGGCGAGGCCGAACGCGCCAGCGGTCCATCGGGAACCGCACTGACCGCGGTGACTGACCATTTCCCCTGCTTCCGGGACAACCGCTGGCTGCGCACGACCGGCAGCTGGACCGCGCTGAACCAGGACATTTCTGCCAATCCGCAGATAGTTCCGCGCGCCGACCTGATGGTGGTCTATGCCAATGCCGCCGGGACCTGGCCGATGACGATGCCGGTGGCCGGGATCCAGCACGGGCATGAACTGACCGTACGCAACCTTTCCGGCGGCGGCATCTTCGCTTCGCTGGCGGCGAATGGCGCCGGGGCGACCCTCCCCGCGACTCGCGTGCTGGCGCCGGGCAGCCAGATGTCCCTGTGCTTCGACCAGGAGGCTGCGCAGTGGCGCGAGATCGCGCCGCCGCCCCCGCTTACAGGAAGCGCCGCCCCCGCAATCGCCGCGATTGCGGCAGGCGACGTCTCGCCCGAGATCGCAATCTCCTGCCCCGGTGCGGCGGCTGGCATGACGGCAAGCGTCGCCTCCGCTTCGGATCTGGGCGATGCGTTCGAGGTCTGCGCGGTCAGGGCCGCGGCAAGCGCCGTACGGTTCCGCCTGCGCAACAACGGCGCCGTCGCCGCCGCGCCGTCAGGCACGGCCTGGACCGTCGCCGCGGCCTATCCTGCCTGAGCCAGCGACCTTACCGCCGCCAGGAAATGACCGACGTTGCCGCGTTCGCTGCTGGCGGACGCGGCGGCGCTGGCTGCCAGCCACGCTGCCGCGTCGGTATCGAGCAGCGCCATGGCCGCGGCCAGGCCTTCGCAGCGATAGGGGTCGACCACCCAGCCGTTCACTCCGTTGTCGATCAGGCCATCGATCGCCCCGGCCCTGCTCGAGATCAGCACCGGCAGCCCCAGTGCCAGCGCTTCGATCACGACGAAGCCGAATGTCTCCTGCACGCTTGGCAGGATCAGGCACAGCGCCTGGTCCATCGCGGCATAGACCTGATCCGGATTGGCCACCCCTTCAAAATCGACGGTCTCCGCCACGCCCAGCTCGTGCGCCAGCGCGCGCAGCGACGCGTCGAGCGGTCCCGCGCCCAGCACCCGCAGCCGCCGCGGGTGCGCCGCGGTCTTGCACCACCGGGCATAGGCACTTAGGGCGAGCCCCAGGTTCTTTTCGGGGATCAGCCGCGCGACGATCAGGAAATCGCGCACGGCGTGCGGGGTGGGTTCCCCTGTGCGGCCGGCCCCGGCCTGGCTTTGGATGCGCGCCACGTCGAGCGTGTCGAACCCTTCGATCACCGGGCGTCGGCGAAATCCCAGAAAATGCAGGTATTCGATCGTCCGTCGGCTTCCGGCGAGCGCACCTTGATAGGGCGCAAGCAGCAGCACCTTGATCGCCTCCAGCCCGATTCTGCGGGGCATGTCGTCGAACTTGCTGTCGATCATCGTGATCGTCCGGACCCCGCAAAGGCGCAGCAGCAGGGCAACCACGAAGACGTGCGGATAGCTGTAGTGGCACAGGAACACGCAGTCCGGGCGCTGGGCCAGGCAGGCGCGCAGCAGCCTCCACCACAGTCCCGGTCGGCTGGCAGTGCGGCCATGCGGGTAAAGCGTCAGGCGCCGGACGCCCGAAAGTCCGGCGCTGTCCCAGTCATAGACGATGCTGGTGCCGAAGAATTCGATCGCTGTGACCTCAAGCGCCGGGTCCGCGGCGCAGGCGTGGATGCGATCGAAATGGGTCGGGCCAAGGTTTTCCCAGGCGAAGACGATCCTGACTGCCGACACGTGCCGCTGGAACCCCCCTGGCGATTGCCGCAACCTTCTAGGCCATTGCCGATACAGGGCAAGTGACAGCGCCCGGCGATTGCTTTAGGAACCGGCCGTCCTGCCCGTTATGCAACGATGGACCAGGGTCGTGCAATTGTAACGAGTGACATCGGCGCTCATCTGCCTGCAGGCGGGGGGCGGGGCTTGGAGTAATGCGGTGCGTCGCTGGCATGGTCTGATCTGGCATTGGAACCGCATCAAGACCTACCTTGGCCGCCCGCGGATGATTGTTCAGACCAAGCCGGTAGTGATCGAGGACGGCGATCTTTGCGAGCGGCCGATCTTCATTGTCGGGGCACACCGTTCGGGCACGTCGCTGGTCCGCCGGCTGTTCAATTCACATCCCGAAATCGCCTGTCCGCCGGAAAGCTTCTTCATCGCCAACTATGCCGCGATGCATGGTGACCGGCTGGTCAGGGCCGGGTACGAGGCATTCGGCTACACCGCCGAGGATATGCGCCAGGACCTCGTCCGCAAGGCCACTGCGTTGCACGAAGGGTTCCGGATCGCGACCGGAAAACGCGTCTGGGCCGACAAGACCCCGCAATATGCCGAACATCTCGACGCGATCGACACGCTGTTCGCGGGCAAGGCGCGCTTCGTGATCGTGCTGCGGCATCCGGGCGATGTGGTCCATTCGATCTACAGGCGCGACTGGCGCTTCAACGCGATCGAGGATGGCTTTGAAAGCGCGCTCGTCCACGTCAAGCACAGCATCGATGCGCTTCTCGCTTTCGAGCAGCGCAACCCGGATCGCTGCGCCCGGATCGTCTATTGCGACCTGTGCGAAGACCCCGAAAGCGTGCTGGCGGCGGCGCTCGGGCGATTCGGAATGGCCTTTGATCCCGAAATGCTGGCCTTCGGCAGCAAGGAGCACAACTTCGGACTGGAAGACCCGGTCGTGCGGGGGACCCGGTCGATCAAGCTCAGCAACGGCGCCTGGCGCGGCCTGACCGGGACCCAGCAAGGCCGCATCGTCGAGACCTTCGGCCTGCGGGCCAACGAAACAGGCTATTGGGCCGGGCGGCCAGTGTGACCCAGGGCGCCAACCGTTCCAACCGCACCGGCCTGTTTTCGCTGCAAACGACCAGCGATGAACTGCTCCACCTCGATCTGCTGCGATTTGTCGCTTCCGCCGGGATCGTGCTTTGCCATTCGGGCGAGTTTTTCTTCGAACGCGCTGTGCGGCTGGCAAGCCATCAGCGGATGGCGGGGCTATCGCTGTTCGTCGATGTGTTCTTCATCATCTCCGGCTTCGTGATTGCCCATGTCTACCGCGACCGGATGAGCAACTGGCGGCAATTCGCCCGGTTCATGCAGCGGCGCATCGGGCGCCTGCTTCCGCTTCATCTTGCTACCCTGCTGGGGGTCGCCTTGCTGTTCTACGCTGTGGGCGTGCTTGGCGTAGCCACCAACACGGACATGCGGCTGGTCCCGTCCTGCCTGGCGGTGGGCGCCGTGCTTCTCCAATCCGTGATCGACTGCGGCGGCCCGGTGCCAAACGGAGTGAGTTGGTCAATCAGTGCCGAAATGGTGATGTATGTTGCCTTTCCGCTGCTGATCGTCCTGGCGCGCGCTTCTGGAATGCTGCGCTACGTGCTGTGGGCCGGGTTCCTGGCCTATGTCGCGTCGCGCTATCCGCAAGGCAAGGACTGGGCCACTTCGATCGAGTTCTGGCGCGCGCTTCCGGCGTTCTTCTTCGGCGTGGCATTGCGGCTGGACTGGAAGGTCTGGGCCAGGGTACCCGTTCCCGGCTTCGTCCCGGTCTGCATCGCATTTGTCCTGATCGCCGGTTCGCTTTTCCTGTGGCCGCGCTGGATGTTGCTGATCCTGGCCTATGCGGCGGCGTTGACGGCAGTGATTGCCGATGGACGCGGCGCGATTTCGCCGCTGACACGCCGTCTCGCCCCGCTCGGCCAGTTGACCTACTCGATGTACATGCTGCATCCGATCGTGATCATGGTCATGGTCAACGCCGTGGGCGACAAATTGCTCAAGCTGGATCCGGTCGCCCTTTCGGCGGTGACCGTGGCGAGCTATGGGGTGATTGCGGCCATGTCTCTGCTTTCCTACAAGCTGTTCGAGACACCGGCACGCCTCTTCATTGACGGGCTGCGCCTGGTTCCCCCGCCACACGATCGGGAGGTGAACCGCGGTGTATGAGGTTCTGCTGATCGCCAACGTGCTGCTGTGGCTGGTTTTGTGCATCCATTTTGTGACCCGGCCGAACGCCTCGATCTACCACCCTGCGGTCTATTATCTGTTCTTCCACGGCTTGATTTTCACGTTTCGTCCCTTCCTGGTCTATTACCGCGATTACGTGGCGATCTATCGCGGCTATCAGTTCACCCCGACAATGGATGACAAGGCCACGGTGCTGATCGCGGCGATGCACGGCCTGGTCTGTTTCTATGTTCCGGCGATGCGATACGGCAACGCCAGGCCCCGCTTTCCCCAGGACCGCGCCAACGAGGCGGAACGGTCGGAACTGATCCGGCCGTTCCTGCTTGCTGCGGCATTTCTGGTCCCGATCGGTCTCGTCTCGGTGCTGGCCAACTGGGACGTCCGCGCGAATGATTCCACCACCATGATGCTCGATGCCGGGACGGGGCGGTTCGTGAACACCTCGGGCAACGGCTATTTCGACGATGCGCAGTTGTTGCTCGCCCCGCTCGCGGTTCTGTGCGTCTGGCTAAACCGCTTTCGCTGGTGGAGTTTCCTGCCGCTGGTCGCCTTCCTGATCCTGCGTGGCGGCACCGGCGGGCGCTGGCCGATCATCATGGCGTGCGCCACGGTCGGGCTGCTGTTCCTCTACCAGCAACGACGGCTCTGGCCCGACTGGCGAACCGTTTCGCTTGGGGTGGTGGCGCTTGCCCTGTTCCAGATCGTCGGGGTTGACCGGGGCACCACGATCCGCCGGATCTTCATCGAGGACCGCAGCTCGCTTGACTCCAACGTTGATAGCCTGGCCCAGCTTCGGTTCTTGGAAGGGATGGATTTCGCCAACCTCGAATTCTTCGAATACCTTGTCTATGTCGTCCCGCAACGCAGCGGCACCTGGGGTTACTTCCTGGACAATCTGCAATTGTTTACGCAGCCGGTCCCGCGGGCATTGTGGCCGGGGAAGCCAATTGGCCCGCCAATCCAGCTCTTCTCGCTGTTCGACTATGGGTATCCGATCGGGATGACCTACTCCCTGCCGGGCGAGGGCTGGGTTCAGCTGGGATACCTTGGGGTGGCGATCTGGTGCGGGATATTCGGCTGGCTGTTCGGCCTGACTTACAACAAGTTCCAGACGTCCAGGCACGGCAATCCCGCCGTCGTGGCCTATCTGCTGTTCCTGCCGCTGGGTCTGACATTCTTTCGCGACGGTTTCCTGCTGACCATTGTCCAGACCGCGGGCTTCTTTCTGCTGCCGGTGTTGCTTATCGTCTGGATCGCCCGATTCTCGGCCGTCCCCCTGGCCGACGAGCTGCGCTTGCGAGCGAAGCGCCGGGTCGCGCGGCGCCAGCCGGACATAGCCGCCAGAATCCTTGCCCGGCAGCGCGGCGGGCCGCGGCGGCGCGGGCGGCCGCCGGCCGGGTGATCGCGGGCAAGCGCATCGGCCTGCTCACAGCCTCGGCCTCGCGGCTGGGCGGGGGAGTGTTCGAGGCGGTCGCGGCCCATGCCGCCCTGCTGAGGGGCCTGGGGGCCAAGCCTGTGGTCTTCGCGCTAAGCGACCGGCACAGCCAGGACGATGCAGACCGTTTTGCCAGGTGCGAGCTGCACCATGCACCCGTCGCAGGGCCGGGCTTTTTCGGCTTTGCCCCAAAGTTGGGCGCGCTGCTCGATGCGGCGGATCTCGATCTGCTCCACCTCCACGGGATCTGGATGTACCCCTCGCAGGCCGGATCGGCCTGGGCGGCGCGCAGCGGCAGGCCCTATCTGATCAGCCCGCACGGGATGCTCGATCCCTGGATCACCGGACGCGGGCGCTGGAAAAAGGCGCTGGCCCGGGCGGTGTACGAACGCCGCTCGTGGCGCCGGGCTGCGGCCTTCCATGCCCTGACCGCGGGCGAGGCAGCGGACATCGCGCGCGAAAGCGGCCGGGCGGATAGCCTGGTGATCGCCAACCCCGGCCCCGCCGCCGTGCCCGCACCAACCGGGCCGCGCGGGCCGGTGGTGGCCTATCTCGGGCGGATCCATCCCAAGAAGAACCTTCACGCGCTGGTCGATGCCTGGTCGGCGCTGGGCCATGACGGGGGCCTGCCCGGCGGGGCCGAGCTGGTGATCGCGGGGTGGGGCGATCCGGCCGATGTCGCCGCCCTTGAAGCGCGCCTGGCCCGGGCCCCGGCCAGCGCCCGCTATGCCGGGCCGCAGTACGGCGCGGACAAGGCGCGGCTGCTGTCCTCGGCGCGGTTCCTGGCCTTGCCCTCGCTCAGCGAAGGGCTGCCGGTCGCCGTGCTGGAAGGCTGGGCCGCGGGAGCCCCGGCGCTGATCAGCAGCGGCTGCAACCTGCCGCAAGGGTTTGCGGCCGGCGCCGCGATCGATACCGGAACCGATCCGTCCAGTATCGCCGCTGCCCTGGCCCTTGGGCTGGCACTGGAGCCGGACCAATGGCTTGCCATGGCCCGCGCCGCGCATGGCCTTGCGGCCGGTCCATTCTCTGCCGCGGCGATTGCGGCGCAGTGGGAAGCCGCCTACCTTGGCCTGATGGACCGGGGGAAATCCGTATGACCGAACCGCTGGACGCGCGCGCATCGCGCCCGCTGGAAGGCGGCGCCAGCTTCTCTGCGCGCAACCGGTTAGCGCGGGTCGCCTGGGGGGCGACCTGGCTGGTGCTGGCCCGCTTTACCCCGCCGCCGCTGCATCCCTGGCGGCGCTTACTGCTGCGCCTGTTCGGGGCAAAGGTGGCGCCCGGCGCGAAAGTCCACGCCAGCGTTTCGGTGTGGCTTCCGGCCAATCTCGAGCTGGGGGAAAACTGCCTGATCGGGCCGCGGGTGCGGCTCTACAACCAAGGGCGGATCAGCATCGGGCCGCGCAGCGTGATTTCGCAAGGCGCGCACCTGTGCGCCAGCACCCACGATGTCCGCGATCCGCATTTCCAGCTGGTGCTGCGCCCGATCGCGATCGGCGCGGGGTGCTGGGTCGCGGCCGAGGCGTTTGTCGGGCCAGGGGTGACAATGGGCGAAGGAGCAGTGCTTGCGGCGCGCGGTGCGCTGTTCGGTGATGCCGATGCCGCCACGATCTATCGCGGCAATCCGGCCGTCGCGATCAAGCCGCGCGATCTCAAAGCCGACTAGCGGTTGGCGTAAACCAGCGACCCGCCATCGTGCCCTTCGAAATTGGTGTAGAGCGTGCGGGTGATCGAGGCGATCCGGGCGTCACGACCGGCGTGGCCGCCCTGGCCGGTGACATAGACCGCCACGGCATAGGCATGGCCATCGGGGGCCTGGATGATTCCCACGTCGCTGGCGGTGTTGTTCAGCGTACCGGTCTTGTGCGCGATCCGGGCATCACCGGGCAGTAGCGCGCGCATGCGGCGCTTGCCGGTGACGCAGCGCTCCATGGTCTGGAGCAGGAAAGTGCGGCTGTTGGTGCTGAGCCAGCGGCCCTGGAACAGGCCGCTCAGCAGCTGCGCCATGGCCACCGGGGTTGCGCTGTCGCGCAGGTCAACGGTGCGGGCCGGATCGAATTCGCCGTCGTCGCGTACCAGGGTGGCAATGCTGCGATCGATCCGCAGGCCCTGGATGCCGGTGGTCTTGACCCAGCGGTTGACCGCGGCCGGGCCGCCCACTGCGGCCAGCAGGGCGTCGGTCGCCGGGTTGCTCGAATGGATCAGCGACAGTTCCAGCAGCTCGCGCGCTGGCAGCGAAGCGCCGGCCCGAACCGGGGCGGCCTCGCTCGAATATTTCTTTGAACCGACAGGGATCATCAGCGGGAAGCGGTCATCCAGACTGAAGCGGCCCTTGTCGACCCCATCGAGGAAGGTTGCGGCGATCGCGATCTTGCTGGTCGAGGCCATCGGGAACGGCGTGTCGCCCAGCACGCTGACGGTGCGGCCGCTGGTCAGATCGATCGCGGCGACGCCGATCCGGCCCTGCGAAGGGTCTGCGGCAAAGGCCAGCTGGGCGTCGATCCCGTTGCCGCTGGGCCGCGGGGTTCCGTAGGCCACAAAAGGCCGGACGGTGGATGGCGTGGAGCGCTGCGGCTTGCTTGGGCCCGCAGGCTGGCCGACCGTCTGCGTCCTGGTGGTAGGCTGAAGCGCGGGCCGAACCGCCGCAGCGGGGGCAGGCGCAACAAAGGCGCGGTCGAACTCGTTCTCAAGCGAGGTATCCGCGCGCGCGGCCCCGGCAGGGGCCAGCACAGCGCCGGTCAACGCCAGCGAGCTCAGCAGCCTAGAGATGAATCCCGTCTTCACGAGAAGCATGATCGCCCAAACATGCTTTCTGTTTGGCTAACGAAACCGCCACGGCATAGAATTGCGCGACGAAATGCACTCTGCGCGCGGGGGATTGACGGATCCGTGGCCGTTTGAGCGGTCCAGAGCGTGCGATCGGGCGCTCAGATCGCGTATTGGGCGCCCAGTTCGATCACCCGGCCGGGGGGAATTCCGAAATAGTCGGTCGGGTCGGCGGCGTTGCGGTGCAGCGCGACGAACAGCACGTCCTGCCACATCG
>JBJTMC010000145.1:0-36220 GCA_046063325.1 Novosphingobium sp.
CAGGACATGAGCCGGCTCGACGCGGTCAGCTTCATCAGCCACGGGATCGGCAAGGGCGGCAAGCGGATCGAGGATCGCAGCCCGCAAGGGTCGGAAACCCCCGAAGCGCCGCAGCAGGAAGAAAAGGCCGCGGCCAAGGACGGCAAGAAGGATTCCGCGCTCGACCAGTTCTGCGTCAATCTCAACGAGAAGGCGATGGCGGGCAAGGTCGATCCGCTGATCGGACGCGGGCCGGAAGTTGACCGCACGATCCAGATCCTGTGCCGCCGCTCCAAAAACAATCCGCTCTATGTCGGCGATCCCGGCGTGGGCAAGACCGCGATCGCCGAAGGCCTGGCGCGCAAGATCATCGAGGGCGAGGTGCCCGAAGTGCTCAACGACGCGGTGATCTATTCGCTCGACATGGGCGCGCTGCTGGCCGGGACCCGCTATCGCGGCGATTTCGAGGAACGCCTGAAGCAGGTCGTCAACGAACTGGAAAAGATGCCCGAGGCGATCCTGTTCATCGACGAGATCCACACCGTGATCGGCGCCGGGGCCACCAGCGGCGGGGCGATGGATGCCTCGAATCTGCTCAAGCCCGCGCTGTCCTCCGGGGCGATTCGCTGCATCGGTTCGACCACCTACAAGGAATTCCGCAACCACTTCGAAAAGGACCGCGCGCTGCTGCGCCGGTTCCAGAAGATCGACGTCAACGAGCCGACCGTCGAGGACACCATCAAGATCCTCAAGGGCCTGCGCACCGCGTTCGAGGAACACCACAAGGTCCGCTACACGCCTGAGGCGATCAAGACCGCTGTCGAGCTTTCGGCGCGCTACATCAACGACCGCAAGCTGCCCGACAAGGCGATCGACGTGATCGACGAGGTTGGAGCCATGCAGATGCTGGTTCCGCCGAGCCGCCGCAAGAAGACCATCACCGCCCGCGAAATCGAACAGGTGATCGCGACCATGGCGCGGATCCCGCCCAAGAACGTCTCGACCGACGATCGCCAGGCCCTCGAGTCTCTCGAGAAGGATCTCAAGCGGGTGGTGTTCGGGCAGGACCAGGCGATCGAAGTGCTGTCGAGCGCGATGAAGCTCAGCCGGGCCGGTCTGCGCGATCCGGAAAAGCCGATCGGTTCGTTCCTGTTTTCGGGGCCAACCGGGGTCGGCAAGACCGAGGTTGCCAAGCAGCTGGCTTCGATCATGGGGATCCCGATCCAGCGCTTCGACATGTCCGAATACATGGAGCGCCATTCGGTCAGCCGTCTGATCGGCGCGCCTCCGGGCTATGTCGGCTACGACCAGGGCGGGCTTTTGACCGACGCGGTCGACCAGCAGCCGCACTGCGTCCTGCTGCTTGACGAAATCGAGAAGGCCCACCCCGACCTGTTCAACATCCTGCTGCAGGTGATGGACAACGGCCGCCTGACCGATCACCACGGCAAGACGGTCGATTTCCGCAATGTCGTGCTGATCATGACCACCAATGCCGGGGCCAGCGACATGGCCAAGCAGGGGATCGGGTTCGGCGACGTGTCCAAGGCCGACGCCGGGGACGAAGCGGTCAAGCGGATGTTCAGTCCGGAATTCCGCAACCGGCTCGATGCGATCGTGCCCTTCGCCTATCTCGGCAAGGAAGTGGTCAGCCGCGTGGTCGAGAAGTTCGTGCTCCAACTCGAACTGCAGCTGGCCGAACAGAACGTCCACATCCAGTTCGACGGCGATGCGCGCGAATGGCTGGGTGATCGCGGCTACGACAAGCTTTACGGCGCGCGGCCGATGGCCCGCCTGATCCAGGAAAAGGTCAAGCAGCCGCTCGCCGAGGAACTGCTGTTCGGCAAGCTGCGTCATGGCGGCGAGGTGCATGTCAGCGTCAAGGACAGCGTGCTGTCCTTCGAGCTGACCCCGGCTCCGCCCAAGCTCGACAAGCGGGCCAGGAAAGCCCCGCCGGCTCCGCCCAAGCCAAAGCCCAAGCGCAAAGGCAAGGCCGCGCCCGAAGCCAGCGGCGATTGATGCCCGTCAATTCGGTCAAGGTGCGGCCCGGTTAGATCCGGGCCGCACTGTCTTGCCCGGAGAAGCCCACCGTGACCGCCACCACCGCCGAAATCCCGCCGACCAGCCCGTTCGAGCGAGTCGGTGGCCATGCCGCGATGCGGGCGATCACCGACCGATTCTATGATCTGATGGAACAGGACCCGACCTATGCCGAGCTGCGCGCGATCCACGCCGCAGACCTGGCCCCGATGCGCGACGCTTTGCCGCTGTTCCTGGCTGGCTGGGCCGGCGGCCCGCGCGACTGGTTCGAGGCCAACCCGGGCAAATGCATGGTTTCGATGCACGCGCCCTTCCCGATCGGCCGCCAGACCGCGCAGCAGTGGGCCGAAGCGATGACCCGCGCGATTGCCGACACCGAACTGGCCGACCGCGAAGTGGGCGATGCCATGGCCGACGTGTTGGGCCGGATGGCCCGGGGCATGGCCAGGGACGCGGCACCGGACTGACCTCGCCAAGGCAGGATCCGCCTGCTAGGCAGGCATTCATGCAACCCAAATTGCTGACCGTGCTGAAGGAGGGCTACAGCCCGGCCCTGCTGCGCGCCGACCTGCTCGCGGGCTTGACCGTGGCGATCGTCGCGCTGCCGCTGGCCATGGCGCTGGGGATCGCCAGCGGCGCCTCGCCCGACAAGGGGCTGGTCACCGCGATCATCGCGGGTTTCCTGATTTCCGCGCTGGGCGGCAGCCGGGTCCAGGTCGGCGGGCCGACCGGGGCGTTCGTGGTGGTGGTGGCAGGCGTGATCGCCGCGCATGGTTATGCCGGGCTGGTGCTGGCAACCGCGATGGCCGGGATCATCCTGATCGTCGCGGGCTATGCCGGGGTCGGCAAGTTGATGCGCTATGTGCCGATGCCGGTGGTGACCGGGTTCACCGCCGGGATCGCGGTGATCATCGCCACCAGCCAGATCGGCGATTTCCTGGGCCTGCACGCGGGCAAGGTCCCGGCCGAGTTCCTGGGCAAATGGCAAGCCTATCTGGGCGCGCTGGGCACGCTGTCCTGGCCGACCCTGGGCGTGGGCCTGGCCACGCTGGGTCTGATTCTGGGCTTGCGGCGGGTCGACCCTCGGATCCCCGGCTACCTTGTGGCAGTGATCGCGGCCGCGCTTGCGGTGGTGCTCCTGCACCTCCCGGTGGAAACCGTGGGCCAGCGCTTCCCGGCGATGCCGACCACCTTGCCTGCCCCCCACATTCCGGCCTTCTCGCTCGCCATGGTCCGCGAGGTCATGCCTTCGGCCTTCACCATTGCCTTCCTGGCCGGGATCGAGGCGCTGCTCTCGGCCGTCGTGGCCGACGGGATGACCGGCTTCAAGCACCGGCCAGGCCAGGAGCTGGTCGGGCAAGGGGTGGCCAATATCGCCTCGGCGCTGTTCGGCGGCCTGCCCGCGACCGGGGCAATCGCCCGCACCGCCACCAATATCCGCGCCGGGGCGAGGACGCCGGTGGCCGGGATGGCCCACGCGGTGTTCCTGCTGATCATCCTGCTGATCGCAGGGAACCTGGTGGCCTATGTGCCGATGGCCGCGCTCGCCGCGATCCTGCTGCTGGTCGCCTGGGGGATGAGCGAAGCCGAACGGTTCCGCCACCTGATGCGGATGGATCCGGGCGAACGGACCCTGCTGCTGCTGACCTTCGTGCTGACCGTGCTGGTCGATCTGACCGTGGCGATCGGGGTGGGGGTGACGCTCGCCTCCCTGCTGTTCATGGCCCGGATGAGCGAGGCGACCGGGGTGCTGGGCGAGGACGAAAGCATCGAGGATCCCGGGCAGCGCGCCGCCTTGCCGCCGGGCGTGGAGGTGTTCCGGATCGCCGGTCCGATGTTCTTTGGCGTGGCCAGCGAAATGCTCGATGCCCTGGGCCGGATCGGCCGCAGCCCGCGCGCGGTGATCCTCCGGCTCGACCGGGTGCCCTATATCGATTCGAGCGGGGTCGGCGTGCTGCAAACCTTCATCCAGCAGGCCCAGGCGCGCGGAACCCGGGTGATCCTGTGCGACATGCCGCGCCGGGTGTGGGAAACGCTCGCCCGGTCGCACCCGCGCTTTGCCGGGGCGGAGCGGGTCGCTTCGCTGGACGCGGCGCTGGCCCGGCTCCGGCGCGACGGGCCGGGCTGAGCCGCCCGGGTCAGCCTTCGATCCGCACCAGCTTGTCGCGTCCGGTTGCGCCGCGCAACAAGTGCAGCCGCGACACCGCAATGCCGAGCGCCCGGGCCAGGATTTCCAGCACCGCGTCGTTGGCCTTGCCGTCCTGGGGCTTGGTGCGGACCTTGATCAGCACCAGTCCGTCCGCCAGGTCGATGCCTTCGCTCCGCGCGCCGGGCGTGACACGCAGGGCAAGCCGCCCCTCGCCATCGGCCAGGGCACGGATCGCCGCGGCGGGCGGGTAATCAGCCTTGGGCCGAGCCATCGAACAGGGCGGCGTGGTGCTTGGCGTTCTCGACATAGTGCGCCACGCCCAGCTGGAGCCCGGCAATTGCCCGGTCATCGAGATCGCGCATGTAGGCGGCGGGCCGCCCTGCCCAGAGCTGGCGGGCGGGAATGCGCTTGCCCGGAGACAGCAGTGCTCCGGCTGCCAGCATTCCTTCCCGCTCGATCACGCAGCCGTTCATGGTCTGCGCGGCAAAGCCGACGAAACCCTTGTCCTCGATCACGGTCCCGTGGACCATCGCCATGTGGCCGATCAGCACGTCGTCGCCGATCAGGGTGGGGAAGCCATCGGGCGCGCCGGGCATGGCCTGGTCGCAGTGGATCACCGAGCCGTCCTGGACGTTGGTCCGCGCCCCGATCACGATCCGGCTGACATCGCCGCGCAGCACGCAATTGTACCAGATGCTGACATCGGGACCGATCTCCACGTCGCCGATGATCCGGCAGCCGGGAGCGATGAAGGCGCTGTCGTGAATCCGCGGAGCCTTGCCGTGGATGGCGACGATGGTGGTGTCGGGTCGTGTGGTCATTGTCGTCCCAGAAAGTTGGCCCAGGTCACGTAGGGCAGGATGGAAGCATGGTCATCGGTCCAGACTCGTGGTGCGGGCGGGCCGATCGGACGCCACGGCATCGCCGGGGCAGCCCGTGCCAGCGCATCCAGTTGCCCGGGATCGCGGGTCACTGCAACCCAGCTCGAATCGGTCCATTCGCTTTGCGGCGGCGCCCGATCGTCGCGCACCGCCGCGTGCAGCCCGCGCGCCCGAACTTCTGCCGCCAGCACCGGTTCGAGGTCAATAAAGCGGTTGGAGATATGGACCAGCAGGATTCCCTGCGGACTGAGCGCATCGAGATAGACCCCGAACGCCTCGTGCGTAAACAGGTGCAGCGGGATCGAATCCGAAGAGAACGCGTCGATCGCGAGCAGATCGAACGCCCCCGCACGGGCCCGCCCCAGGCTGATCCGGGCATCGCCCAGCACAACCTTGGTCTGCGGGGCGCAGCGCGACAGGAAGGTGAAGGCGCCCTTGCGAGAGAGATCGAGCACGGCCTGGTCGATCTCGAAGTAGGTCCAGCTTTGGTCGGGGTGGGCCATACCCGCGAGCGAGCCCGTCCCCAGCCCGACCACGCCCAGCTTGGGCCGGACCGGGAACAGCCGGTCCGCATTGGCAAAGCCGATCGCGGCGCCCGAACCCGGCCCGTAGTAGGTCAGCGGCAGGCAGGCCAGGGCCGGGTCGGTATATTGCTCGCCGTGCAGCGTAGTGCCGTGGGTCAGGGTGCGCAGATGCCGCTCGGGATAATCGCGCACGGTGTAGATCCCGAAATAGCTGCGGGTGCGGACCCCATCGCGGGTGTCCTCGATCGTCGCGAAGCCGCCCTGCACTACCATGACCACCGCAAGCAGGGCCACGGTCATCCAGCGCCAGGATACCAGGGCCAGTCCGATCACCGCGATGGCGCCGCTGAGAATCCAGGCCTTGCTCTGTGCGCCGACAGTTTCGTTGGCGTCATGAAGGTTCCAGACCAGCAGGCCCAGAGTGGCCAGCAGCAGGACAAGCGCGAGGTTGCGGATCGGTGGCTCGATCCCCTTGAGCCGTGACCATTGCAGAAAGCCGGGGCGCGGCAGCAGGGCGGCGGCGGCCAGTAGAAGCAGCGGATGTTCCCACACCCAGTCGAACACCAGCGGCGCGATCAGGGCGGTAAACAGGCCGCCGATCACCCCGCCCAATGACATCGCGAGGTAGAACCCGGTCAGCTGTTCGGGCGCCGGGCGCAGGTCATAGAGCCGCGCGTGCAGCGCGACGCAGACGAAGAACAGCAGCGTGACGCTGCCGATCACCGGCAGCATCCCGCTCGATCCGCGCGAGACCATCGCCAGCCCGCCGATCGACAGGATCTCCAGCCAGGCAAAGCCCGAGATCCAGCGCGCCAGGTTCCGCCGGTCGGCAAAGGCGATGACGAAGCTGAGCAGGTAGATCCCCAGCGGGATCACCCACAGCAGCGGCATCGCGAACAGATCGGTGGTGAGGTGCGTCGTGGTCGACAGCATCAGGCCCGACGGCACCGCGGCCAGCACGACCCACAGCAGCTTGTTGCGCCGCGCAACTGGCGGCGGCGCCGCCGCGCTCGCCGCGGCCGGAGCGATGATGCCCGCCGGCGCCGCATCGGGAAGCCCGGCCCGGGCCCGGGCGCACAGCGCGATCAGGCCCAGCAGCACGGCATAGCCCGCGCTCCAGCCCCAGGCCTGGACGCGCAGCGGCAGCAGCGGCTCCACCACCAGCGGATAGGCGATCAGGCCGGCGAAGCTGCCGAAATTGGACGCCGCATAAAGCGCCCAGGGTGCGCCTGCCTTGGGGTCAAGCGCGTACCAGCGCTGCATCAGCGGCGCCTGCGCGGAAACCAGGAAGAAGACCGGGCCGATCGACAGCGCGAACAGCGCCGGAACCCAGAACACTTCGGTTCCGGGGCGCGGCGGCGGAAGATCGACCAGCGCCACCGGCAAGGTCACCAACGCCACCGCGTAGAGGATCAGATGTAGCCGGACCTGCCGCTTGAACGGCAAGCGCGACAGCCGGTGGGCGTAGAAGTACCCGCCCAGCAGCAGCGCCTGATAGACCAGCATCGCGCTGTTCCAGACGTTGGGCGCACCGCCCAGCCGCGGCAGCGCCATGCGCGCGACCATCGGCTGGACCAGGAACAGCAGGAACGAGCCGGTCAGGATCGTTGCGACGAACAGCGTGCGGTTGGCCTGCCCCCGGTTCGCGCTCATCCCCGCCACTCCGCGCGGGGCAATTCGTAGGCAACGTGGCGCAACAGCGGATCGTCGGCCGCCAGCCGGGGGTGATCGAAATCAAGCTCTGGCCGGTAATGCATGTTCAGCCGCTCCATCACCGCGCGGCTGCGGGTGTTGCCGCTGTGGGTAATCGCCCAGGCGCTTTCATCGGGAAGCTGGGCGAACAGCCAACCAAGCGTGGCCCGCGCCGCCTCGGTCGCAAAGCCGTGGCCCCAGCAATCGCTCGCCAGCCGCCAGCCGATTTCGGCCTTGCCGTCGACCGGACCGGCATTTCCGCGAATCACCCCGCACCAGCCGATCAGGCGGGAATCGCTGTTTCGCTCAAGCGCCCAGAAGGTGTGACCATGCTCTGCCTCGCGCTCCACCACCCGGGCGATCAGCGCCGCGGTCTCCTCGCGCGACAGGACGGGCCCAAGCGTAGCCATGACCTGCGGATCACTGCAGATCGCATGGAACGGCGCGAGATCGTCGGCGCGCCACGATCGCAGGCGCAGGCGGGCCGTTTCGATCGCGATCCCGCTCATGCCGCCGCCGCCCAGTCCCCTCGCGTCATGCGATAGACCGTAGTCGGGTTGTCCTGCGGCGGATAGGCCGGATCGGTGTAGTCCAGTTCCGCGCAGCGGGCGAACCCCAACCGCGCCATCATTCGGGTCGACGCTGCGTTTGAATCGCTGGTCTGCGACCACAGCACATCCTGTGCCCCGTCGGCAAAGAAATGGGCGGTGACCGCGCGGGCCGCTTCGCTGGCATAGCCCCGGCCCCAGAACGGTTCCGCAAAGGTCCAGCCGATCTCGTTCTGCCCGCGCAGGACGGGCGGGGCCGCTTCGCTGCGGATGTGGAACAGGCCGCACCGGCCGATCCGCTCCGCGCCGCCGCGCAGCCACACGGTCCAGCGGCGATGCCCGCCGCTGGCAAAGGCCGCGATATCCGCGTCCAGCCCTTCGGCAACCTCGTCCGGACTGCGGATCGTCCCGCCAAGATGCCGCAGGACCGCCAGGGTGTTCATCGCTTCGAGCAGCCACGGCAGATCGTCCGCCGCTGTTGGCCGCAAGACCAGGCGCTCGGTCGCGATCACGCGCCGAGCAGCCTCGCAGCGTGGGCGGCGTGGTAGGTCAGGACGCCCGAACAGCCCGCGCGCTTGAAGGCCAGCAGGGTTTCCAGCACCAGCGCATCGCGCTCCCCCGCCCCGGCCGCCGCGGCATGTTCGATCATCGCATATTCGCCGCTGACCTGGTAAGCGAATACCGGAACCTCGAACGCGTCCTTCACCCGGCGGACGATGTCGAGATAGGGCAGCCCGGGCTTGACCATCACGCTGTCCGCACCCTCGGCCAGATCCAGCTCAACCTCGCGCAGGGCCTCTTCAGCGTTGCCGGGGTCCATCTGGTAGGTCTTCTTGTCGCCCTTGAGCAGCCCCCGGCTGCCGACCGCGTCGCGGAACGGACCATAGAAAGCGCTGGCGTACTTGGCGGCGTAGGACATGATCTGCACGTTGACGTGCCCGGACTGTTCCAGCGCATCGCGGATCGCGCCGATCCGGCCGTCCATCATGTCGCTGGGGGCGATCACGTCGGCCCCGGCCGCCGCCTGGTTGAGGCTCTGCCCCACCAGCACATCGACCGTATCGTCGTTGAGGACATAGCCCCCGCCATCGACCAGCCCGTCCTGTCCGTGGCTGGTATAGGGGTCGAGCGCCACATCGGTCAGCACGCCGATGCTGTCGCCGCAGGCATCCCGGATCGCCCGGATCGCCCGGCACATCAGGTTGTCGGGGTTAAGCGCTTCGCGGCCATCTTCCGTGCGCAGCGCCGGGGGCGTGTTGGGAAACAGCGCCAGGCAGGGAATGCCCAGAGCCACCGCTTCCCGCGCCCGCTCCACGATTCGATCGACCGACCAGCGCGATACGCCGGGAAGCGAACCGATCGGCTCTTCCACGCCGCGCCCCTCGGTCACGAACAGCGGCCAGATCAGGTCGGCCGGGGTGAGGATGGTCTCGCGGTGAAGCGCGCGGCTCCAGGCGGAAGCGCGCGTGCGGCGCAGGCGGATAGCGGGAAAGGACGACATGGCGGGGTCATAAGCCTCACCCGGCGATCCATCAACTCTTCAACCGGTCGATTTCACGGCGCGGGGTTTCGGCGGTTGCGGCCTGGCGCGGGGCAAGGCTGTTCATCGCCGCACCGGGTTTCACGCCCTTGAGCTGCGCCATCCGCGCCTTGAACGCGATCAGTTCCTTCTGATCGACCTGGGTGCTGACCGTGAAGCTGACCGACAGCGGGTTGACTGCCGTGCCGTTGCGGTAAAGTTCATAGTGCAGATGCGGCCCGGTCGAGAGTCCGGTCGATCCGACGTAGCCGATCACCTGACCGGCGCGGACATGGGTGCCCGAAGCCACGGCAATCCGGCTCATGTGGCCATAGCCGGTGGCATAGCCGCCGCCGTGGTCAAGCTTGACGTAATTGCCATGGCCGCCGTGCCAGCCCGAATAGATCACCGTGGCATCGCCCACCGCGTAGATCGGCGAGCCATAGGGCGCGCCGAAATCGACCCCGGCGTGCATCCGGGTATAGCCCAGGATCGGGTGACGCCGCGCGCCGAAGCCCGAAGTGATGTGACCGACCACCGGCATGATCAGCCCGGTGCGCTGGGCGCCCATGCCCGAGGCTTCGAAGAACTGGCCTTCGCCGCCCCAGCGCAGCAGCTGGGCCTTGTCGCGGCCGTCATGTTCCAACCCGGCAAACAGCAGTTCGCCGATCTGGACCTCACCGGAGGAAGAGCGCTTGCTGGACACGATGATGTCGAAGGTGTCGCCCGGTTCGATCGCGGTATCGAGGCTGAGATGCTGGTCGAGCGCCTGCAGGTATTGCTGAATCGCCTCGATTGGTGCCCCTGCCGACCGCGCCGAAAGATAGAGGCTCGATCCGACCACGCCGCGGATCCGCAGCGGAGTCGTATCGACCGCGATCGGCTGGGGGGTCACCACCAGCCGCCCGTCGATCCGCGATACGGTTACGTCGAGATCAAACCGGGCGCGAAAGGCCAGGCTTTCCAGCGTGCGCGCTCCGCCCGCCACGGCGGGCTGGCCAAGCCGGATATCGGCCTGGGTTCCGGGCTCGATCGTGCCGGGCGAAACGATCCCGCCCAGCAGGCTCATGACCTGACCGGCATCGGCATCGCTGACCCCGGCGCGCATCAGCATCCGCCCGAAGCTGTCGCCCTGGGCCAGGGTCGCGGTGAGCGAGACCGAGGTTCGTTCCGGGGTGAATGACAAGGCGGACACCGCGCTGGTCGCGCCCATCCGCCGTCCGCTGTCCCCGCCCAGCGCAAGCGGCTGGATCGTCTGGCTGCGAAACTCGTTGCGGGCCCCTGCGTCGAGCGGCATCGCGGGTGAACCGGCAACAGCCTGCCCCTCGGGCCAGAAGGCCAGCGTGGCAAGCGTCAGGCCGACCAGCGTGCCGAGCCCGCGGAACCAGCGGGCGCTGCCGATGTCTTCGGCAAGGTCGGGGGTCCAGTCGAACGCTTCGATCCGGGCGAGCCATTCGGTGCGGCGGCGCAGCAGGCGTGTTGCCCAGGGTTCGACCACCACGCGGTTGCCAAAACCCTGCGGCTGCGCCAGCGCGGCAGCGCCGGCGGCAGGGCCACCGGTTGCGGCGTGCGGCATTTCGCGCGGTTTCAGCAAGGCGGGGTCCCCAAAGCGCATCGGATCAGCCGGTTTTCTGCACCGGATGTGGTTAATCTTCGCCTAAGCCGCCTGCCAAAATCGTGCGGCCGGTCGCAGTTCGGGGGAATCTGCGCTCGCGCTTCTTGCGGCCGGTGCGGCGGCTTGCCACATCGGTTTTCACCATGGCCCTGCGTCACGCCGATCCAACTTCGCGCCTCAAGGCGGTGCTCGGTCCGACCAACACCGGCAAGACCCACCTGGCGATCGAGCGCCTCTGCGCGCATTCCTCGGGAATGATCGGCTTTCCGCTGCGGCTGCTGGCGCGCGAGGTCTATGACAAGGTCTGCGCGATCAAGGGCGCCGGGCAGGTCGCGCTGATCACCGGCGAAGAGCGGATCGAACCGAACAACGCGCGCTGGCTGCTGTGCACCGCCGAAGCAATGCCGCTCGGCGCCGATGTCGCCTTCGTCGCGCTCGACGAGGCGCAGCTCGGCGCGGACCGCGAGCGCGGCCACATCTTTACCGACCGGCTGCTCCACGCCCGCGGGCGCGAGGAAACGATGCTGCTGGGCTCCAGCGTGATCGAGCCGCTGGTCCGCGCCTTGCTGCCCCGGGCCGAGATCGTCAGCCGCCCGCGTTTCTCCACGCTGCGCCATGCCGGGGCGAAGAAACTGAGCCGGGTGCCGCCGCGCAGCGCGATCGTCGCGTTCAGCGCCGAGCAGGTCTATGCCGTGGCGGAAATGCTGCGGCGGTTCCGCGGCGGAGCGGCGGTGGTGATGGGGGCGCTGTCCCCCGAAACCCGCAACAAGCAGGTAGCATTGTACCAGTCCGGCGAGGTCGACTATCTGGTCGCCACCGATGCGATCGGCATGGGGCTCAATCTCGACATCGATCACGTCGCCTTTGCCGGTTTGAGCAAGTTCGACGGCCAGCGCCAGCGGCGCCTGACCACGACCGAGCTGGCCCAGATCGCCGGACGCGCCGGACGGCACCAGCGCGACGGGACTTTCGGCACGCTGGCCGGAAGCGGCAGTCATGACGCCGCATTCACCGCCGAGGAAGTCTATGCGATCGAGGAGCACCGCTTTCCGCCGCTGACCCGGCTGTTCTGGCGCGAGGCCGAACCCGACTGCGCCAGTCTGGCCGCGCTGATCGCCGACCTGTCGCGCCCGCCCGACCGGCCCGAGCTGGCCCCCGCGCCCGAGGCGATCGACCTGGCGGTGCTGCGGCGCCTGGCGGAGGATCCGGAGATCACCGCAACCCTGCGCGGCGAAGCGCAGGTGCGGCGCTTCTGGGAAGCCTGTTCGCTGCCCGATTTCCGCCAGCACGGCGCGGAAACCCATTCGCGCTTTGTCGCGCGGCTGTGGGAAGACCTGCGCCACGGCCAGTTGGGCGGAGACTACGTTGCCAAGGCGATCGCCGATCTCGACCTGACCAGCGGCGATATCGACACGTTGCAGATGCGGATCGCGGCGATCCGGTCGTGGTCCTACATCGCGCAGCGGCCGGACTGGGTCCTCGCCAGGGAGGAAATGGCCGCCCGCGCCCGCGCGGTCGAGGCGCGGCTGTCCGATGCGCTGCATGCCCGGCTGACCGAACGCTTTGTCAACCGCCGCACCTCGGTGCTGATGAAGAAGCTGGGGCCCGATGCCGCGCTGCTCCCGGTCCGGCTGGTGGACGACGAGGTTCTGGTCGATGGCGAGCCGATCGGGCATCTCGCGGGGTTCCGGTTCCGGGTCGATCCGCAGGCCCGCCATGCCGACCGCAAGCTGCTGCTGGCCGCGGCCGAGCGGCACTTGCCCGAACTGCGCGCGGCCCGCGCGGAGACGCTGTTGGCGGCGCTGCTCGACGGTAGCGCCCTGCTCGCGCTCGACGGGCCACGGCTGTCGTGGGACGGCGAGGCGATCGCCCAGCTCGGAGCGGGGCGCAGCGTGCTCGGCCCCCGGGTGGACCTCGACGCGGCGCTCGATTCGCTCGGTGCCGATCTGCGCAGGCGCGTCCTGGCGGCGCTGGAAGGCTGGATCGCCGAGGCGCTGAAACCGCTCGAGGCGCTGCGGCGGCTTGATACAGCGACCGGCGAAACCGGCGGCGGGTCCGAGCTGCGGGCCCTGCTGATTCGCCTGGTCGAAGCCGGGGGCCTGCTCGAACGGGACGGATCGGGGCTCGACAAGCTGGGCCCGGACCAGCGCGCCCGGCTGCGCAAGCTTGGGGTGCGGGTCGGCGCGCTCGACCTGTTCGTGCCCGAGATGCTGCGCGCCCCGGCGCTGGCCGCCTGGCGCACCCTGCTGGCGGCGCAGGGGCGCGGAATCGCCGCGCCGGTGCCCGCCATGCCGCCGGTGGTCGCCACACCCGGCAAGACCGCAACGCCCCCGGGCTATCGACGCCTGGGCAAGCAGGCGCTGCGGATCGATGTCGCCGAAAAGCTGCTGCACGCGGCCCACGCAGCCAGGGTTGCGGCCAAAGGCAAGAGTTTCGTGCTCGACCCCGCGCTGGCGATTTCGACCGGGCTGACCACCGCCAGCTATGCCTGGCTGCTGCGGCTGGGCGGGTTTACCGCCTTGAGCGCGCGCCCGCTGGCCGAGGGCGCGTTCGGACCGCCGGTTCCGCCGCGCTGGCGCTGGCGGCCGATGCGGCGCGGGGCCGAAGCCGCGCCCCCGCCGCCCCGGCCAGTGCCCGGCAACGCTTTCGGCGTGCTGGCCGGGCTGGTGCGGTAATGCGAATCGACAAGCTGCTGTGGTATCTGCGCCTCGCCAAGACCCGCGGCGGGGCCCAGGAACTGGTCGGCGCGGGGCATATCCGGCTCAACGGGAAGCGGGTCGAACGCGATGCGCAGCGCGTCGGCGTGGGCGATGTGCTGGTCCTGCCGCTGCCCCGCGGGGTCACCGTGATCGAGCTGGCGGCCCTGCCGGAACGGCGCGGACCACCCGCCGAAGCGCTGGCCTGCTATCGGGTGCTTGACGCGAGCGCTCAAAATCCCATAGCACCAAGCCAAGACAACGCACCTCAGGGGACTATCCAGCCATGACCTATGTCGTCACCGACGCCTGCATCAAGTGCAAGTACACCGACTGCGTTGAGGTCTGCCCGGTAGATTGCTTCTATGAGGGTGAGAACATGCTGGTGATCAACCCCAGCGAATGCATCGACTGCGGCGTGTGCGAACCCGAATGCCCGGCCGAGGCAATCCTTCCCGATACCGAAAGCGGGCTGGAACAGTGGCTTGAACTCAATGCCAAGTATTCCGCCGAATGGCCCAACATCACCCAGAAGAAGGACCCGCCGGCCGACGCCGACGAGCACAAGGGCGAAGACGGCAAGTTCGACAAGTTCTTCTCGACCGAACCCGGCGAAGGCGACTGATCGGCCGCGGGCCTGTCCGCCCGCCCGCCGCCGCAACTGAAAAATGGTCCCCAAAAGACGCGGGATTCTCGCCTCTGGTAATTATGTTACCGTTGTGTTATATAATAGCACGACTGCGACGGGATTCGTGTCCTGTCGGCAGCCTGCATCATGAAAGGCGGGGAACAGTAGACGGTTGATGGAAGCATCGGGCCGGGTCGCAAATTTTTCGTCCCGCATGGTTCCCTGGGGTCTGCCGTCAAAGGCGATGAATCGCTTTCCCGCGAACGAAAAGGACGCATGCATGGTGGCCAAGGCCCACGCTTTCGACGTTGGTGACTACGTTGTCTATCCCAAGCACGGGGTTGGCCGGGTGATTGAACTGCAAGAGCAGGAAATCGCCGGGATGACTCTGGAACTCTATGTGTTGCGCTTCGAAAAGGAACGCATGACCCTGCGCGTACCGACCAACAAGGTCGAGGCGATCGGGATGCGCAAGCTGTCTTCGGACAAGACCCTGCGCGAAGCGCTCGATACCCTGAAGGGCAAGCCCAAGGTCAAGCGCACCATGTGGTCGCGCCGCGCCCAGGAGTACGAAGCCAAGATCAACTCGGGCGATCTCGTCTCGATTGCCGAGGTAACCCGCGATCTGTTCCGCGCCGATGATCAGCCGGAACAGTCCTATTCGGAACGGCAGATCTTCGAAGCCGCCTCCTCGCGCCTGGCGCGCGAACTGGCCGCGATGGAGAAGACCGACGAACCGGCCGCGCTCAAGAAGATCCTCGCGATCCTCAACGAGCATGCGCCCAAGTACTACGCGGAAGCTGCCGCGACAGCCTGATCTGCACAGCATGCCGAAACGCGAAGGGCCGTCCCCGCCGGGGCGGCCCTTTTCGTTTGCCTCTTGAAGATGGCGTATCGCTGTATTATGTCTCCAACACACACTGCGGGAGAATCGCGATGAATTTCAGGTTCGGAAATTTCGCCAAGGCCATGGGTCCGATCATCGCCGTCGCGCTGGCGGCGGGCGTTGCGGGCTGCGACGGCAAGGTCACGATCAATGGCGAAGAGGGCAAGCCGCTGTCCGAACTCGACCTTTCGGGCAAGGCCCCGGACGAACTGGTCCTGGCCGGTCCCGACGAAGTGCGGGTGACCACTGGAGACAAGCTGGCGATCACGGTGGAGGGCGATCCCGAGGTCAAGGACCAGATCCGCTTCAGCCTCAAGGACGGCAGCCTGGCGATCCACCGCAAGGACAAGATGCTGGGCTCGGGCGACAAGATCGCGATCGTCAACGTCACCATGCCGGCCCCGCGCGAGATCGTCATGGCCGGATCGGGCAAGATCACCGCGGCCAATCTCGCCAGCAAGGCCGAAGTCACCGTGGCCGGATCGGGTACGATCGAGAGCAGCGCGGTCCAGGGCGAATCGCTCGACCTGACGATTGCCGGATCGGGCAACTTCCGCGCGGCGGGCAACGTGAAGACCCTCGACATGACCATCGCCGGCAACGGGTCGGCCCAAATGGACGCGCTGCGGGTTGAAAAGGCCGATATCTCGATCGCCGGGTCGGGCAGCACCGCTTTCACCTCGGACGGCGAAGTCGATGCCAGCATCATGGGATCGGGCAATGTCACGGTGAAGGGCCGGGCGCGCTGCACGGTCAGCGCGATGGGATCGGGCAAGCTGGTCTGCGAAGCCGGGGTCCAGGAAAAGGACAGCAAGGCGCCCGAGCCGCCCAAGGCCCCGGAACCACCGGCCGCGCCCAAGCCCTAAACCGCGGCGCGCCTCAGCCGGTCGTTCAAGGCTGCGCCGATTCCCTCCGCGGGGATCGGCGCAACCGCAATGCGCGGCTGCGGCGCGGCGGCGGCCAGATGCAGGCAGGCGTAAAGCCGGGCCGCGGCTTCGGCCAGATCCCCGCCGGATGACAGGGTAATCGCTCCGGCTACTGCCCCGAACCCGATCAGAAACTCGTCCGCCTCGGCCGATTCGGCCCCGAGGCGCACCGGTTTGCCGGGGGAATAGTGGCTGGCGAGCTGGCCCGGGGCTTCGATCCGCCCTGCCGCCGTGGCGTCAAGCGGCGGGCCCAGCACGGCGGCAAGCTGCGCTTGAGTCACGGGACCTGGGCGCAGCACTTGCCAGCCGGTTTCGCGCAGGGCGACGATCGTGCTTTCGATGCCGGCCGTGCAAGGTCCGCCATCGAGGACCAGATCGACCGCATCGCCAAGCGAGGCAGCGACATGCGCGGCCTGGGTCGGGCTGACCCCGCCCGAACGGTTGGCGGAAGGCGCGGCCAGCGGCAGCCCGCAGGCCTGCAGCACCGCGCGCATCGCCGGATGAGCCGGGCAGCGCAGCGCGATCGTCGGCAGACCCGCGGTCACCGCCGGGGCGATTCGCGCTTCGGCCCGAAGCGGCAGAACCAGGGTCAGCGCCCCCGGCCAGAACGCCTCGGCCAGTTTCCGCGCGCGATCGTCAAAATGAGCGATGGCTTCCCCGCTCGCCAGATCGGGCACGTGGACGATCAGCGGGTTGAAATCCGGCCGCCCCTTGGCGCGGTAGATCGCCGCTACGGCATCGGCGCTGTCGGTGTGGTCCGCAAGGCCATAGACCGTCTCGGTCGGCACCGCGACCAGCCGCCCGGCGCGCAGCAGATCGGCCGCGGCGGCGATTCCGGCCTGATCGGCGGGGAGGATCTGCGGCTTGCTCGTCATGCGCTCCCGCTATAGGCGCTTTGCAACAATGCCAAGGGAAAGCGCGCCATGACCTTTACCGCCGCCACCGCCGATCAGGTTCTTGCGATCCGGGTCAACGCCGGGATCGAGGACCTTGCCCGGCACGATCGTTTCGCCGTCGCCAGCCCCGACATGGTCGAGGCGATTGTCGAAGGGATCGGCCAGTTCGCCGCCGGAGAATTCGCCCCGCTCAACCGCGCGGGCGATCTGGAAGGCGCGAAACTGGCGGGTGGCACGGTCAGCCTGCCTACCGGTTTCGCCGAAGCCTATCGCTCCTATGTCGAGCAGGGCTGGAACGCGATTTCTGGTGACGAGGCTTTCGGCGGACAGGGCCTGCCCTTTACTCTGGCCGCGAATGTCCTGGAAAACCTTGGCAGCGCCAACATGGCCTTTACGCTGCTGCCGATGCTGACCGTTGGCGCGATCGAATCGCTGCATCACCACGGCAGCGAGAGCCAGAAGGCAACCTATCTGGCCAAGCTGATCAGCGGCGAATGGTCGGGAACGATGAACCTGACCGAGCCGCAGGCGGGGTCCGATGTCGGCGCGCTGCGCACCACCGCCACCCCGCGCGGCGATGGCACCTGGGCTATTCGCGGCACCAAGATCTTCATCACCTGGTGCGAACACGACCTGGCCGGCAATATCGTCCACCTGGTTCTGGCCCGGACCCCGGGCGCCCCGGCGGGCAGCCGCGGCATCAGCCTGTTCCTGGTCCCCAAGTATCGGATCAACGCCGATGGATCGCTGGGCGCGCACAACGACCTGCGCTGCGCCGGGCTTGAACACAAGCTGGGGATCATGGCCAGCCCGACCTGCGTGATGAGCTTCGGAGACAACGACGCCTGCATCGGGGAAATGATCGGGGCCGAGAACGAAGGCCTCAAATGCATGTTCACGATGATGAACTCGGCCCGGATCAACGTCGGCAGCCAGGGAGTGCAGATCGCCGAACGCGCCTTGCAGCAGGCGCGCCGCTATGCCCGTGAGCGGGTGCAATCGGCCCGCGCCGGATCGCCGAGCAAGGAATCGGTGGCGATCGTCGAGCATCCCGACGTGCGGCGCATGCTGCTGCGGATGCGGGCGCTGACCGAGGGCGCGCGGGCGCTGCTTTACTACACCGCCGGGCTGGTCGATCGCGGCGCGCTGGGGGATGAAGGCGCGCAGCAGCGCGCCGATTGCCTGGTCCCGATGCTCAAGGCCTGGGGCACCGACATCGGCTGCGAGGTTGCCGGCCTGGGGGTGCAGATCCACGGCGGGATGGGCTTCATCGAGGAAACTGGCGCGGCCCAGCACTACCGCGATGCGCGAATTGCACCGATCTATGAAGGCACCAACGGAATCCAGGCCGCCGATCTTGTCACCCGCAAGCTGGGTTACGAAGGCGGCGCCGTTCTGATGGCGCTGTTCGCCGAGATTGCCGCCGATTGCAGCGATGTCCCCGCGCTTGTGGCCCTGGCCGAAGATTGCGCCGACATTGCCCAGTGGATGACGACCAGCGCCAGCCTTGACGACAAGCTGGCCGGTTCGGTGCCGTTCTGCACCATGGCGGCGGCCGCGGTGGCCGGCTGGCAGCTGCAGCGCCAGACCCGCGATGGGGCGGGCGGTCAGGCGAAGACGGCAGTCGCACGCTATTTTGCCGAACACATCGCCCCCGAAGCACGCGGGCTCAAGGCAGCGGCCACGGCGGGGTCAGCGCTGCTCTACGCGCTCGATGCCGAGGCGCTGGCCGGATGAGCGGCCAGGGCGATCCCCTGGCGCGGATTGCCGCCGCGCTGGAACGGCTGGCGCCGTCGCCGGGCGCGGCAACCGATTGGGCCGCCGCCCCGGCCTATGTCTGGGATGGCGCGGCCCGGCCCGTCGCCAGCTTGATCGCGCCCCCGCTGGCGCTGCTCAAGGGGATCGAGACCCAGAAGCAGACAGTGGTCGGAAACGTCGCCCGGCTTGCTGCGGGCCACGCCGCGCACGACATGCTGCTGTGGGGTTCGCGCGGCATGGGCAAATCGGCGCTGCTTCGCGCCGCGGTGCTGGTGGCGCAGCAGGATGGCGGCCGGATCGCGCTGGTCCAGGTCGCGCCCGAAGCCTTGACCAGCCTGGCCGCGCTGTTCGCCGAACTTGGCCGTCAGCCGCGCTCCTTCCTGGTCTTCATCGACGATCTTGGCTTTGAGGACGGCGACAGCACCGGCCCGCGCTCCCTGCGATCCTGGCTTGAAGGCGGGATCGAAGCGCGACCCGGCAACGTCCGGATTGCCGTCACCAGCAACCGCCGCGCGATCGTGCCCCGGCACCTCAGCGAACAGGACGATCCGATCAACCCGCGCGACGCGGTGGACGACCGGCTTGCCCTGGCTGACCGCTTTGGCCTGTCGGTGGGCTTCCACAATTGCAGCCAGGACGATTACCTGGAAATCATCGCTGGCTATTGCAGCGAATACGCCCTCGCCTGGGACCAGGGCGATGCGCTTGAATGGTCAAAACGGCGTGGGGCGCGATCGGGCCGGGTCGCCTGGCAGTTCGTTACCGAACTGGCCGGGCGAGCGGGAAAATCGCTCTGACCCTTACTGCTGCTTGACCTTCTGGTCAGGCTCAAAAGCGCCCTTGTACTGGTTGCCCATCTGGCCTGAGGGATCGCCTTCCAGGCGGCGCTTGGGCACCAGCTCGCCCACGTTGACCGGCTTGATCGTCGCAGCCGGTTGGGCGCCCGGGGCAATCACCCGCCAGATGATCCCGGCGGTATCGTCGCTGACCAGCAGCGCGCCGTCCCTGGCGAACGAAACCCAGGTCGGGCGTCCGTGGGTGTCGCCACCGGCGGTCAGGAAGCCGGTCAGCACCGGGATCGGCAGGCCCTGCGGGTTGCCGTTGGCGTCGAACTTCACGAAGACCACGTCATAGCCCGAAGGCGGGGTGCGGTTCCACGATCCGTGGCGGGCAATGAAGGCGCCGTTGGCAAAATCGGGCCCCATCCGTTCACCCCCGCTGACGAAGACCATGCCCAGCGCGGCGACATGCGCGCCCAGGGCATATTCGGGCTTGCGCACGTAATCGTCGATATATTCCGGCGGCGCCGAGGTGACGCGGACGTCGTCGAATTTCTTGAAGTAGATCCACGGCCAGCCATAGTGCGAGCCAAGCGGAACGTTGGTCAGGTAGTCCGGCACCAGGTCGGGGCCAAGCTGGTCGCGTTCGTTGACCGTGGTCCACAACTCGCCCGATGCCGGGTTCCAGGCCAGACCGTTCGGATTGCGCAGGCCGTTGGCCCACTGACGCGGATAGCCATCCTTGGTCAGGTCCTTTTCCCAGATCGCCGCGCGGCCCTTTTCAGCCTCCATCCCGTTTTCGCCAATGTTCGATGA
Source organism: Novosphingobium sp. (assembly GCA_046063325.1). Lineage (GTDB taxonomy): Bacteria > Pseudomonadota > Alphaproteobacteria > Sphingomonadales > Sphingomonadaceae > Novosphingobium. Next base: position 20,333 of record JBJTMC010000145.1, read on the forward strand.
CGATCCGACCGCCACGAACAGGCGGTTGCCGTCCGCCGAAAGCACCAGGTTGCGCATCCAGTGATTGCCCGCGCCGGGCAGGTCCATCACCTTGCGCGGATCACCCTTGATCGCCGTTTCGCCCAGCTTGTAATCGAACACCAGCACCGCATCGTGGTTGGCGACGTAAAGCCGGTCATCCGCCCAGCCCAGCCCCGACGGCGAGGCGAGGAACTTGCCGTCGAGCAGGACGGTGCGCTGTTCGGCCACGCCATCGCCGTTGGCATCGCGCAGCAGCACCACCTTGTCGGGTGAACCCTGGTTCGATCCAGCGCGCTTCATCAGCCGTTCGGCGATCCATCCGGTCAGCCCGCCACCCATTCCGGTTGACGGCGAATCCGCTTCGGCCACCAGCACGTCGCCGTTGGGCAAGGTGTAGATCACCCGCGGATGTTCCAGCCCTTCGGCAAAGCGGGTCACCGCCAGACCCTTGGCCGCGACCGGCGCTTCACCCGCGGCCCAGCCGACCGGCTTGGCGATCGTGACCGAAGGGATCGTTTCGGACTTGGCCTCGACCAGCACCGGATTGGGGCCGGAAAGCTCGTCCGTAGTGTGCTTGGCCGGGGTCCCGCGCCAGATCCAGAAGGCAAATCCGCCCAGCACCAGCAGGAACACGGACAGGGCGACAAGCAGCTTGCGTTTGGTCGACATGCGCGGGTGATACTTTGTCACAGCCTAGGCGGCAACCTTGCTCTGGGCTATTGCTGCGCATCATGTACGACTTTCATGCCGATCCCGCCCAGCCCAAGGCCGAACTCTACCGTGATCTGGCGGCCGCCGCGCAGGCAATCACCGCCGGTGAGCCCGACGCCGTTGCCAACATGGCCAACGTCGCGGCGCTGATCTGGCAGTTCGTGCCGCGCCTCAACTGGGCCGGGTTCTACCGCGTGGTCGATGGCGAACTGGTGCTGGGGCCATTCCAGGGCCGAGCGGCCTGCATCCGCATCGCCCTGGGCCGGGGGGTCTGCGGTACGGCCGCCGCGCTGGGCGAAACCCAGCTGGTTGCGGATGTTCACGCCTTTCCCGGCCATATCGCCTGCGATGCGGCAAGCGCCTCCGAACTCGTCGTTCCGGTGATTCGCGGCGGAACGGTTGTGGCCGTCATCGATCTCGACAGCCCCGAAGCCGCACGATTCGACGCCGAGGACGCCGCCGGCATCGAACAACTGGCAGCAGTCATCGCGTCCGCAGTCTAGAGCGGCAACGCCTGCTCCAAACCGGGACAGCGCCAAGACAGGTGCCGCCCCACCCTTGGTATCGCCTCGTTCGTCATGGTAACTAACGGGTTAATGCCGGAATCGCCCGGCCCGATACACAGGGGATAGCCATGTCCGTCCGGACCCTTCGCACCGTCATCCTGGGCGCAGCCGCGCTGGCATTTGCCAGTCCGGTCCTGGCGCAGCAGCCAGCCAGCCTGCCGCCACCACCGCCCGGCGTGCCCGATGCCCAGGGCCATGTCTATGACGGCCCGATGCCCGACAGCCGCCCGGTGTGGAACGGCGCCGTGCCGACAGCCGCGCCGATCGGCCAGGCGGGCTATGACAGTCCGGCGTGGCAACAGGCCCGGGCTGAATGGCTGGCCGAATGCCGCAGCCGTCACGGCAACGGCAACAGGGTTGGCGGCGCGGTGATCGGCGGACTGATTGGCGGGGTCGTCGGCAACCGGGTTGCTGGCCGCGGGGACCGTGTGGTCGGCACCGTCGCTGGTGCGGCGGTTGGCGCAATGGCCGGCGGGGCGATCGGTGACGCGGCCGACCGGCGTTCGGCGCGTGACTATTGCGAGGCCTATCTTGATCAGGCTCTCAGCCGCCAGCAGGCCTATGGCCAGGGCTATGGGCAACCGGTCTACGGCTATGGCTATGCGCCGATGACGGTCATGGTTCCAGTCGCCTATGTCCAGACCGCTGCCCCGGCACAGCCGCGCGAATGCAAGGAAACCGTGGTGACCGAGGAATGGGTTCCGGTGCGGACCCGCTATATCCCACCCCGGCCGAAGCCGCGCCCGGACAAGCAGGTAAAGATCGTTCCCGACAAGCGGGTCCGGATCAACTGAACGCACGAAGGGGGCCAACCGGCCCCCTTCTCTTTACGGTAATTTGGCCTGCCGTCAGAGCTTGCGCCCGATCAGCTCCTTCATGATCTCGCTGGTCCCGCCGAAGATCCGGGTCACGCGGGCACTGCGCCAGGCGCGGGCGATCGGGTATTCGTTCATATAGCCCGCGCCGCCGAACAGCTGCAGGCACTTGTCCATCACTTCCCACTGCAGCTCGGTGTGCCACAGCTTGGCCGCCGCGCCCTCTTCCGGGGTCAGTTCCTTCTTCATGTGCCGGGCCAGCGCCCAATCGAGGTGGGCCCAGCCAACCTGCAGCTTGGCCTTAAGATCGGCGAGCACGAACCGGCTGTTCTGGAAATCGAGGATCGGCTTGCCGAAGGCCTTGCGATCACGCGTGTAGTCCACCGTCATGTCGAAGGCGCGCTGCGAGGAAGCCTGGGCCGAGACCGCGATCGAGAGGCGTTCCTGGGGCAGCTCGCTCATCAGGTAGATGAAGCCCTGGCCTTCCTGACCGAGACAATTGGTAATCGGCACCCGGACATCCTCGAAGAACAGTTCGGAGGTATCAGCCTCGTCCTGCCCGATCTTGTCGAGGTTGCGGCCGCGCTTGAAGCCGTCGCGGTGCGCCTCGACCAGTACGATCGAGATCCCTTTGTAGGCAGGCTGGATTTCGGTGTCGGTCTTGCAGCAGACCAGGATCAGGTCGGCGTTCTGACCGTTGGTGATGTAGGTTTTGCTGCCGTTGATGACATAGTGGTTGCCATCCTTCCTGGCGGTGGTGCGCATCCCCTGAAGATCGGACCCGGTGCCCGGCTCGGTCATCGCGATCGCGGTGATCACCTCGCCAGAAACCAGTTTGGGCAGCCATTCCTTCTTCTGCTCTTCCGAGCCGTGGCTTATGATGTAGTTGGCGACGATATCCGATTGGAGCGAAAAGCCGGTGGTGACCCCGCCGTGGTAGGCGCTTTCCTCATCGACGATCGCGTTGTAGCCGAAATCGAGGCCGAGCCCGCCGTATTCCTCGGGCACGGTCGGGCACAGCAGGCCCAGCTCGCCCGCCTTGGGCCAGATCGATTTGGGCACGATTCCCGCTTCGGCCCATTCGGCCTGGTGCGGGGCAATCTGGTCCTGGACGAAACGCCGCACGGTCTGGCGGAAAGCTTCGTGATCTTCGGTATAGGCGGTGCGGGCCAGCGAATCGAGCGACATGGCGGTTCCTCTCAGGGCGTGCAATGTCCCAGGGACTAGAGCGCCCGGCCCGCGCCGGTCAACCGGAATTTAATCGAGCGGTTAAGGTAGCACTCAGGGCGTTCGGGCGATGTCCGGCGCAGGCGGCCCCAGCTGCAGGCGGATGCGGCCAAGCCGCAGCGAAGGCGTTGCCCGGTCGATCTTCAGCTGCGGCAAAAGCTCCGGCTTCACGCCCAGGGCGGCGGCGTTGGCGCCGCTAAGGCGCAGGCGGTAGAGCCCGTAAGGCACCGAATCGAACAGCAGGTAGCCGTCGAAATCGCTGACCCCGCGCTGGATCACGTGGCCGGCCGGATCGACCAGTTCGATCCCCAGGCCGCCGCGCGGTTCGCCATCGGGACCGAGCAGGATTGCCTCAATCTCGCCGGTCGGCGCCAGTGGCAGTTCGACCCGTGCCGCAACCCCGGGGCGCGGCACCACCACCATCCCCGGCCCCTTGGGCTGGAGCAGCGGGTCGGCAAGACTGCTGGTGTCGATCGAGACCAGCACCGGGACATAGGGGAGAAGGCCGTCGATCACGGTGCGGCCGTGGTCGTTGGTGGCGCGATCGCTGTGACGGAACCCGGCTTCGACCGAAACCCCTGGCACCGCCGGTTCATCCGCCTGGCGATAGCCGTCGCCGTTGTCGTCGCGGTAGACTTCGATCGAGGCCTGTCCGGTTTCGGCCAGCCGCTGACGCGAGAATCGCCAGCCTTCTCCGGCCGGATCGGGGCCAAAGCTGAACGCCAGGGTCAGGCCCAGTCCGAAATTGCCACGGCTGTCGATCCGCCCTTCGCCGCGAAGCGCGAATCGGCTAAATTGTTGAACGTAACCAATGGTATACTCCTGACGGTGGCCAACCCGATCGTGATCGAACCCGACCCGCAAGGTCGCATCGTCACTCAGCGGTGCATCGGCCACCAGCTGGGCGCGCTGGAACCCTGGGTGATTGCCATCAAGCCCGAATTCGGTTTGCCCGCGCAGGCGCAGCCGTCCGATCAGCGTATTGCCGATCAGCGTCACGCGGTTGCCGTGATCCTCGGCGTCGACCAGCATGGCCGGTCCGCTTAGCACGCGGTGCAGCAGCTCGAGCGTGACCGAGGCCCGTCCGATATGGGCCGAACCGCGGGTCAGCAGCTCGGTTACGCGCAATCCTTGCCTGGAGATCGTGTGATTGGCCGCGAATTCCACCGGCAGGCGCCAGCCGCCGACCCGCACAGGACCGGAAAGCCGCAAATTATAGCCGCGGCGCTGTTCGATCGAGACCAAATCCGAATCGAATTCGCCATCGACCCACAAAACCTGCGCGTCGACATTCATGCCTTTGATTCGTCCCAAGGCCTCGCCGCGCCAGGCCCGGCCAGCCCCGAATTGCTGGGCGGCCGACAGGTCAAACAGAACCGGACCAAGCGAGCGGCGCAGGCTCGCTTCGACAAAATGGCGTCGCCGTCCAGAGCGGGTCAGGCTGAAATAGCCAAGCCCCGTGGTGGTTCGCTTGTCGAGCCCGCGCTCAACCCCCATGCCCCAGCGCCATCCGGTCTGGGTCACGTAGCTCGACGAACCGAGGCCGATGATGTCGTACCCTTCCTGAACGATTCCGCCCCAGTACCAGGTCTTGCCGGCAGGCAGGCTTTCCACCCCGACCTGCTGGCTGGAGCGTTCATGCCGGACCTGGCCTTGCGGGCCATAGAGCACCACGTCGAATTCGTTCTGCCCGAATTCAAGTTCGATATCGGCGAACTCGTAGCGTCCGTCGCCGCGGTCGGCCTGGTAGGCGCGCAGCACGCCGTTGCGATACAGCTCGGCATCCCAACCGGCAGGCAAAGTGCCGCGCAACGTGGTCCGGCCAAAGCGCGCGGGAAGGTTGAGCGGACGGTTGGAGACGAAAGCGCCGCGCCCGAACGCGCTTTGCGCGGCAAGCGCGCCGCTTGGGTTATCGACATCGCCGAGCGCCACTTGGGTCGCCCCCAGCCCTCCAAGCATCCCGCCTGCCGGATCATTGCGATAAAGCTTGAAGCGCAGCGAATCCGGCGCGGGCGAATTGCGCCCCGCCAGCCGCGCCGTATAGCTCATGCCGACCAGTTCACCAGAGGCAAGTGCTTCATATTGTGTGTTAAGTCCGCCGTTTCTGGTCCAGCGGGCCTCGACCTGGACGTCAACCGAGGGGGTGCGCCAATCGCGATAGGGCGATGCGGCCTGGGGCAGGCTGGCAAGATCGAAATCGCGGTCGGCAGGCTGACGCAGCCGCGCTGCGCGGCTCTTGCGTTCGATCGCTTCGAGAAACGGCAGCTTCCGATCGGTTTCGATCTTGATCGCCATGTTGCCAAGGTCGGGCTTGAAGGTAACCCCCATCCAGGTCGACAGCGCAGGAAGGTCGATGCACCAGCCCTCCGGGGTATCGCGGATCGCACCGGCCGCGATCGCACGGCTTCCGTTCATGGTTTGTACCGTATTTGAATCGCGGTCGATGACCAGGCGCTGGTCCTCCGCGAAGATCCACCCGGTTGCGCGGCGCGACTTCTTGTCGAGTCGCACCGGCAGGTCGAGCGTCTGGATCAGATCGGCGAAATCAACGCAGACGCCCTCGGGCGTCTGGTATCCGCGCAGGGATTCGCCCAGCTTGTACTTGCCGCTGTGCAGTTCGAGGATGAGCGCATCGTCATCGTTGGCGCTCCACGAATCCGCGCGCGCCGGCATCGCCCACAAGGCAAGAGCCGCCGCCCCGAGGGCGACGGTCTTGCGCAGGAAGGCGGGCCAGTGGGTCATGACGTCAGGCTGAATGCTGGGCTTGCGTTGCGGTCGCGCTCAGGGAAAGGTCGCGGCGGTTTCGGCGAGCAGCGCGCCGCCGTTCTCGGGCAGTTCGCGGTATTCGATCTTGATTGGCCCGTGCAGTTTGGCGAGCTGCTCGGGGTTGACCGGCACCTCAACCTTGCGCCGCGCAACTTCGGCATAGATCGCAACCCCGCGCAGGTTGAACACCACCTCGCCGCGCGCCGTCTTGCCAATGATCTCGCCATAGACCGAACGGGTTCCGCTGCGCTCCATGTCGATTTCGACAAAGGCTCCGCCATCGGTGCGGACCAGATGTGAGTTGGAAATACCGGCCTTGGCCTCGAGGCGGCCCTGGCGGAAGAACACCGGAATCGTGATGCCGTATATCGGCACCAGCTTGATCGAAACGCCGGTTGCGGGCGCAGTTTCAGCCGGGGCAGCGGGATCGGGCGCGGCCGGTACCGCACGGAAGCTCATGTGCACGCGGTACTCGCCATCAGGCAGCCCCTCGGGCGGGCGAATCGAGATGCGCACCGCCTGCGGCTGTCCGGGCAGCAGGGTCACCCGCCGCGGCGCGTAGCGCACCATATCGAGCGCGGCGCGTTCGCCGGGGTTGGCATCGACCTCGGCAACGTCGTTGAAGTCGCCGCTTTCATCCATCCGCCGCAGCTCGAGCGCAATGCGGTAGGTTGCTGGCCGTTCGCCAATGTTGCTGAGGACCACCTCGGCGGTGCCGCCGTTGTTGATCACCACCCGCGTCGGGGCGACAAGCAGATCGCCCTGGGCCCGGGCCGGCACGGCGGCTGCGGCGGCAAGCAGGGCTGCCGCGCCAAACGTGAACTGACGAAAAGCAGGAATGCGGAACATGCGGCCCCCTAAAGGATGTTTTCCCCGGGACTGCGCGCGTCCTACGGGATTTCCCGCAAGACATAGGAAATCAGGGTTAATTTTCGGCTAACCAAAGCCGGTCGCGGTCTACAACGAGAGAGGGCCGCATCCCCCTTGCGGCGGATGCGGCCCCTGCCTTTTCACCCCTTGCGGGATGTCAGGTAACTTATTGGTATTCGACCGAAACCTGGAACGAACCCGCGTAGGTCCCCGGAACCTGGCCGCTGGCAACCGCCAGCGTTCCGCCGACATTGAAGCTGCCGTTGCCGGTCGCGTTGAGCTGGAAAGCGCCGTTCGGGTTGGTGTTGAAGCCACTCAGGACCATCGTTTCGGTGCCAAGCGCGCGGGTCAGATTGACCGGACCGGCGGGCAGCGTCACGACGACCATCGCGTTCGGCGAACCGACGACGTCGAAGGCGGCCGGGCTGCGCGTACCGGTCGAAACCAGCGCGCCGCTGGTCGCGACAGTCGAGTTTGCATTGACGGTAACGGTGCCGCCGGTGTTCGCAGCGATCTGGCCGAACTGAAGGTCGGCGGTGTTGGTAACGGTCAGCGAGCTGAGGATCTCAGCGGTCGCATTGGCCGAAGCAGTGGTCGCGGCCTGAGCCGAGGTAGCAAACGAAGCAGCGGCGAGAGCGCCAACTGCGGCGAGACGAAGCGAATTGCGCATGTTGTTCTGGTCCCTTCAAACTTGGTGCCGACGGTGCTTTTGCTGCACCACCCGAATGGTCGGCAAACCCCCCATTCGCAGCGCCGTAAGTAGGACTACTAGGTTCAGTGTTTACTTGCGGGTCTGGTTAACCAAAACGCGCGCTGCGTTAAGACTTTACCCGTCAATTTACACGCCATGCCGCAGAAGACCTAGATTCCGCCGCCTGTCAGACGCTGACAGATCAAGTCGAGCTGATCGAGCGTGCGGTAGCGGATGGTTACCGCGCCCGACCGCGGATCGGCATCGGTGTTGATTCGCACCGACAGGCCCAGGAATTCTTCCAGATGGCTTTGAACGGCCGCAATGTCCGCCGCATCGCCCGAATCGCGTTCGCTGCGCGCACGGCGCGGCGCGGCTGCAGTCGCGCCCGGCTTGCGCACCATCCGCTCAACATCCCGGACAGAGAGGTGCTTTGCAACCGCCTGCTCGGCAAGAATCTGGGCCTGGTCGGATCCGACCAGTGCACGGGCATGCCCCATCGAAAGCTTGCCCTCCTCGACCAGCTCGATCACCCGCTCGGGAAGCGAAAGCAGGCGCTGCAAATTGGCGACGTGGCTGCGGCTCTTATCGACCAGCTTGGCGATCTCGGCCTGGGTCACGCCCTCGTCTTCGCTGAGCCGATGATAGGCGCGCGCCTCTTCGATCGGATTGAGATCTTCGCGCTGAAGGTTCTCGATCAGCGCCAGCGCAGTAATCTCACGCTCATCAAGATCGCGGATTAACGCAGGTATTTCATGAAGTTGGGCGCGCTGTGCGGCGCGCCAGCGACGTTCGCCGGCCACCAGGCGCCAGCGCCCTGCGCCGTGCGGCGTTACGATCACCGGCTGGATTACCCCGCGCGCGGCGATCGAAGCCGCAAGCTCGGCCAGCGCCTCTTCCGCAAAGTGTCGGCGCGGCTGCCCGGGGTGCGGAACGATGTCCGCCACCGCAAGCATGGCCAGCCCGCCGGTTGGTGCCGCCCCGCCTGACGCGGAGCGCTGCGCAGCAGGCATCACCAACGGTTCCTCGCGGCGGGTATCCCCCAAAAGAGCGCCGAGCCCGCGGCCCAGCGCAGGGCGTTTAGCCGCGGAAATGCGGACTACCGGATCTTCGCTCATGCGGCCTTCCTTTTCTCGGGCAGGCGGGAAATCAGCTCGCGGGCAAGCGCCATGTAGGCCCGGCTCCCGGCACAGGTGTGATCATAGACCAACGCAGGCAGACCGTGGCTCGGCGCCTCGGAAAGGCGGACATTGCGCGGGATCACCGATTCGAACACCAGCGCCCCCAAGCACGAGCGGACATCGTCCGAGACCTGGTCGGTCAGGCGGTTGCGCCGATCGAACATGGTCAGCGCCACCCCGACAATGCCCAGATCCGGGTTGAAGCGCTGCTGGACCCGTTCCACCGTCTGGAGCAGCTGCGACAGGCCCTCGAGCGCGAAGAATTCGCACTGCAGCGGGACCAGCAGCGTATCGGCCGCACACAGCGCGTTAAGCGTAAGCAGGCCAAGCGACGGCGGACAATCGATGAAGGTAATGTCATAGCCGCTTTCGCCCGACAGCGCGGTCCGCAGCCGATCCGTGCGGTTCTCGACCGAAACCAGCTCCACTTCGGCACCGGACAGGTCGACCGTGGCAGGCACCAGGTCGAGACCGGGAATGCGGGTCGGCACGGCGCAATTCTTCAGCGGAACCTGGTCAACCAGCAGGTCGTAGGAGCTTTGCTCGCGTTCGTCGGCATGAAACCCGAGCCCGGTTGAGGCATTGCCCTGCGGATCAAGGTCGATCAGCAGAACTTTCCAGCCGGTCGCGGCCATGGCCGTGGCGATATTTATCGCCGTGGTGGTCTTGCCCACCCCGCCTTTCTGGTTGGCGATCGCTACGCGAATCACGCTTTTCCACCCTTTCTGCCCAGCAGTTTCCCGACAATGACACCGGCTTCGGCGTCGGTCAGCGATTGTTCCACGTGGAACAGGTGCCGCCAACCCTGCAGCTCTTGCAGTTCCTGCCGGGCCGACCGCCCCTTGGGCAACACCCACTCCGTTTCGCTTGTGGAGAATCTTGCGGATAGTTCAAGCAGCTTGGGGAGAGGTGCAAAGGCCCGTGCCGAAATGGCGCGAAATTTGCGCGTCTCAAGTGCTTCCAGTTTCATCCCGGCAACCGTCGCATTCTTGAGCGCCAGCGCGCCGCATACCCGCTCCAACCAATCGATCCGCCGCGCTCTGGATTCGACCATCACCATTTCGGATTCGGGCCGAAGAATGGCGATGACGATCCCAGGAAAGCCAGCGCCGGTTCCCAGATCAAGCCAGGGGGAGGATGTTTCACGTGGAACATGCGCGAGCAGTTGTGCTGAATCTGCGAAATGCCGCCCCCACACAGCCGCAAGGCTCGAATCGGAGACCAGGTTCTGAGCCCGGTTCTCTGTGATCAACAAGGCCGCGAGTTGTTCTAGCCGGTCGCGCGCCGCCGCATCCCATTCAGGCATCGCCGCGAGCCAGGCCCGGGCGGACGTTTCATCCTGCAGAATCACGCGGCACGGCGCCTGGCATGGACCAACAGGGCCGCAAGCGCCGCCGGGGTAATCCCCGGAACTCGCCCCGCACCGGCCAGGGTCGCCGGACGCGCCTGACTCAGCCGTTCTACCATCTCTCGCGAAAGTCCAGGGATCGCCTCGTACGGAAAATCGTCCCCCAACGGCAAAGCCTCCCCCGCGCGCAGGTCGCGCAGTTCGCTGTCCTGCCGGGCCAGATAGGGCGCATAGGCGGCGTCCTCGGCGATTTCGTCAGCCAGATCGGGATCGGTGACGACTTCAGGATCAAGCCATGGCTGCAAACCAGCCAGTTCGACCCCGCCGAACCTTAGCCAGTCGCGCAGGCTCAACCTGCCGCCGTCGGGCCGCACTGGCAACCCCGCCGAGGCCAGCGCGCTGCCGGTAACTTCCTGTTCAAGTGCCGCATCCAGTTTGACGCGCGCAGTTTCACGCCGGGCGAACCACTCCGACCGTTCCTCGCCGATGCAGCCCAGCGCCAGACCCAGCGGTGTCAGGCGGGTCGCGGCGTTGTTGGCGCGCAGCCGCAGGCGGTATTCGGCGCGCGCGGTGAGCATCCGGTACGGTTCGCTGACCCCGTGCAGGGTCAGGTCGTCGATCATCACCGCCATGTACGAATTGGCCCGATCAAGCGCGGGTCCATCGCGGCCGAGCACGGTGGCAGCGGCATGCATCCCGGCGACAAGACCCTGAGCCGCCGCCTCTTCATAACCAGTCGTCCCGTTGATCTGCCCGGCACAGTACAGGCCCGGGAGCGCACGCAGCTCCAGGCTTGGTCGCAGGGCCCGCGGATCGATGTGGTCATACTCCACGGCATAGCCAGGAGCCGCCATTACGACCCGTTCCAACCCTTCCATGGTTCGCAGCATGGCAAGCTGAACGTCGACGGGAAGCGAGGTGCTGATCCCATTGGGATAGACCAGCGGGGTATCGAGCCCCTCGGGTTCGAGAAACACCTGGTGGCCATCGCGGTCGCCAAACCGATGGATCTTGTCCTCGATCGACGGGCAGTACCGCGGCCCCGATGCCCCAATCGCCCCGGAAAACAGCGGCGAACGGTGCAGGTTTGCGCGGATGACGTCGTGACTGCGCGGATTCGTCCGGGTGATGGCGCAAAACAGCTGGGGCAGGACCCGGCCTGGCCCGAGCGACGCCATGGTCCAGGGCTCGGCATCGCTCGGCTGTTCGTCGAGCGCCGCCCAATCGATCGTCCGCCCATCAAGCCGCGGCGGAGTGCCGGTTTTGAGCCGGGCCATCGGCAGGGCGGCTTCGCGCAACTGCGCAGCCAGCCGCTGGGCCGAGGCTTCACCAATCCGGCCGCCTTCAAGCCGCTCCTCTCCCCGGAACAACACTCCACCAAGAAAGGTGCCGGTGCACAGCACCACGGCCGGTGCGGCAAGCGCGGCTCCGTCCGCCAGATCGATCCCGGCCACCCTGCCCTGCTCGATCCGCAGCGACGCAGCCTCGCCCGCAACCAGGCTAAGGTCGCCCTGAAGGCCCAGAAGACGCTGCACCTCGGCCTTGAACCGTTTGCGGTCGGCCTGGACACGCGGACCCTGCACAGCCGAACCCTTCGATCGGTTGAGCATCCGGTAGTGGATCGCCCCGGCATCGGCAGCGCGCGCGATGATCCCGTCAAAGGCATCGACCTCGCGCACCAGGTGCCCCTTGCCCAGCCCGCCGATCGCCGGATTGCAGCTCATCGCGCCAATCGCATCCAGATCGAAGCTAACCAGCGCGACATGCGCGCCCATCCGCGCGGCAACGGCTGCCGCTTCCACTCCGGCGTGGCCCCCGCCGACAACGATGAGATCGAACTGCTGCATGACTACCCGCGCCCTTAGAGCATTGCAGGACGAAGGGGGAGCCGGTTTTCCGCAGTGACCCGCAGCTTCCGATATGATCGCCAGCATTGTTCCACGTGGAACAGTTTACTTGCCGATGCAGAACCGTCCGAACAGCGTATCGAGCATGTCCTCGGTCGCGGTTCGCCCAAGCAGCCCGTCGAATGCCACCCGGGCGAGACGCAAGGACTCAGCGATAAGGAGCGGGTCACTGTGCTCGGCTGCCTGATCAAGCGCGATCCGGGCCTGGGACAGCAAATCGTGCTGGCGTTCGTTGAGCGCGGCCTCTCCGGGACGCGGCAAAGCCTGACTGGCGCTTTCAACCAGGTCTGCGCGCAAGGTTTCGATCCCCTCGCCGGTCTTCGCAGAGATCCGGTGGCGCGGGCTGCGTTTGGCCGGGTGGTCGGTCCGGTCAATCTGGCCTTCGATCTCCCAGGCACCGGGCGGGCCCATCTCTTCCGGGCCGAGCCACAGGACAAGGTCGGCACGATCGAGCGCTTCGAGTGCGCGTTCGATCCCAATCGCCTCAACCACATCGTCGACCGCATCGTGAAGACCAGCGGTATCGGCAAACAGGAACGGCACTCCGGCAATCGCCACCGGGCGGGTCAGGACATCGCGGGTCGTCCCGGCAATGGGGGTGGCAATCGCCGCCTCAGCTTCAACCAATGTGTTGAAAAGAGTGCTTTTTCCTGCGTTTGGCGGCCCTGCGATCACCACCCGGAAGCCCTCTTTCAGCAATTCGGCGCGGGGCCGATCAAGCCAGGCCCTCAGCACCCTGCCGAGCGATTCGACCTTCACAGCAAAATCGGCCGGCAAAGTGGCCACATCGTCTTCATCGGCAAAATCGAGCACCGCCTCGACTGCGGCAGACAGCGCAAGCAACTCAGCGCGCCAGCTCTCTACCTCGCGCGAGAATGCCCCTCCGGCCATGGTGATGGCGGAAAGCCGTTGCAGCTCGGTCTCCGCCTCGAGCAAGTCGGCAAGCCCTTCGGCCTCGGCCAGGTCGATCTTGCCGTTGAGGAACGCACGGTGGGTGAACTCACCCGATTTGGCACGGCGCAAGCCCGGGATCGCGGCCAAGGCCGTTTCGACCGCGGCAATCACGGCGCGGCCGCCGTGGCATTGCAGTTCGACGGTATCTTCGCCGGTTTCGGTGCCCGGGCCGGGCAGCCACAAGACCAATGCCTGATCGATTGCCGCCCCCTGACGGTCGCGCAGGTACGCAAGGGCGGCGCGGCGCGGCGCGGGAACACGTCCGGCAAGATCGAGCAAGGCATCGCGCGCTTTGGGACCACTTACCCGCACGACACCGATCGCCGCCGGAGGCGAACCACTGGACAAGGCAAAAATCGTGTCGGCCATTACGCGAGTCTAGCAGGTCCTGCCGCCGCGGGCGAGGATCAGTCGTCCTTCTTCTTGCCCGCCGCCGCGGCAAAGGCGCTGCCGCTTTCGATGAACTGCTGGAACAGCTTGAGCCCGACCTGGCCCATCGGCGCCAGGTTCTTGGCAAAGTCCTGCACCTGTTCGACCGAGCCGGCGCCCTTCATCGCCTTGGAAACCATGTCGATATAGACCGAGTTGGCCTTGCTGACATCGGGCAGGCCAAGGAAGGCGCGCGCCTCTTCCGGGGTGCAATCGATCTCGACATGGACTTTCATTGCTTGCTCCTTGCGGCACCCAGGTTCCCGTCCGTGCAAGCTGGCATAGGGCCTTCACAAAGTCCACTCGGCGCTTAGGGTGGAGCCGAACCAGCTACGGAGAGCGCCATGACCGAAACCGTCCAGATTCCCTCCATCAAGGGCGATGGCGCGATCCCCGCCTATGTTGCCCGCCCCGCCGCTCCACCCACGGCGGCGATCGTGGTCATTCCGGAGATCTTCGGGGTCAACCCCGGAATCCGCCAGAAGGCTGACAAATGGGCGGCCGCGGGATACCTGGCGGTTGCACCGGACATCTTCTGGCGGTTTGCCCCGGGGGTCGAACTCAATCCCGACAACGAGGCGGAACTGAACCAGGCCTTCGGCTACTTCCAGCAATACGATCCCGGCGATGGGGTCTACGACATCGAATCCGCGATTCGCTGGATCCGCGCGGCCGAGGGAGTCAGCAAGGTTGGCTGCGCGGGCTATTGCCTGGGCGGAAGGCTCGCCTATATGGCGGCCGCGCGCACCGATATCGATGCCTCGGTTGGCTATTACGGGGTGATGATCGATCAGATGCTGGACGAGGCACACCACATCGCCCGGCCGCTGCTGCTCCATATCGCCGGGGCCGACCAGTTCGTCTCGGCCGAGGCGCAGGCCGCAATGCACGGCGGACTCGACGATCATCCGCGCGTGACCCTCTTTGACTATCCCGGGATGCCGCACGGCTTCGCGGCGGAAATGGGTGACCGCCGCCAGGATGCCGAAGCGCAGCTTGCAGACAGCCGGACCGAATCCTTCTTCGCGGCGAACCTCGCCTAGTCGTATTCGCCGATCGCCTGGAAGATGCGGCCGATCGCCTCGCGGTCGGCCTCGTCAATTTCGGGCCGCCAGATTTCGAACAGCAGGACGACGCGCTCTAGCGGGCCATCGTTCCTGGCTTCGTGGTTGACCGAATCGTCGAAGACCAGCGGCACGCCATCGACCCAGCCGCGCACCTCGCTGCCGACCCGGAACCAGCAATCGGGGGCCGTCAGGATCGGAATGTGGCAGATCAGACGGGTGTTGAGCATTCCGGTGTGCGCGGCGATGTGCGCGCCGGGCAGCAGGCGCGACCAGTGCGCGTTGGGCGAACGGCCCGGAATCTGCGGCAGCGGAGCATGGCCCAGCGCCTCCATCGTCGCCGGACAGCGCGCCGCGTTGCCTTCGTCCAGCACACCGTCGCGCCAGAAGTGGAACGCCGTCCAGGCCGGACTGTCGAGCAGCGGACTATTCGGGGCCGGCCGGTGCTGCTTGCGGTGGACGTAAGGCGAGAAACCCTCCGCACCATCCTTCAGGACGGCAGCCAGCTCGGCCTGCATCTGCGGGACCAGCGCCAGCATCGACGCAAGCCAGGGAAAGTCGTCCGGATCGTAGAACCGCTTTTGCGGCAGCCCCGGGTAATAGAACACCGAAGGCTCCTGCAGATAGAGCTGGCGCCTGCCGGTGAGCAGTTCGACCGCCTCGGCCATGATCGGCGAAAGCGAGGACCCGACCCGGTCGAGCAGAAAGTTTTCAAACCCGTCGCTGGCCTGATCGACATATTGGCCAGCGTGGCGGTGCAGGCTCGCCAGTGGGCCCGGCACGCCCCCGTCGACCGCGGTCTGGTTCAGCGCCGCGCGGTAGAAGCTGACCGCCGCGCGGGCATCGCCTGCCTGCTCGCGCAGCCAGGCCTTGAGCAGGAGCGCTCCGACATCGCGCGGGACCTGCTCGAGTTGCTGGTCGAGCGCGGCCTCGGCAGCGTCGCGGTTGCCCAGCGCAAGCTCGGCATTACCCAATGCGAGCCAGGCCATTTCGGCCTTTGGTGCGGCCAGACTTGCGGTGCGGAGCAGCTCTGCCGCACGCGCCGGATCGCGGGCGGAAAGCGCCGCCAACCCTTGCTCGATTTCCGCCTGATAGCCTGCCGTCATCCTGCCACGATAGGGCAGGCTGGAACTGAAGGGCAAGTCGCGGCATGATGCACCCACACGCAGCAGGAAAGGATATCCGGATGAGCGCCAAGGCAGGGGTCGATCGTTGGCACGCCTACATGAACAGCGGTGGCGATGCCGGCCTGCTTTCAGCCCAGGTCGCGGAGGATGCGGTGTTCCACTCGCCGGTGGTCCACAGCCCGCAAGCGGGCAAGGCCAAGGTCATGCTGTA
>JBJTMC010000146.1:0-5951 GCA_046063325.1 Novosphingobium sp.
TGAATCTGCAGATCACAAGCAGATCAAGGGCAATATCTATCTCGCCAAGGTTACCCGGGTAGAACCCTCGCTGCAGGCGGCTTTCGTCGATTTCGGCGGGAACCGGCACGGGTTTCTCGCCTTCAGCGAGATCCATCCGGATTACTACCAGATCCCCAAGGAAGACCGCGAGGCGCTTCTTGCCGAGGAAGCTGCCCACGCCGAGGAAGAGGCCGCGCTGCGCGCCATCGCCGAAGGTGAGGAAGATTTCGTCGGAGACGACGAACTGGGGGAACGCCTGGCCGATGACATGGCCGGGACAAGCCACGATCATCACCACGACGATGATGATTTCGGCGGGGTGACCGAAGTCGACACCGCCGAAAAGGACGAGGTCGCGACCATCGAGGACGGCCTGGTCGAGAATGGCTTCGATCACGACGGTGAAGAAGCCGACGAGAGCAGCGAAACCGACGAACCGCGCCGCCGCGGCCGTGGTCGTCGCCGTCAGGGCGGCAGCGGCAACCGCGCCCATGCCAAGGCGGCCGACGATCTGCGCGACAAGCGCATGGCGCTGCGCCGCCGCTACAAGATTCAGGACGTCATCCAGCGCCGCCAGGTGCTGCTGGTCCAGGTCGTCAAGGAAGAGCGCGGCAACAAGGGCGCGGCGCTGACCACCTATCTCAGCCTTGCCGGCCGGTACTGCGTGCTGATGCCCAATTCCAGCCACGGCGGCGGCATCAGCCGCAAGATCAGCTCGGCTGCAGACCGCAAGCGGCTCAAGACGATCATCGCGGAAATGGACTTGCCCAAGACCATGGGCTGCATCGTCCGCACCGCCGGGCTTTCGCGCACCAAGACCGAAATCAAGCGGGACTTCGATTACCTCGCCCGCCTGTGGGACGAGATTCGCGAAACCACCTTGAACAGCACGGCTCCGGCGCTGATCCATTCGGACAGCGATCTGATCAAGCGCGCGATCCGCGACATCTACAACCGCGAGATCGACGAAGTCGTGGTCGAGGGCGAACACGGATACCGCGCCGCGCGCGACTTCATGAAGCTGCTGATGCCGAGCCACGCCAAGCGGGTTAAGCAGTATGCCGATCCGGTGCCGCTGTACCAGCGTTACGGCGCCGAGGATCAACTGACCGCGATGTACGATCCTGTGGTCCAGCTGAAAAGCGGCGGCTATGTCGTGATCAACCCGACCGAGGCGCTGGTCTCGATCGACATCAACTCGGGCCGGTCCACCAAGGAACACGGGATCGAGGCGACCGCGCTCAGCACCAACCTTGAAGCCGCGCGTGAGATCGCGCGCCAGTTGCGCCTGCGCGACATGGCCGGGCTGGTGGTGATCGACTTCATCGACATGGAGTACGGCTCGAACGTCCGCAAGGTCGAGAAAGCGATGAAGGACGCGCTCAAGAACGACCGCGCCCGCATCCAGGTCGGCCGGATCTCCAGCTTCGGCCTGATGGAGATGAGCCGCCAGCGTCTGCGCACCGGCGTGCTGGAGGCGACCACCCGCGGCTGCCCGCACTGCGACGGCACCGGCCTGGTCCGCACGGCATCCAGCGCCGGTCTTTCCGCGCTGCGCCTGATCGAGGACGAAGCCGCGAAGGGCAAGGGCTCTATCATATCGCTGTTCGCCAGCACCGAAGCGGCCGTTTACCTGCTCAACGCCAAGCGCTCCGACCTTGGCGAGATCGAGGAACGCTATGGCGTGCGGGTGGAAGTCCTGCCCGAAGGGGAGAACGAAGGGGCAAAGATGCGGGTGGCCTCGGCCGGACCGCGGCCGGAATTCGTACCCCGCTTCGAACCGCTCGCGATCGAAGAGGATGACGACGACATCGTCGAGGAAGAGGACGAGTACGAAGCCGAAGAGCGCGGCGACGATGATGGCGAAGGCCGCGGCAAGCGCCGCCGCAAGCGCCGTCGTCGCGGTGGCCGTGACCGTGACGAGGACCGCGCCCCGCGCGATTCCGACGATGCCGAGGACGGCGATGACGACGCCTCGGGCGAAGACCGTGACGAGCGCGAAGACCGCGGAGAGCGGAGCGAGGGCGCCGATGGCGAAGCGCCGCGCAAGAAGCGCCGCCGCGGGCGTCGTCGGCGTGGCGGCCGCGGTCGCGGTGAAGGCGAAGGCGTGAACGAGGGCGGCGAGGCCTCGGCCGAAGAAGCCGACGAAGCCGAAGCTGCGGACGAAGTGCAGCCGGAACCCGTTGCCGCCGAAGCCGAAGAGGCACCGGCCAAGCCCAAGCGCAGCCGCAAGAAGAAGGTCGAAGCTGAGGCAGAGCCTGAAGCGGCGATAGAAGAAGCACCGACAGCTGCCGAAGAACCGGCCGCGGAAGAAGCCCCGGCCAAGCCAAAGCGGACCCGCAAGAAGAAGGTTGAGGCCGAAGCCGAAACCGTGGCCGAAGAAGTTCCGGCTGCTGTTGCCGAAGACGCGGCTCCAGTCGAAGAGGCTCCGGCCAAGCCGAAGCGGACTCGCAAGAAGGCTGTTGCCGAACCGGTGGCTGAACCGCTTGCCGAACCTGCGGATGCCGCCGCTGAAGACACTGCCTCACCGCGCCGCGGCTGGTGGCAGCGGACCTTCGGCGAATAGGATACCGCCAGACGATGGACGATCAGGGCCCTCGCCCGGCGCATCACCGCCGCGGCGGGGGCTTTGTCAATCCGCCGGGCAGTCCGCCGCAACGAGCCGTACTGGCGGATTTCCTCAAGTTCTTCTGGGGTATGCGGCGGGCAAGCTTGCCCCCGATCCCGGTGGATCTGGTCGCGCCCCAGGCCCCCGATCTTTCCGCGCTGGAAGAAAACCAGATCGCCTGGCTGGGCCACGCCTGCTTCGCGCTGCGCATGGCCGGCAAGCTGGTGCTGACCGATCCTTATCTTTCGCGCACAGCCGGCCCGGTGGGCCTGGGACCAAAGCGGTTCCTGCCTCCGGCGGTCGATGCCAAGAACCTGCCCCAGCTCGATCTGATCGTGATCAGCCACAACCACTACGATCATGTCGATACGGCCGCGCTGAAAGCCTACCGTTGGCGGACTGAAACGCCGGTCGTTTGCCCGCTGGGCCTTGGCAAGCTGATCCGCAAACTCGGCTTTGTCAGCGTGTTCGAGCTTGACTGGTGGCAGTCATGGCAGCTGGACGGCCTTTCGATCACCGGGCTGCCCGCCGTACATTTTTCCGGCCGCGGCCTGTTTGACCGCAACCGGACCCTTTGGATGAGCGTCGCCATCGCGTCGGCTCAACGCAAGGTCTGGTTCGGTGGCGATACCGGCTATGGCGCGGTTTTCCGTGAGATCGGCAGCCGCGTCGGGCCGTTCGATCTCGCGCTGGTCGGGATCGGGGCCTATACCCCAAGGGTCATCATGGAACCAAGCCACGCCACACCCGAAGAGGGTGTGTCCATCGCCCGCGATATCGGGGCAAAAGCGGCGATCGGGATGCATTGGGGCAGCATCATGTTGACGCCCGAAGATCCCTTCGAAGCCCCCGTTCGCTTCCGTCAGGCCGCACTTGAGCAGCAATACGGGCAGGCCAACGCCTGGATCCTGCAGATCGGCGAAGTTCGTTCATTCTAACATTCGTTATCAATTCCGCTTGCGTCCCGCTCCTCGGCCAGACAGAATGGCCGCAACGAGGAGAGGTTCAAAATGCAGGATTTCGCGGGTCAGCTGGCCTTCATCACCGGTGGAGCATCGGGCGCAGGGCTGGGCCAAGCCAAGGTCTTCGGCCGGGCCGGTTGCCGGATCGTGATCGCAGATATCCGTCAGGAAGCGGTCGATGCCGCGCTTGTCGAGCTGAGATCTGACGGAATCGAATGCCACGGGATCCGGCTCGATATCACCGATCGGGCCGCCTACGCCGCGGCTGCGGATGAGGTGGAAGAGGTCTTCGGTCAGGCCCCGACGCTGCTCTTCAATACGGCTGGCGTGAACAATTTCGGTCCGATCGAAAAGACCACCTACGGCGATTTCGACTGGCTGATCGGCGTCAACCTGGGCGGCGTGGTCAACGGCATGGTGACCTTCGTTCCGCGGATGATTGCCAGCGGCAAGCCCTGTCATATCACTACCGTCGCCTCGCTGGGCGGATTTACCGGTTCGGCGCTGGCCGGTCCCTATTCGGCGGCCAAGGCGGCGGTGATCAACCTGATGGAAGGCTATCGCCAGGGGCTTGAGAAATACGGCATCGGCGTTTCGGTGGTTTGCCCCGCCAACATCAAATCGAACATCGCGCGCGCCACGCTGACCCGCAGCGCCGAATATGGCGAGTCAGGCTATGTCGAAGGCGAGGAGGCGATCGCTTCGCTCGATTCGATCTATCAGCACGGGATGGAGCCCGAGGAACTGGCCGCCAACATCATGAAGGGGATCCAGGCGAATGCGCTCTACATCATCCCCTACCCTGAAACGAAAGACATGCTGGCCCAGCACTTCGCCGCGATCGTTGATGCCGTCCCCGCGATAGACACCGATCCCGAAGGCGCCGAAAAGCGGATCAAGGCCTTGATGGAATGGGCTCAGGGTGGCGCAAAGGTGTTTACCGAAGGGCGGTAAGAGCCCCTACCCCGCCTTCACGGCCTCACCCCATTCCATCCAGCCAGCCCAGCGCGGCATCTTTGGTGTATAGCGTTCGCCGGCTTCGTGCGCCTCGAATCCGCCAGCGGCAATCGCGGCAGTTACCGGGCGAGTCAGGTGGCAGCCTCCGGCAAGGCGTTTCCATAGCGGTTCGATCCGGCCCTGCCACTTCTGCACCGCGGCATCGGGCGCCTTGCCGTGTTCCGCGTAGAGCAGCCGTCCGCCCGGCCTCAGGATCCGGCGCAACTCCTTCAGCGTCTGGGCCTGGTCCGCCACGGAGCACAGGGTAAAGGTACAGACCACGGTATCGAAACTGGCATCACCAAAAGGAATAGCCTCGCCAAAACCCTGACGGACATCCGCGGCCCAGCCCTTGCTGGCAACAGCCTCTCGTGCATAGTCAAGGCCCTTGGCCGACGGATCCATCCCTGCGAACGAGGTGATCCTGGACGGGTCGTAATAGGGCTGGTTCATGCCGCCGCCGCAGCCGATTTCAAACACCGCGCCGCGTGCCAACGGAACAACCTTCTCGCGCAGCGCGGCGATGGCCGGGCTTGCACAGGCGCATTGAATGAACCGCGGGACGATGTGTTCGTCATACCACTGCGCCAAACCCATCGACTACCCCTTCCCGCTTCTGCAAGCTGCATGATAGCCGCATCCCCAGAGATAGCAGAATAAATTTGGTGCCAGTGCAAGGGCTGACTAAACACGGCCCAGACATGCCGGATCTCGTCGAACAAACTGCCCTGCTGGATGCCCTGACCGACAAGCAGCGCGAGGTTATTGCGCTGGTATCCGAAGGCATGACCAGCAAGGAAATAGCAAGAAAACTGGGAATATCCGAGAGTGCGGTGAACCAGCGGATCGAGATGATCCGGCAACGCCTGGGCGGAATGTCGCGGGCCAGGATCGGGCGACTCTATCGCGATACCAGCACCTTGGTGATCACCATACCCACCAGTAATTCGCTTACAGGTAAGGCAATCCAGCTTCAGGCCAGGGAAGGGGTGGAGCAGCACTCGATCCCGGAGGGTGTCGACGACTTGACGGCAAACGCCGCCAACGAAGCCGACGTGTTGCAGCCCTCCACCCATTCTCGGTCACGGGTCGGGTCGCACGGTTTGCTGTATCGGATGGGGCTGATCGTCTGGATCGCGGTCGGCCTCATCGCCCTGGTCGTGCTGGGCCTCGCCGTGGTCCATATGGTCCGGCATGACATTTCGGGATGACGGTTCGCCAGTCTCTCACCCTACCAAAGTCGGTCGATTTTCCGTTCGCACCACCTTGCCCCGGCGCGCACAATCGCTAGAGAGGGCCGCACGGAACGGCCCCGCGGCCGCCATTCGACAGGGACAGACATGGCCAACTTCTCGCTTCCCGCA
>JBJTMC010000147.1:0-13692 GCA_046063325.1 Novosphingobium sp.
GGACTTGGCCCCGCGCGAGGCAAAGATCGAGTGCGGGATGCAGCGGAACTGGACCACGATCTCGGTCTTGCGTTCGGGCAGCCGCTTGCCAGTGCGCAGGTAAAACGGCACGCCCTGCCAGCGCCAGTTATCGAGATGCGCCTTGATCGCGACGAAGGTCTCGGTGTCGCTGTCGCTGCCCAGTTCATCGTCGTAACCCGGAACCGACTGCCCATCGATCGCGCCTTTGACATATTGCCCGGTGACGGTTTCGTTCAAGTCGACTGAGCGCAAGGCGCGCAGGACCTTCACCTTTTCATCGCGGATCGCGGTGGCATCGAAATTGGCCGGCGGCTCCATCGCCACCAGCGCGAGTAGCTGGAGCAAGTGGTTCTGCACCATGTCGCGCAGTGCCCCGGCGCCGTCATAATAGCCGGCGCGGCTTTCCAGGCCGACCGTCTCGGCAATGGTGATCTGGACATGATCGATATGCGCCGCGTTCCACAGCGGTTCGAACATGATGTTGGCAAAGCGCAGCGCCAGCAGGTTCTGGACGGTTTCCTTGCCGAGGTAATGATCGATCCGGAAGATCCGGTCCTCGGAAAAGGCGCGGGCGACGGCGTCGTTTATTTCGCGGCTGGAATCGAGGCTGGTGCCGAGCGGCTTTTCCAGACCGATGCGCACCTTGTCGCCGGTCAGCCCGGCCTGGGTGAGCCCGGTAATGGTCGGTTCGAACAGGCTGGGTGCGGTAGAGAGGAAGATCGCCATGCCGCGTTCGATCGTCCCGATCTCGTCGGCAAGGTCGACAAAGTGATCAGGCTGGGTCGCGTCAAGCACCTGGTAGGACAGCCGCGGCAGGAACGATTCGATCGCCGGCTTGCGGAAATCGGGAAGATACTTTTCCAGCGCTTCGCGGGCGAAGGTGCGGAACGTGTCATCGTCATAATCGGACCGCGCGGTGCCGATGATCTTTACGTCTGAGGCAATCAACTGGTCATCGTGCAGCGCGCACAGCGACGGCAGCAGCATG
This sequence comes from Novosphingobium sp., assembly GCA_046063325.1. Lineage (GTDB taxonomy): Bacteria > Pseudomonadota > Alphaproteobacteria > Sphingomonadales > Sphingomonadaceae > Novosphingobium. The sequence continues at coordinate 1,010 of JBJTMC010000147.1, forward strand.
CGCTGGGCAAGGTCGCCGGTGGCGCCGAACAGCAGCAGTCGGTCAGCAGTAAAGCTCATGGCCTGTCCTCTCGCGACCGGCCGAAAGGGCCGGAGGCGAGCGCCGGGTTAGCAGCGGGTCTTGGGCCGCGCCAGCCCGCGCGGTCGCCCCCTGGCACCGCTTGCGGCGTGAATACGTCTGCGAACGCACGGATTTGCGCGGGTGCGCGCTGCCAAACGCGCGAGGCTGGTATTCCTTGCCGGGGCGTGCAAGCTTTGTCGATCCTTGGTGCCGGTTCCGGCAACAGTTCGAAAATTCTGACAGGAGATTAGCCGCCATGCCGCCCTTCGCCCGGTTTGCCCTTTTCGGTTCCGCCCTTGCCCTTGCCGCAACCCAGCTGCCAGCCAAGCCCCGCAGCGTCCCGGCCCGGCCTGACGCAGAGGCGCAGACGCTCGATCTGGCCAAGCGGCTGATCGCGATCCGCTCGGTCCGCGGGCCCGGCAACAAGACCGCCGAGGCGCTGGAAGTGGTGCGCGGCGCGCTGGTCGCAGGCGGCTGGGACAGCGCCGACGTCGAGATTACGCCGATGGAGGACACCGCCTATCTGATCGCCACCTGGAAGGGCACCGATCCGGCCCTCAAGCCGCTGGTGATTTCCGGCCACATGGACGTGGTAGAGGCCGATCCCAAGGACTGGACCCGCGATCCCTTCACCCCGGTTGTGGAAAACGGTATCCTCTATGGCCGCGGGGCCAGCGACATGAAGTTCGATGCGGCGCTGGCGACGTCCAGCCTGATCGAGCTGCGCCGCAGCGGCTACAAGCCGAAGCGGACGATCATCCTCCAGTTCTCGGGTGACGAGGAAACCACGATGAAGACCGGGCGGATCATCGCCGAGCGGCTCAAGCATGCAGAGCTGGTGATCAACATCGACGGCGGCGGCGGCACCCTGGAAGAAGGCACCGCCCGGCCGATCTACTGGACCTGGCAGGGCGCGGAAAAGACCTATGACGATTACGAACTGGAAGTGACCAACCCGGGCGGGCACAGCTCTGCCCCGCGCCCGGTAAACGCGATCGTCCAGCTTTCGCAGGCGCTGGAAAAGGTCGGCGCCTATCACTTCAAGCCCGAACTCAGCCCGCTGACCAAGGCCTATTTCGAAAAGGCCGCCGCGTTCGAACCCGACCAGACGCTGGCCGCGGCGATGCGCGCCTTTGCCGCCAACCCGGCGGACGAAGCGGCTGCGGCGGTGCTGCGCGCCAGCCCGACCTATGTCGGCAAGATCGGCACCACCTGCGTGCCGACCATGGTCAGCGCGGGCCATGCCCAGAACGCGCTGCCGCAGCGCGCCACCGCCAACGTCAACTGCCGGGTGTTCCCGGGCCACAGCCGCGAGGAGATCCGCCAGGAACTGGAACGGGTGATCGGCATGCCGGTTGTAAAGGTCACCGCGGTCAGCGGCGAGGATTCGATCTCGTCGCCGTCCTCGCCGATGCGGCCCGATTTCGTCGCCGCGGCGGAAAAAGCACTGCACATCGGCTATCCCGGGGTGGCGATCTTCCCCAGCCAGGCCTCGGGCGCGTCGGATTCGATGTGGTACCGTGTGCTGGGCGTGCCCAGCTATGGCGCCAGCCCCAGCTTCAGCATGGATTCAGAGGATTTCGCCCACGGCCTCAACGAACGGGTGCGGCTGTCGAACATCCGTCCGGGGATCGCCTATTACCTGAGCCTGTTCACCGACCTGTCGAAATAAGCGCGGCCAGTCCCTCGCGGGCGAGGTCGGCGGCCTCGCCCGGGGCAAAGGTTCGGGGCGAAAGGCACAGTTCCAGCCACAGCCCGTCGACCAGCGCGGTGATCGCGATCGCGGTACGGCGCAACGCCGGGGCCGCGATCCCGCTTTCGGTCAGCAGGCCCTCCAGCCGGGTGCGGAACCGTCCGTACTGTTCGTCGTGCAGCCCGGCGATTTCCGGCCGGGCGCGGACCAGGCTCCAGAACGCGATCCAGGTGGAAAGCAGTTCGCTGTCGGCAATCGGGGGCAGCAGACTGGCGCTGACATAGGCGTCAACCCGCGCGCGCGGATCGGAGCCAGCCGCGACTACCGCTTCGTCCAGCGCCGCGGCGACCTGCGCCTCGACGCGGGCATAGGTGGCCGCGACCAATGCGTCGACGCCGCCGAAATAGTGCCCGATCAGCCCGGGCGAAACCCCTGCCTCCAGCGCAATCGCGCGCACGCTGGCCCCGGCCGCGCCTTCGCGCGCCAGAACCCGCGCGCAGGCATCCACCAGACTGGCGCGGCGCTCGTCCGGCTCGGCTCTTTTGAAGGCGGGTTGCGTTGTCATCGCGCTTGTTATACGATCGTTCAACAAGACGATCAAGGATTCGATTCGCCCATGACCAGGCTCGACCATGCCTTTGCCGAAATCGCTGGTGACGCGGCCGACCCCGATGCCGATTTCAGCCTGCCGGGCTGGATCTATCACGACCGGGAGTTCTTCGACCTGGAGATGGAGCGGGTGTTCCGCCCCAGCTGGCAGATCGTCTGTCACGTCAGCGAAATCGCGAAGCCGGGTGACTATCGCACGATCGACTATCTGGGCGAAAGCGTGGTGGTTATCCGCGGCGAGGATGGGCAGGTCCGCGCCTTTACCAACGTCTGCCGCCACCGTGCCATGCGTCTGGTGGAAGGACCTTCGGGTTGCACGAAGAAGCTGGTCTGCCCCTACCACGCCTGGGTCTATGAGAGCGACGGGCGCCTTTCGGGCGTGCCGATGAAAAGCGAATATCCGGCGCTCAAGCTGGAAGAGAACGGGCTGGTGCCCGTCGCGCTTGAGGTGTGGCACGGCTTCGTTTTCGTCTGCCTTGCGCCCGGCGGCTTTCCGACCGTCGGTGAAATGATGGCGCCGTTCGAGCAAGAAGTAGCTCTCTACCGGTTCGAGGACATGGTGCCGATGGGCGACGTCCGCCACCGGCCGCGCGCGGTTAACTGGAAGAACGTCGGCGACAACTATTCCGACAACCTCCACATCCCGGTCGCGCATGACGGGCTGACCAGGCTGGTCGGCAAGACCTATCGGATCGAGCCGCACGGCTGGGCCGACCGGCTCTATGGCGACGTGGTGAAGAGCGAGAAGCAGAACTTCTGGGAGGCGTTCTACCGCACCCACTTGCCGCGGGTCGATCACCTGCCCGAAGCGGCGCACGGCCGCTGGCTCTATTACAAGCTGTGGCCGAACATGGCCTTCGATATCTATGCCGACCAGATCGACTTCATGCAGTGGCTGCCGGTCAGCCCGACCGAATGCCTGCTGCGCGAGGTGGCCTATTGCCTGCCGGACAGCCGGCGGGAAATGAAGCTGGTGCGCTATGCCAACTGGCGGATCAATCGCGTGGTCAACGCCGAGGACACCTGGCTGATCAGCCGGGTCCAGCAGGGTATGCAGAGCAAGAGCTATGGCGTCGGCCCGCTGGCATCGAGCGAAACCTGCCTGCGCAGCTTCGCCCGCAAGATCCGCGCGCTGATTCCGGAAGCCCGGCAACCGTTCCAGCCCGCGCCGGGGTGGAGCGGGAAGTGACATGACACAATCCCCCTCATCTCTGCGTGAGGGGACAGGGGTGGGCCAGAGACCCGCCATCGGGAGTGAAGAATGACCAAGACCTATGACGCCCTGATCATTGGCGGTGGCCACAACGGCCTGACCTGCGCTTTCTATCTGGCCAAGGCCGGAATGCGGGTGCGGGTGCTGGAACGGCGCGATATCGTCGGCGGCGCGGCGGTGACCGAGGAGTTCCACCCCGGCTTTCGCAACTCGACCGCCAGCTACACGGTCAGCCTGCTGCGCCCCAAGGTGATCGCCGATATGCGGCTGCATGACTATGGCTACCGGGTGATCGAGCGGACGATCTCCAACTTCTTCCCGTTCGAGAACGACTATGTGAAGCTTGGCGGCGGCGCCGGGCGGACCGAGGCGGAATTCGCCCGCTTTTCCAAGAAGGACGCCGAAGCCTACCCCAAGTATGACGCGGCGCTGGAAAAGGTCGCCAACGTGCTGCGCGACCTGTCCTTGCAGATCCCGCCCAATGTCGGCGGCGGACTGTCCTCGTTGGTCGCGGCGGCGAAGCAGGGCTGGCCGATGGCCAACCTCGATATTTCGACCCAGCGCGATCTGCTCGACATCTTCACCAAATCGGCGCGCCAGTTCCTCGATGGCTGGTACGAGCACGACTATGTCCAGTCGGCCTTTGCGTTCGATGCGGTGGTCGGCAACTACGCCGGGGTTTCGACCCCGGGCAGCGCCTATGTCCTGCTTCATCACGTCTTCGGCGAGGTCAACGGCAAACTTGGCGCCTGGGGCCATGCGGTCGGCGGGATGGGCGCTATCACCCAGGCGATGGCCCGGGCCTGCGAGGACGCCGGCGTCGAGATCAGCCTTGAAGCGCCCGTGGCGCAGGTGCTGGTCGATGGCGGCAAGGTCAAGGGTGTCAAGCTGGAGAGCGGCGAGGAACTGGCGGCCAGCATCGTTGCTTCAAATGCAGGTCCTGCGCTGCTCTACCGCCAGCTGGTCGATCAGAGCGATCTGGACGACGATTTCAAGCGCCGGATCAAGGGTTTCAAGACCTGTTCGGGCACCTTCCGGATGAACGTGGCACTGTCCGAACTGCCCGATTTCTCTGTCCTGCCCGGCAAGAGCCAAGCCGAGCATCACACCGCCGGGATCATCATCGCGCCGGGCATGGACTACATGGACCAGGCCTTCATCGACGCGCAGCAGCACGGCTGGTCGAAGAAGCCGATCGTCGAGATCAAGATTCCTTCGACCGTGGATGACAGCCTGGCCCCTCCTGGCCAGCACGTCGCCAGCCTGTTCTGCCAGCAGTTCGACCCCAACGTCGATTGGGACACCCACCGCGAGGCGGTGGCCGACCTGATCATCGACACGGTCACCGACCATGCGCCGAACTTCAAGAAGGCGGTGATCGCCCGGCAGATCCACTCACCGCTCGATCTGGAGCGCAAGTTCGGGCTGATCGGCGGTGACATCATGCACGGCACCATGGGGCTGGATCAGTTGTGGGCCGCGCGCCCGGTGCTGGGTCACGGCGACTACCGCGGGCCGATCAAGGGACTCTACATGTGCGGGGCAGGCACCCACCCAGGCGGCGGAGTGACCGGCGCGCCGGGCCACAACGCGGCCCATGCGATCCTGGCGGACCGGCCGTTCATCCGGAAGATCCTGCGAAGCTGACCCGCCGGGCTGCGTAGTAGAGCGGCAGGCCCAGCAGCATCAGCAGAACGCCAAGGCCGCCCGCTTCCAGCCCGCAGCCGTAAAGGACCCAGAGCGAGAAGGCGATGCCGGTCAGCGCCAGCACCCGTCGGCGCCTGAGAATCAGTGCCGATACGCAGGCGCCAAGGTAGAACCAGATCGTCGCGGCGGCGGTCAGGCGCAGCATGAAGTCGAGCAGGTTCGCGCCAAATCCGGTGGCCCCGCCGATCATCAGCGCAACGGCACAGCCGCTGCCCAGCACCATCGGCCAGGCGGCAACGTCGTGGCGGTTGGTCGGCGCGATCCAGCCGGGCATCATCCCGCCGCGCACGGCCGTCAGCGGCAGTTCGCCCTGCAGCAGGACCGCGGCGTTGACATAGCCGATCCCGGCCACTGCGGTCAGCAGGGCCACCGCGCTACCGGCCCAGCCGCCCCAGAAACTCTCAACGAAATAGGCCACAGGGGCGGGGCTGGCGGAAAGCACGTCGACCGGGAGCGCCAGTACGATCCCCATGCAGACCACGATGTAGAGCATGGTGGTCGCGCCCAGCCCGGCCAGCGTCGCGCGCACGACATTGCGGGCCGGATCGCGCACCCGTTCGGTAACCAGGCTGGCGGTTTCAAAGCTGAGCATGGCGAAAAAGGCCAGGGTCAGCGCCGGGGTGAGCGAGGCGGCGGCAAACGGCGCGTGCAGCGTGACGGCGAACCGGCCCGGTTCGGTCAGCACCAGCCGCAGCAGGATGGCTACGACCGCCAGCAGCGGGATCAGCTTGAGCAGCGTCGTGACCACCTGAAACTGTCCTGCGGCGCGCGCTCCGCGCAGGTTCAGCAGCGTGAGTGCGGTCGCTATTCCCGTTCCACCCACAGCAAGTTGCAGCGGCGTGGCGGTGAACCCTGGCACCAGCGATGACAGGTAACTGGCCGCGGTCGTCGCCACCACGGCGGTGCCGCACCACAGGCTGACCCAATAGGACCACCCGATCAGCACACCGGGGAGCGGACCCAGCACTTCGCCGCAGATCGCGATCAGGCTTGGTTCTTCGGGCATGGTCCGGGTCAGATCGGCAATCACCAGGGCAATTGCCATGGCGCCAAGTCCGGCAGCGATCCACGCCGCCAGACCGGTCCAGCCGAACGGGGCCAGTTGCGCGGGAAGGACAAAGATCCCCGCACCGACCATCGAACCCACAACCATTGCCGTTGCGGTCCACAGTCCGAATGGTCGCTTGTCGTCCGCCATTGGCATGTTCCCCCAAGAAAGAATGCAACCTATCGCTTGATTGCGGCGCGTCACCATGTTTCTTGGCGCGGCAATGGCCACCGTCACCACCCAATCCTGGCTCTCGCGCCTCGGCACCTATCCTCCGCGCCTGATCGAGGCGGCGCTGGCGATGAATGCGGGCGACATTCCCCGCGCCGAGGCGCTGCTGCGCGCGCACCTGCGGGACGATCCCTACGAAGTCGCCGCGATCCGCATGCTGTCGGAAGTCGCCGGGCGGATCGGGCGCTACCGCGATGCCGAGAACCTGCTGCGCCGCGCCCTGGAACTCTCGCCCGCTTTCACCGCGGCGCGCGCCAACCTTGCCCTGGTGCTGTACCGCCAGAACCGTCCGGCCGAGGCGCTGGCCGAGCTCGATCTGGTCAGCCGCGAGGATCCGGGGAACGCGGGTCACGCCAACCTCCAGGCCGCGGCGCTGGGCCGGATCGGCGAATTCGACGAAGCGATCGCGCTCTACCAGAAAGTGCTGGACGAGGTACCGAACCAGCCGCGCGTGTGGATGAGCTTTGGGCACATGCTCAAGACGGTCGGCCAGCAGGATCGCGGGATCGACGCCTACCGCAAGGCGATAGCGCTGATGCCCGAGCTGGGCGAAGCCTGGTGGAGCCTTGCGAACCTCAAGACGGTGCGTTTCTCCGACGGCGATATCGCGGCGATGGAAGCTGCGCTTGCGACCGACCGGATCGCGGTCGAGGACCGCTTCCATCTCGATTTCGCGCTGGGCAAGGCGCTGGAAGACCGTGGCCAGGCCGATAGCTCGTTCCGGCACTACGCCGCGGGCAATGCCTTGCGGCGCCCGCAGCTGGGCTACGACCCGGCCGAGACCGAGGCGATGGTGGATCGGCTGATCGCAGCCAGCACGCCCGTGCTGTTCTCTGCCAACGAAGGAAGCGGATTTGCCGCATCCGATCCGATCTTCATCGTCGGGATGCCGCGGGCCGGATCGACCCTGATCGAGCAGATCCTGTCGAGCCACAGCCTGATCGAGGGCACCGGCGAACTGGGGGATATCCCGGCCCTGGCGCGCAAGGTTGCGGACTATCCGCAGGGCCTGGCGGCCATGTCCGCGGAACAGCGGCACCGGCTGGGCGAAGAATACCTCAAGCGCACGCGCATCCAGCGCAAGACGGATCGGCCGCTGTTCATCGACAAGCTGCCCAACAACTGGGCCTTTGTGCCGTTCATTCGCCTGATCCTGCCGCAGGCCAGGATCATCGACGCGCGGCGGCATCCGCTCGACTGCTGCTTTTCCAACTTCAAGCAGCACTTTGCCCACGGGCAGGCCTTCTCCTATTCGCTTGACGACATGGGCCGCTACTACCGCGATTACGTTCGGCTGATGGCGCATCTTGACCGGGTCCAGCCCGGTGCGGTTCACCGGGTAATCCACGAAGACCTGATCGAGGACACCGAGGCCGAGGTCCGGCGCCTGCTCGATTTCTGCGGGGTCGGGTTCGAAGAGGCCTGCCTGTCGTTCCACAAGACCGAACGGGCGGTGCGGACAGCCAGTTCGGAACAGGTCCGGCGCCCGATCAACCGCGATGGAACCGACGCGTGGAAGCCATATTCGGCGCATCTTGATCCGTTGATCGCGGCGCTTGGGCCGGTGCTTGACAGTTACCCGCAGGTCCCGGCGGCGTTGTAATTCTGCCACTCCTTGTTCGCACCGCGCAACAATCCAGCGGTTTCGCCTTGACGGGCTGCACCGTTGGATTCAGGCTTTCGCCCACCAGAACAATGAGGGGCATTTTATGCGCAGTGCTTTCCGCCGTGCCGCCATTACGGCGCTTGTAACGTCCACAGCAGTTACCGCATTCCCCGCCTTCGCGCAGGAGACCGCCGGCGGAGACGTCGATCCGACCGAAATCATCGTCACCGCGCAGAAGCGCAGCGAAAGCCTGCAGAACGTTCCGATTTCGATCCAGGCGCTCGGCACGCAAAAGCTTGAGCAGCTCGGCATCTCGGACTTCAAGGGCTATGCCCAGCAGCTTCCCTCGGTTTCGTTCCAGACCTCGGGCACGCCGGGCAACGCCGTGATCTACATGCGCGGCGTTGCGTCGGGCGGCGACGGCAACCATTCCGGCTCGCTCCCCTCGGTCGGCGTCTATCTCGATGAACAGCCGGTCACCACGATCGGCGGCAATCTTGATGTCCATGTCTATGACATCGCCCGGATCGAAAGCCTGTCCGGCCCGCAGGGCACGCTCTACGGCGCCTCTTCGGAAGCCGGCACGATCCGCATCATCACCAACAAGCCCAGCACTGCCGGGTTCGAAGGCCGGGTCGACGGCGAAGTCAACAAGGTCGAAAAGGGCGGCTGGGGCGGCAAGCTCGAAGGCATGCTCAACCTGCCGATCGCCAGCACCATGGCGCTGCGCGTGGTCGGCTGGTACCAGCGCGACGCCGGTTACATTGACAATGTCCCGGGCACCCGCACCTTCTGCGGCACGCCAGTCTTCGATGGCGAAGGCGTGCTGACCGGATGCATCCACGACGGCATCACCATGAACAATTCGGCGCTGGTGAAGAAGGACTACAACGACACCGAAATCGCCGGTGGCCGCGCCGCGCTGAAGATCGACCTGGATGACAGCTGGACCGTGACTCCGGCGATCATGTACCAGGATACCCGCAGCCACGGCTCTTATGGCTACGATGCCTCGGTCGGCGATCTGCAGGTCCAGCACTTCTTCCCCGAATTCCGTTCGGACAAGTTCGTCCAGGCGGCGCTGACGATCGAAGGCAAGCTGGGCAACTGGGACCTCACCTATGCAGGTGCCTATCTTGACCGGAAGACCTTCAGCTCGTCGGACTACACCGACTATGCCGAAGCCTATGACGCGCTCTACGCCGCCTATATCAGCGAAAGCGGATTCCAGTGCAGCGGCCTGGCCGGGTGCTTGTCCTTCGTCGATTCGTCGGGCAACACGATCAACGGATCGCAGAAGGTGATCGGCAGCGATCACTTCAAGAAGTTCAGCCAGGAACTGCGGGTGGCCTCGCCTTCGACCGAGCCGTTCCGCGTGGTCGCCGGTGCGTTCTATCAGTACCAGTCGAACGACATTCACCAGGATTACCAGGTGGCCGGGCTTGCACCGGAAGTGTCGGTCAACGGCCTGCCGGGAACGCTGTGGCTGACCCAGCAGCACCGGATCGACCGCGACTATGCGATGTTCGGTGAAATGAGCTGGGATGCATCCGATATCCTGACCTTCACCGCCGGTGCCCGCGCCTTCTTCTATCACAACGATCTGATCGGGTTCTTCGGGTTTGGCCGCAATCCGGGCGGGGACTATTCCGACACGCCCTACAACGCGGCCGGATCGTCGCGCACCGGTGTGGCCGGGTGCTTTACCACCACCGGATCGCGTCTGCGCCCGGTTGCCGGTACGCCTGGGGTCACCCTCGCGCCGCCGGTCGTCCCGGGCAGCCCCTGCACCAATCTGGGCAATTGGGTGAACGGACAGGTCATTCCGGTGAAGGCCACGGGTGAGGGTATGACCTATCGCTTCAACGCCACCCTCAAACCGCGTCCGGGGCTGATGTTCTACGGCACCGTATCGAAGGGCTTCCGTCCGGGCGGGATCAACCGCCGGGCCGACGTGGCGCCCTACGGTTCGGACTTCCTGTACAACTTCGAACTGGGCTGGAAGGCTACCCTGGCTCCGGGTCTGCGCTTCAACGGCGCGATCTATCAGCAGAACTGGAAGAAGTTCCAGTTCTCGTTCCTGGGTGCGAACAGCTTCACCGAAATCCACAACGGACCGGACGCGCGGATTCGCGGCATCGACGCTGATCTTGCCTACAGCGGCGGGCCGCTCAACCTGACGCTGGCGGCGGCCTACACCGACGCCAAGATGACCAAGAACCTGTGCGAGTTCGACGACCCGACCTACCAGTGCACCACCGGCGGGAATTCGATCTCGTCGCCGGCCGGTACGCGCCTGCCGATCACGCCGAAGTTCAAGGTCACCGGCACCGCGCGCTACACCGCGGACATGGGCACCACCAAGGTCTACGGTCAGGTCAACGCAGCCTACCAGAGCTCCGCCACCAGCGAAGTGCGAGCGGGCGAGGCAGCGATCATCGGCGAGCTTCCGGCCTTCGCCACCGTCAACCTGTCGCTGGGCGCCAACTTCGAGAAGTTCGACCTGGAACTGTTCGTGTCGAACCTGTTCGACGAACGCGGCCAGATCTCGCGGTTCCTGCAGTGCGGCCAGTGCGGCCTGCGGCCCTACATCGTGCCGATCAATCCACGCACGGTCGGGCTGCGAATGGGCGCCAAGTTCTGACGCCTGCCATCCGGTAGAAAACGCGGCGCTCCGGTCTGGGAAAGACCGGGGCGCTTCGTTTTTCTGCCAACCTCAAGGTAACTTTAGCTTCGGTCTGCCGGCCGTTCAATCGCCCGGCAGGCGGCACACCTCGACCCACCGCGCCCCGACCAGATCGGCCAGGCGGCGCGGAGCGACTTCGACCGAACTGGTCTGGGTTCCGGCCGCCGGAAACACGGTTTCGTAGGCAAGCAGCGATCGATCGGCCAGGATCGGCAGATCGCTGGCAAGGCCAAACGGACAGACCCCGCCCACCGCATGGCCGGTGACCGCCAGCGTTTCCTCCGCCCCCAGCATCCGCGGCCGGCCGCCCAGCGCGGCCTTGCATTCGCTGTTGCCCAGCCGCGCATCGCCGCGGGCCAGCAGCAGATAGACCGTCTCGCCGACCCGGAAGGCCAGCGTCTTGGCGATCCGCCCGGGTTCAACCCCCAGCACCTCCGCCGCTTCGGCCACGGTCGCGGTCGAACGGGAATGATCGATCAGCGCCAGTTCGGGCGCATGGTCTGCCAGCCAGGCCAGCACGCTTGCGCCGCTCATCGCGAAAGCTCCGCGACCAGGGCCCGCGCCGCTGCGCTGACTTCGTCCCAGGTCACCAGAAAGCCGTCTTCCTCGCCGTACCAGGGATCGGCAACGCCTTGCCCCTCGCGTCCGGGAACCAGATCAAGCAGCAGCGCGAGGCGGGCGGTGTGGCCCCGGGGGGCGATCGCCGAAAGACCGCGCAGGTTCGCGGCATCGAGCGCGAAGATGTGGGTGAACTGCGCGAAGTCCGCGGCGCTGGCCTGACGCCCCCGATAGCCCGAAATGTCAATCCCGAACCGGGCTGCGGTGCGGATCGCGCGCGGATCGGGCGCTTCGCCGACATGATAGTTGGCGGTTCCGGCCGAATCCGCTGTTGCCTGCAATCCGGCCCGCTCGGCCTCGGCCCGGAAGGCCGCTTCGGCCAGCGGCGAACGGCAGATGTTGCCCAGGCAGACGAACAGCACGGCGGGCCTAGCCATCCTCATCCCCGTACCGTTCCATCCGGTAGGCAGCCTTGAGATAGTCTTCCGCGGCCGCCTTCAGCTGTGGGTCCTTGGGAAAGGCTTCTGCCGGGAGCGGGGCAGAGCCAAAGGCATCAAGCAAGGTCCACAGCGCGAACTTGCGGCCCGGCTCGCGCTCGACCCCGAAGCCGATCCTCAGCCGTTCGATCGCCAGGTCGAATTCGGCCTCGGTCAGCGCGCCGGGATCGTCGGTCCCGAAGAAGTGGTGGATCAGCGATTCGAGCTCCACGGCGTCAGAGCCAGCCCAGCGCCTGCGCCGCCCACAACGCGCCGCCGCCGATCAGCGCAGCCAGGGCATAGCCGGTCCAGCCGCGCGCCTGGCTGCGGCGTTCCCACACCAGCTCAACCTCGGGCAGCGGCGGGGCTTCGGGCGCGCCGCCCTTGGCCGGAAACTTGTCTTCGATCCGCCGGACCAGATCGGGCAGCCGCAGCAAGGTTTGCGCATCCTTGCGCAGCCGGTCGGCAATCGCCGCTTCGGGGCCCAGCTCGTCCCGGATCCATTCGCCGACGTAAGGCGCGGCCACGTCCCACATGTTGATTTTCGGATTGAGCTGGGTCGCCAGCCCTTCGACCATCACCATGGTCTTTTGCAGCAGCAGCAGGTGCGGCTGGGTCTGCATGTCGAACTCGCGGGTGATCGCAAACAGGCTGTCGAGATCCATTTCGAAGCGCAATACGTGCCGAGCTACCATTCGGTCGATGAATTCGCGACCGCGCTGCGCGCCGTGGGCGAACCCACCCGGGGGCGTCCGGTGAGCGAGCTTTCGGTCGGCCAGATGCTCGACAGCCTGTT
>JBJTMC010000026.1:0-16067 GCA_046063325.1 Novosphingobium sp.
TTCGGCGCAGAACTCGTGCCCGAAGACCACGTCCTGTTTCGGGTCGAGGTTCTCCATGCCGCCGGCCTTGCGGGTCAGGTCGATCATGTGATCGAGGTGGTGCAGGGCGTGCAGATCCGATCCGCAGATCCCGCAGACCAGGGTGGAAACCAGGGCTTGGCCCTCGCCGGCAACCGGCTCGGCGATTTCGGTATCGACCAGTTCGGTGCCCCGCCGGACAACAGCTTTCATGTCTGCGCTCCTCCCATGATCTGCAGCAGGTTGGGCTGGCCGGTATGCGCGGTCAAGCCGCCGTCGACAGCCAGTGAAACCCCGGTGATCGCCGATGCCGCGTCACTGGCGAGGAAGGCTACGGCTTCGGCGATTTCCTCGGGCCGGGCGAAACGGCCCATCGGCACCCGCTCTTCCCAGTCGCCGCGCAGTCCGGGCACGGCCTGGATCCCGGCGATGATCGGAGTATCGACCGGGCCGGGGCAGACCGCGTTGACCCGGATCCCGTCGCGGGCATTGTCGAGCGCGGCGGTGCGGGTCAGGTTGATCACCCCGGCCTTGGCCGCGCTGTAAGCGGCAAAGCCGAAGTCTCCCGCCAGACCGCTGGCCGAAGCGGTGCTGACGATCGCCCCGCCGCCTTGCGCCCGCATGATCGGGATCGCGACCTTCATGCCATAGAACACCGCATCCAGATCGACCGCGATGACCCGCTTCCACTTGTCGATCTCAAGCGCCTCGATCGGGGAAAAGCTGCCGATCCCGGCGTTGTTGAACAGCACGTCAAGCCGCCCGAACGCAGAGGTCGCGGTGGCAATCAGGGCCTCGATATCGGCATAGCTGGAAACGTCGCAGGGCTGAAAGCGGGCGCGGCTACCCAGTTCGCTGGCCAGTGCCTGCCCGGCGGCCTGATCGAGATCGCCGATCACCACGCTGGCGCCTTCGCTGTGAAGCAGCCGCGCGGTTGCCGCGCCAATTCCCGATGCACCCCCGGTGATCACCGCTACCTTGCCTTCGAACCGTGCCATTCGCCTCTCCTCACGCCGGGCTTGCCGATCTTTAGAGTGCACTATAATCACAAGCCAGAGCGAGTCGCAACAGAGGAGAGGTGCGGGTGGCAAACGGACGGCTGGTCGGCGGACAGATCATGGCTAAAACCTTGAAGGCGGCCGGCGTCAGCCGGGCCTTTGCGTTGCATGGCGGGCACCTTGAAGCGCTGCTCAAGGGCTGCGTCGAGGAAGGCATCGCGCTGACCGACTTTCGCCATGAAAGCGCGGCAGGCCACGCGGCCGATGCCTATGCCCGGGTGACGGACGATCTTGGCGTGTGTATCGTCACCGCCGGGCCGGGCTTTACCAACGCGATCTCGGCCATGGCCAACGCCAAGCTGGATGGCGTGCCGGTTCTGTTCATCGTCGGCGCCCCGCCGCTGCGCGAGGTCGAGACCAATCCGATGCAGGGCGGGATCGATCAGATCGCAATGGCCCGCCCGGCGGTCAAATGGGCCCTGTCGATCCCGTCGACCGAACGGATGGCCGATCTGACCGCGCTGGCCATACGCAAGGCGCGGACCGCGCCGATGGGACCGGTGCTGATCGAAGTGCCGATCGACGTGCTGCACATGAGCGTTCCGGCCGATCGCGCAACCGCAGCAGCCGGGGTCAAGGTCCGCCCGCACGCCGCTCCGGCCCCGGCCGAGGCGCAGGCGCTGGCCGATCTGGTGCTCGCGGCGCGGCGCCCGGTAATCATTGCCGGGAACGAGGCTGCCAACCAGCGCACGGCCGCGGCGCTACGGGTGCTGACTGCCGCGCTGCCGCTGCCGGTCTTCACCAAGAGCCTGGCCACCGGCGTCCTGCCCGCAGGGCATCCATGCGACGGCGGCGGTGCGGGGAACCTGGCGATCCTGCCGCTGCTGGGGATCGAACAGCCCGATCTGGTGATACTGCTGGGCGGCCGGCTGGGCCTGCTGCTGGGCGGGCGGTCCGGCGCGGTTGTTCCCGACACGGCAAAGCTGGCGCAGATTCACACCGATGCGGCGGAAATCGGCCGAATCCGCGATGTCGATCTGGCCATCGCGGCCGATAGCGCCGAAACCGTTCACGCCCTTGCCGCGGCGCTTGACGGGCGCGTGCCGGAAGGGCTGGCACAATGGCGCGCCCAGGCGCTGTCTGCCGCGCCGGTCTTTGCCGCGCAGTTCCCCGACGGCGAAGGGCCGGGCGGGATCCACCCGCTCCATGCCGCAAGGGCCGTGGCCGAGGCGGCCGGACCCGATGCACTTTATGTCTACGACGGGGGTGAGGCGGCTTCGTGGGCCGGGGCGGTAACCCCGGTCAATCGCCCCGCTGCGCTGCTGTCCCACGGCTATCTCGGTTGCCTGGGGATTGGGCCGGGCTTTGCGATCGGCGCGCAGCTGGCTTGCCCGGACAAGCGGGTGGTTCATCTGACCGGCGACGGCGCGCTGGGGTTCCACATCCAGGAATTCGACACCATGGCGCGGCACCGCCTGCCGATCGTCAACGTGGTGCTCAACAACCAGGTCTGGGGCATGTCGATCCACGGCCAGCAGATCATGTTCGGCGGGAACTACAACGTGATCTCCAAGCTGGAGGGCACCCAGTATGCAGATATCGCCCGCGCCTTTGGCCTGCACAGCGAAAGGGTGACGCGCCTTGCGGATCTGCCCGGAGCGTTGGAGCGCGCCTTTGCCAGCGGTGGTCCGGCCTTCGTTGAAGTGATGACCGACGCCGATGCGGTCCATCCGGTCACCGTCGCGATGCTGGGCCAGGTGGCGGACGGCAGCGACGACGTGCTGATTCCCTATTACGAGAACATCCCGGCAAGCTGATGGCGCTATCACCCGAGGCGCGCGAGGCCCGCCGCCGCAACATCGTCGATGCCGCGCATGCCCTGGTTCGCGAGACTGGCGGCGCGGGTTTTTCGATGCTGCAACTGGCGGCGCGTGCCGGGGTCAGCCCGGCCACGCCCTACAATCTGCTCGGCTCGAAAAGCGAAGTGCTGCGCCGGGTGGTGGAGGACGAGTTCGCCAGCTTTGCGGTGCGATTGGGGGATGAGGCGGAGCGAGCGCCGCTTGACCGGCTGCTCCGCGCGATCGACTTGATCGTGGTGCACTACCTGGCCGAACCGGACTTCTACCGCGGGCTTTATGCCGCGATTCACGGAATCGAGGGCAATCCCCTGCGCGAGATGATGAGCGCGGAAGGACTGGCGCTGTGGTCAACCATGGTCGCGGCGGCGATCGATTCCGGCCAGCTTGAACCAGTGTTCCCGGCCAGAGACCTTACCGCGCTGCTGCTGCGGACAGTCGCCGCCACGGTCGAATCGTGGCTCGCCGAGGCCTGGGAGAACGATCGGTTTGCGACAGAGATGACCCGCGCCAGTCGCTTGATGCTCCTCGGTCTGGTGAAAGAAAGCCGAGACCGCGAAGCCATCATGCAAGAAATGAGCGCATTTTAATGTTCTGGATATCGACCTGAAAGCCTTGGTGCTCTAGGGACCCGCGATGGTTCGGGTGTCGCTTGAAAGACCAATTGCTGAATTGAAGGTGTCGTCGGCTCTGCCCGGCGACGCGCTCGTTCCGGCGACCAGCTATACCATCCTGGCAGCAATCACGGTGAGCGCGCTTGCTTTGGCCGCGTTGATGGCTGCAACCGGAATCGGCCTCAGCGTAGCGGTTTCCGGCTTTGTCACCGTGGTTTTGCCAATCGCGGCCCTGTCGGCCTGCCGGATAGCGCTTCGCGCCGCGGCGTCGCCTGCTTGCCGCCAGTTTGCGGATTTTTGCGGGCATATGGTGGCGTTCATGGCGATCTGCCTGATCGGCGTTCTGGCCAGCTATCCGGCGGCGGCGGAGACGACCGGGTTCTATGATCCGCAGCTGGCCCGAGCCGATCACCTGCTCCATTTCGACTGGGTATTCTGGTATCGCCAGGTCAGCGAACACCGCGCCTTGCAGCTGATCGGATCGGCCACCTACGCGGCGATCTACATTTCGCCGGTCCTGCTGCTTGCGCATTTCGCAAGGGCGCAGGAATCCCATGCCGCCTGCCGGTTCCTGCTGTCCTTCTGGCTTGCAGCCCTGCTCACCATCGTGCTGTTCCCGCTGTTTCCGGCCGAGGGCCCGCTGGCCTTCCTTTGGCACGGGCCAATCCCCTATATGCCGACCAGCGCGCTTTATCAGGAGCAGCTCATACCCGCCCTGCGGACGCACCAGCTTCAGGCGATCGATCTGGGCGCGCTGCGCGGGCTGGTTTGCGCGCCCAGTTTCCACGCGGCCGCCGGGGTAATCTATATCGCGACGGCCTGGCCGATCGCGCGGCTGCGCTGGCCGCTTGGCATCCTGAACCTGCTGATGCTGGCGGCGACCCCAATCGAAGGCACCCACTATCTGGTGGACCTGATCGCAGGCGCCATGGTAGCCGCCATCGCGCTCGCGGTTGTCGCGGCGCTTACCCGGCCGCAACTGCGCCGCGATCAGGGACGGCCGACACTGGCGTAGGTGAAGCCCTTCGCTCGCACCTCTGCCGGGTCATAGATGTTGCGCAGATCGACCAGCACCGGGGCCTTGGCGATGCGCTTGACCCGATCAAGATCGAGCGCGCGGAAGGCGTCCCATTCGGTCACGATCACGGTTGCATCGGCGCCCTCGATCGCATCGTAAGCGTTCTTCTGCATCGCCACCTCGGGCATCAGCGGCCTGGCCAGTTCCATCCCTTCGGGGTCATAGCCCGCCACATCCACCCCGGCATCGATTAGCGCCTGCGCGATGGCGATAGAGGGTGCATCGCGCATGTCGTCGGTGTTGGGCTTGAAGGTCAGGCCCAGCAGCGCGACCTTACGCCCACGCGCCGCGTCCATCCCCCCCAGCGCCTCGATCACCTTGCGGCCCATGGCACGCTTGCGCGCGTCGTTGACCTTGACCACTGCCTCGACGATCCGGGTCGGGGCTTCATAGTCCTCGGCGGTCTTGAGCAGGGCCAGGGTATCCTTGGGGAAGCACGATCCGCCATAACCGGGTCCGGCGTGAAGGAACTTGGCGCCGATCCGCCCGTCCATCCCGATCCCGCGCGATACATCCTGCACGTCGGCGCCAACCTTTTCGCACAGGTCGGCCATTTCGTTGATGAAGGTGATCTTGACCGCAAGGAAGGCGTTGGCGGCATATTTGATCAGTTCGGACGAGCGCCGGCTGGTGAACAGCATCGGTGATTTGCCCAGAAACAGCGGGCGATAGACCTCGGTCATCACGCCGCGGGCCCATTCGTCCTCGGTCCCCACGACGATCCGGTCGGGGTGCTTGAAATCCCCGATCGCGGCGCCTTCGCGCAGGAATTCGGGGTTCGAGGCAACCGCGAATTTCACCCAGGGGTTCGCCTCCGCCAGGATCCGCTCAACCTCGTCGCCTGTGCCGACCGGAACGGTCGACTTGGTCACGATCACCGCCGGAGTCCTGAGGTTCGCGCCGACTTCTTCGGCCACGGCATAGAAGAACGACAGGTCGGCATGGCCATCGCCCCGGCGGCTGGGCGTGCCAACCGCGATGAAGATCGCCGCTGCACCGGAAATGCCTTCGGACAGGTCGGTGGTGAAGGTCAGCCGCCCGGCCTTGACGTTGGCCGCGACCAGCTCTGCCAGTCCCGGTTCGTAGATCGGCATCACGCCGTTCTGCAGGCTTTCGATCTTGGCCGGATCCTTGTCGATGCAGACCACGTCGTGGCCGAAATCGGCAAAGCAGGCCCCCGATACCAACCCGACATAGCCCGAGCCGACCATTGCGATCTTCATGCAACACTCCTTTGCGAGACGGCGATCTTGCCGCCTTCCGCGCTGGCTTCGATCAGCCAGCGACTGGTTCCTTCAAGTCCAAGCGCGGTAAGCCGCCCGCTGCGGAAGGCTCCGGTATCGATCCCGATCCGGTTGGGCGCGATTTCCGGCGCGTCGTAGATCGTATGGCCATGGACCACAACCGGACCAAAGTTTTCCCGCGTGGTGGTGAACGGCTCGCGGATCCAGCGCAGGTCACCCGGCTTCTGCTCGCCCAGCGACACTCCGGGACGGATCCCGGCATGGACGAACAGATAGTCGCCGATCGCGATCATCTCTTCCATCGAGCGCATGAACGAAACGTCGGCGGCAGGAACATAGTCGCGCATCATCGCCTGCAGTTCGGCCAGGCTTGCCGCGGTATAGGCGGCGGGATCCAGCGGATAGGACAGTACTGTCTCGCGCCCGCCGAACCGCAGGAAGTGGCGCAGGACCTCTTCGTTGGCGAAGGCATCGAGGAACATCTCCTCGTGATTGCCCATCAGCGCCCGGACGTGGCGACCCCGCTGCCAGCTTTGCGCCAGCGCCAGGACTCCGGCACTGTCAGGCCCGCGATCGACCAGGTCGCCCAGCAGGACCACGGTCGTCTCGGCCGGGCCGCGATCCGCATCGTCCGTGTCGACCGCTTCCATCAGCGCTTCGAACAGGTCGGCACGACCATGGACGTCTCCGACCGCATAGACGCGCTCACCCGGCGGAATGGCCGGAGGCGGGGTGCTTTCCTGGGCACCGAAGAGATTGCGCAATCGGGAAAACATCGGCGGGGCTGGTCCTGCAGGCGCTATAGCCGTCCGGTTCTTAAGGAACAATGGCGCGCGGGGTGCAGTTGCCGGAAAGCCACAGTGGGCGGTCCTGACGCAAGGAAATTTCCGAAAGTGTCTTGTGCGGTGCAGCAATAGTGTGTTCAAGGGCCGGGTCCACCGTGATGTCTCCCGCTTTCGAGGGGCCACGCAGCGGGCGCAGGTGGGACGAAGCAACCGCAATCGCAAGGAAGATTGATATGCTCACGTCCATCCGCGGTGTTGTCACCGCTACTCTTCTGGTCGGCACCATGCTGGCTTCTGCTCCGGCATTCGCCGATGAAACCGATCCGCCCAGCGCCATCACGGTCACGGGCAGCGCGGCCCTGGTTTCCTCCTACCGCTTCCGCGGCATTGCCCAGTCGGACAACAAGCCGGCGGTGCAGGGGGCGATGACCATTACCCACAGCAGCGGGTTCTACGTCGGCACCTGGGGCTCAAGCGCCTCGGCAGGCAACGGCCCGATCGACATCGGCGGAACCGAAATCGACGTGTTCGGCGGCTTTGCCAAGCAGGTCGGAACCAGCGGCGTGACAGTCGACGTCGGCGGTTATGGCTACATCTACCCGGGCGCGACCTTCGGAAACTACTATGAAGTCTACGGTTCGGTTTCCAAGTCGATCGGCCCGGCGACGGCCAAGGTCGGGGTCAACTTTGCCCCGGCGCAAAAGGTGTTCAACTACAACTGGACCTCGTCTGCGCGCAGCAACGCCTATGTCTATGGCGATCTTTCTTCCGGCCTGCCCGGCACCCCGCTGACGCTGCACGGCCACCTGGGCCACACCGGCGGCGGGTTCGATTATGCCAAGCCCTACCTGGACTACAACGTTGGCGTGACCTGGAAGTGGAAGGCGCTGGCGCTCGACGCTTCGCTGGTCGGCACCAACATCAGCGGCAACGATATCGACAGCGGCTTCGGCTGCTCCGGCAACACCGGCTGTATCGATTATTTCAAGCGCATGTCCAAGCCGGTCGGCGTGGTCTCGCTTACTGCCAGCTTCTGATCCCGCACCCTTGCGGCGGAGCGGCCCGCTTCCCCATCCGGGGAGGCGGGCCTTTCCATACCGGGGCGGGGATGATAGCGCTGCAGTCGATGACGCAGTACCTTCATTCCATGATCCGGGTGGCCGATCCGGATGCTACAATCGCTTTCTTCGCGCTGATCGGCGTGAACGAAGTGCGTCGTTTTTCCAGCGAGCAGGGCCGCTTCACCCTGATTTTCCTGGCCGCGCCGGGGCAGGAAGGCGTTGCCGAGGTGGAACTGACCCACAATTGGGACCCGCAGGACTATGAATGCGGCCGCAATTTCGGTCACCTCGCCTACCGGGTGGAGGATATCTACGCGACCTGCCAGGCGCTGCTCGACGCCGGGCACACCATCCACCGCCCGCCGCGCGATGGACACATGGCTTTCGTCAAGACCCCGGACGGGATCTCGGTAGAACTGTTGCAGGATGGAAACCTCCCGCCGCAGGAGCCCTGGGCCAGCATGGCCAACCAGGGGACCTGGTAGGCCTTTCAGGACGGCCGGGACGCGAATCTCAGCACGGCGAACCCGGCAAGGGCCGATAACAGCGAGCCCGAAAGCACACCCAGTTTGGCTTCCTCGACCAGTTCGGGACTGGCCGGAAAGCCAAGCTGGGCAATGAACAGGCTCATCGTGAAGCCGATCCCGCACAGCATCGCCATGCCCCACAGCTGGGTCCAGTTTGCCCCGGCTGGCGGCTTTGCCAGGCCAAGCCGCCGGGCTCCCCAGATCACTCCCAGAATGCCGATCTGCTTGCCCAGGAACAGTCCCAGGGCGATCCCCAACGGCAGCGGCGCGAACAGTGCGGCGGGGCTTAGCCCAGCCAGAGCGACCCCGGCATTGGCAAATCCAAACAGCGGTACGATCAGATAGGCGCTGATCGGGGCCATTGCGTGCTCGATCCGCAGCAACAGGCTGTCGCCCTGGGTGGTGAGCCGCAAGGGGATGGTCAGGGCGGCAAGAACCCCGGCAACCGTCGCGTGGACACCGGAATTGAGCACCGCATACCACAGCACCAGTCCCAGCATGGCATAGGGCAGTGCCCTGATGATCCGCAGCCGGTTCAGTGCGATCATCGCGGCGAAAACGGCGGCGGCGAAAGCCAGCCATCCCAGCTTCAGGGCGCTGGTGTAGAACAGCGCGATGATCGCCACTGCGCCCAGATCGTCGACGATCGCCACCGTCAACAGGAACAGCCGCAAGCTTGGCGGCGCGCGTTTGCCCAGCAGGCCCAGCACGCCCAGCGCGAAGGCGATGTCGGTCGCGGCGGGAATCGCCCAGCCGGGCTGCAGGCTGGCTGCTCCATCGACGACGAAAAGGAAGATCAGTGCCGGAACCACCATTCCCGCAATTGCGGCCAGAACCGGAAGCCGTCGGCGTTCCGGGCTGGCCAGTTCGCCGTCAAGCACCTCGCGCTTGATCTCCAGCCCGACCACAAAGAAGAACAGCGCCATCAGGGCATCGTTGATCCACAGGTGGAGTGTTTCCAGCTTGGCCAGCGGAGTCCAGGAAAGCGGATCGTGAAAAAGCGCGTGATAGCCGTGCGTCAGCGGCGAATTCGCCGCGATCATGGCTGCTGCCGCGACGAGAATAAGCAGAATCCCGGCCCCCGCCTCGCCGCCAAGCATGCGAACGACTGCCGAAACGAGCGGAGTAAAGGGGTGGCGTTTGCGGTTCATGATCCGTGCCATTGCGCAATTCGGAAAGGGTGGCAATCGAAACCGGACCAGCGAAGCGTACGCGGGTCGCGCGCCAAGAATCCGATCGAATGAAACTATTTGCGAAAGGGTTTGGGCCGCTTGAGGTGATTGTTACTTGGTCTGAGCTTCGGATTGGAGCGACCGGTTGAAACCGCGCGTTGCAACGACTGTTGATTGTCGATAGCACAGGAAGTTCTAGGGGCTTGACGGGGCAATTCGCGGGACATGTTCGCTGCGGGATCGGGAATGCAGGCGGCAATCGAAGGGCTCAAGCTTTTCGAGCATGAACTGCTTGCCTTCGCTGCATTCTGGTTTTGCGTCGGCCTGATCGATGAATTCGCGGTCGATCTGACGTGGCTTTGGTTGCGGTTGACCGGGAGGGCCAAGACGTTGCGGCTGCCGGTGGGCTATGGTGGTGAGCCGCTTTCGGGCGATGCCGCCGTGTTGATCCCGGCCTATCAGGAAGCGGGCGTAATCGGCGAGACGATCGCGCATATGCTCGCGGCCTGGCCACAGCGTGAATTGACCGTCTATGTCGGATGTTACCGCAACGACGCCGCGACTCTTGCGGCCGCCAGCCTTGGGGGAGCCGGAGATCCGCGGCTGCGGATCATCGTCCACGGCGCCGATGGACCGACCACCAAGGCCGATTGCCTCAACCGGCTCTACCATGCGTTGCAAACGGACGAGGCCCGCGCCGGGCGCATGTTCGACAGCGTGATCCTGCACGATGCTGAGGACATGGTTCACCCCGCAGCGCTCCAGGCGATCGACACGGCGCTGGTCCTGCGCGATTTCGTGCAGCTGCCGGTCCGGCCGGAGATCGATCCCGGATCGCGCTGGATTGCCGGGCACTACGCCGATGAATTCGCAGAGAGCCATGCCAAGAGCATGGTCGTGCGGGCTGCGCTTGGGGCCCCCCTGCCGGCCGCGGGCGTGGGCTGCGGGTTTTCCCGCACCGCTCTGGCCGAGCTTGCCGCCAGACGGATCGCCGATGGCGAGGCCGGGCCTTTTGCAACCGAATGCCTGACCGAGGACTACGAACTTGGTCTGGTCCTGTCGCAGGATTCACGCGGGAGCGCCTTCCTTCGGCTGCGCGACGATTCCGGCGCGCTGGTGGCAACTGGCTCGTTCTTTCCCGGGCGGATCGACGCCGCGATCCGCCAGAAGACCCGCTGGATCCACGGCATCGCGTTTCAGGGCTGGGATCGGATGGGCTGGTCGGGCAAGCCGGTCGACCTGTGGATGGCGCTGCGGGACCGGCGCGGACCGCTTACCGCGCTGGTCCTTGCCGCCGCCTATCTGTTGCTGTTTGCCGACGCAGTCCTGGTCGGTCTGCATCTGGCCGGGAAGGTTTCGCTGTCACCCGTTTCGCCAGCGCTTGCAGCGATGCTTTCGGTCAGCTTCCTGGGGTTCTTGTGGCGGGCGGTTTCGCGGGCCGCCTTCACCGCGCGGGAATACGGTGCAGCTGAAGGTCTGCGCGCAGTCCTGCGCATTCCGTTGGCAAATGTCATAGCGATCATGGCCGGACGGCGCGCGCTGGTTGCCTATTTCCGAACGCTGCGCGGCGGCCTGGTGGTGTGGGACAAGACCGTGCACAATCGTCATCCAGCTGCAACGCGCGCCGTCCACAGGGGGCAGGGATGAAACTGCCGCAGCCCTCTTCACGTCGCGGTCAGCCGCTGTTTGCGCTGGGGTTCCTGATGCTCACCTGGATCGGCGTGCGTACGGTCGTGCTGGCGAGCGACGATTCGCCTGGCTACGACGCAACGCCGAGCGCGGCGGCACACGCTGTGCCGCCTGCCCCCCGCGCGGCGGAGGCTACGCCAGCTCGGCCGGATCAAGTCCGCCCGGCAGAGCGTCCGGCATTCCCGGGAGTGCTCCGGCCGCAGGTGCAGGTGCGATTGGCTGAGCCACAGGACGCGCCGATCGTGGCCGCGCCGCTGCCGCAAACCGCACCCAGCACGGTTGCGGAACCTGCCGCTTTGCCGGACCGGCCGTTGCCTGTGCCGCCGCGAATCGCGGCAGGGCATCAGTTGCTGATGATGGCCGGGCTTTCCGAGCTGCCGATGCCGGCCGAGGCGCTGGCGGCAACACCGCCGCCTGTCCCGCTGCGTGCCCCGGTGCCGTTCCTTCCTGCCGCGCGCAACGAGGCGATCCGCTGGTCGGCCGACGGCTGGATGCTGTGGCGGCCGGGCGGCAACGGTGACAATCTGCCTGGCGCAGGGCTGCCGGGCGCGAACCTTCCTTCCGGCGCCTATGGGGCCAGCCAGGCCGGGATGGTCGTGCGTTACCGTCTCGCTCCCTCCAGCCCGCTGCGCCCGGCGCTCTATCTGCGGGCCAGCACCGGCCTGCACTATCCGCGCGGGGAGGAACTGGCCGCCGGGATCGCCTTGCGGCCCGTGCCGCGCATTCCGGTTGCGGCCATGGCCGAGGCGCGGGTGACCCGCACGCCGTCCGGCAATATCGTCCGCCCGGCTCTGGCCGTGGTCAGCGAGCTTGCGCCGGTTGCCTTGCCGTTCGCCTTGCGCGCAGAGGTTTACGGCCAGGCAGGCTGGGTTGGCGGGAAGGACCACACCCCGTTCATCGATGGCCAGGCCCGGATCGAACGGCCCCTGGCGCGGGCCGGGACGGTCGAACTGCGCGTCGGCGCAGGGGCCTGGGGCGGGGCGCAGCGCGGCACCGGCCGGCTCGATGTCGGCCCTACCGCAACGCTCGATGTGCCGCTTGGCCCGGTCGGCAGCAGGGTTTCGGCCGATTACCGCTTTCGCCTTGTCGGCAATGCCGCACCGGGCTCAGGTCCCGCGGTAACACTATCCGCCGGATTCTAGGCCCTTCGGCCTTTTTTTGGTCGCACCGCTGGTCTAGGCCTGTGCGGGCAAGATGAATGTTTACCTCCCGATTGCCAACCTCGCGGTCAACGGCCTGGTCATCGTCGCGCTGGGTGCGCTGACGGGCATTCTGTCGGGCATGTTCGGGGTGGGCGGCGGGTTCCTGACCACGCCGCTGATGATCTTCTACGGCATCCCGCCCACGGTCGCCGCGGCTTCGGCTGCCAGCCAGGTGACCGGGGCCAGCGTTTCGGGTGTTCTGGCGCATGGTCGGCGCGGCGGGGTCGATTACCAGATGGGCGGCGTGATGGTCGCAGGTGGGCTGATCGGCACCGGGATCGGCGCTGTGTTGTTCCGCTTGCTTCAGGATCTTGGCCAGATCGATGTGGTGATCAACATCCTCTACGTGCTGATGCTGGGCGGGATCGGCTTCATCATGGCGCGCGAAAGCCTGCAGGCCCTGAAGGCGCAACGAACCGGCATTCCCCTGCCTGCCCGCAAGCGGCGGCATCACCCGATGGTCGCCAGCCTGCCGCTGCGTTGGCGCTTTTACCGCTCGGGGCTTTATATTTCGCCGCTCGCCCCGTTGCTGCTCGGGGTGTTTACCGGAATCCTGACCATGCTGATGGGGATCGGCGGCGGGTTCGTGCTGGTTCCGGCGATGCTCTACATCCTGGGGATGAGCGCCAACGTAGTGGTCGGAACCTCGCTGTTCCAGATCCTGTTCGTGACCATGGCAACCACCATGATGCATTCGCTGACCACCAAGGCGGTCGATATCGTCCTGGCCGTGCTGCTGCTGATTGGTTCGGTTTCGGGGGCGCAGATCGGGGCGCAGCTGGCCCAGAAGATTCCGGCCGAAAAACTGCGCTTCGTGCTTGCCGCGATCGTCCTGCTGGTGGCGCTGCGCATGGCGCTGGGGCTGGGCTGGCGGCCGGACGAAATCTATACCCTGGCGCCGCTATGAGAGTGCTGCTGGCGATCCTTGCCTTGGTGTTCCTGACCGCTCAGCGCGATCCGATCCTGGTGCCCGAAATCTCGCAGCACGAAGTTCAGGTGCGGCAAGGCTTCAGCGGCACCGAACTGCTGCTGTTCGGCGCGATCCTCACCCCGGAAGGGACGCGGGCGGGGCAGGATTACGATATCGTCGTGGTGCTTAAGGGACCGACCAATTCGATTGTCCTGCGCGAGAAAGAGCGGATTGCCGGGATCTGGATCAACGCCAGCAGCACCGAATTCCGCTCGGCCCCGACGTTCTTCGCGGTCGCTTCGTCCAAGCCGATCGCGCGGATCGTCGATGACAAGACCGCCGCCATCTATGAGCTTGGCCTGTCCTGGCTGCAGCTTTCTCCGATCGGGGCCTACGATGCCAAGAAGCAGGCCCGGTTCTCGGCCGGGCTGGTTGACCTGATGAAGCGTGAGGGGCTCTACAAGGAAGATCCCAGCGGTGTAAAAGTGTCCGAACAGGTGCTGTACCAGGCTCGTATCGCGCTGCCTTCCAGCGTCCAGACCGGCTCCTACACCGCCGAAACCTTTGCCATCACCAAGGGCCGGGTGGTCGCATCGGCGATCAGCCGGGTTGAGGTCAAGAAGCAGGGCTTCGAGCGTGCGGTGGCGCAGTTCGCCGAATACGACGGGTTTTTCTATGGCCTGATCGCGGTTGCCATCTCGGTGGCGATGGGCTTCCTGGCCGGGCGCCTGTTTGCCCTGGTCTAGCCCATTGGTCGCACAGACTTAGCCCATTCTTAACCCCTGTAACCTAAGCATTTGCGAGCCTGCGAAGGGTGCGGGCGCTTTGGAAACAGGTTTGCACAGATGAGCGATGCACAGGGCAGCGGGTTTGGCGGGGCGCGGAGCGTTCCGGTCGAGGATTATCCGGCCGAGGCAGCCGCACCGGCCGCCGGCGCGGCACAGCAATTCGAAAACGCCCGCGAACCCATCGGCATCGTCCTCGAAATTGCGGGATCCGGCTCGGCAATCGCGCTCGACCTCCAGCGCCTGCAGGAATGTTCCGGCGATGACGATCCCTCGGTTGCGCTGGCCGGACAGGTCGGCAGCCAGATCAAGATTCGCGTCGGACGCGGCTGGTTGCTCGCCTCGGTGCGAACCCAGCGCCAGGACAGCAAGACCCCCGGCGGGATCATGGCCAACATCGACTTCCTGGGTGAAGGTGACGAGGAACGCCTGACCGGCCGGATTCACAGCTTCCGCCGCGGTGTGACGCGCTATCCGATCCCGGGCGCGCTGATCTATCCCGCCACCAGCAACGACCTTCGCCAGATCTATGCTTCGGACGGGCGCAGCTCGATCCAGGTCGGCACCGTGTTTCCGACCAAGGATATCCGCGCCGGGCTCTATGTCGATTCGATGCTGGGCAAGCACTTCGCACTGCTCGGCTCGACCGGTACCGGCAAGTCGACCAGCGCGGCGCTGATCCTGCACCGGATCTGCGAACATGCCCCCGAAGGGCACATCGTGATGATCGACCCGCACGGCGAATATTCGGCCGCGTTCAAGCAGACGGGCATGATCTTCGACGTGTCGAACCTGCAGATGCCCTACTGGCTGATGAACTTCGAGGAGCACTGCGAGGTGTTCCTGACCTCCACCGGCAACGACCGGCAGGAGGATATGGACATCCTCTCGAAGTGCCTGCTCGCCGCGCGGTCGAAGAACCGGCTGGCTGAATCGATGGGCAAGATCACCGTCGACAGCCCGATCCCCTACCTTCTCTCTGACCTGACCAACATGGTCACCACCGAGATGGGCAAGCTCGACAAGGCCACCTCGTCGGCCCCATTCATGCGGATCAAGACCAAGATCGACGAATTGAAGGCCGATCCGCGCTACCAGTTCCTGTTCTCGGGCATGCTGGTCGGCGACACCATGGCCGAATTCATCGCCAAGATCTTCCGCATGCCGAGCAAGGGCAAGCCGATCTCGATCATCGATGTGTCGGGCGTTCCTTCGGACATTACCTCGACCGTGGTCGCGGTGCTCAGCCGCCTGGTGTTCGATTTCGCGATCTGGAGCCGCGATGAAAAGACCCGCCCCGTCCTGCTGGTCTGCGAAGAAGCCCACCGCTACGTGCCCTCCGAGAAGAACTCGGACGGTAGCTCGGTCGGCCGCATTCTCAGCCGCATCGCCAAGGAAGGCCGCAAGTACGGGGTCAGCCTGGGCCTGATCACGCAGCGCCCGTCCGACCTTGCCGAAGGCGTGCTGTCGCAGTGCGGCACGATCCTTTCGATGCGCCTCAACAACGACCGCGACCAGGCTTTTGTGAAGGCCGCGATGCCCGAAGGCGCGCGCGGCTTCCTCGATTCGATCCCCGCCTTGCGCAACCGCGAATGCATCATCTGCGGCGAAGGCGTTTCGATCCCGATCCGCGTCAGCTTCGACGACCTCGAAGAAATGAAGCGCCCCGCCTCGGCCGACCCTTCGTTCTCCGAACTGTGGAACGCCAGCGGCGGGGAAGAGGAGATGGTCCACCGCACCGTCCAGCGCTGGCGCGCGCAGGGCAGGTAAGCGCGGCGCGGGTCAGGCCCGCGCCAGACCTTCCGTTTCCGCTGGGCCGGTTTCCTCCGCCACGCGCGCGAGCATTTTCGTGCGCCAGGGGTGGAAATAGTATGCGAGCACCGTCAGGCTCATCGAAACCAGCGAACTGATCGTCAGCGACCACCACAGCGCATCCGGTCCGATCCGCGGATGGAGGATGTAGTAGACCCCCAGCCGCACCGCATACATCGCGAACAGCAGCACCAGGATCTGCACCAGCACCGCGCCATAGCTGCGCAGCGTGCCGAAAAGCACGATCGTTACGCCAAACGGGATGTAGGTCCAGATCGCCATGTACTGGATGTGCAGGGCCACCGGGATCGCCGGG
>JBJTMC010000027.1:0-6364 GCA_046063325.1 Novosphingobium sp.
GGTAAGCGCCGGGTAAGGAGCCTCGCGACAGCTCATGCCCGTGCCGCTGATTTCCCCCTCGATCCTCTCTGCCGACTTTGCCCGGCTGGGCGAGGAAGTGCGCGCGATCGACGTGGCGGGAGCGGACTGGATCCACATCGATGTGATGGACGGGCATTTCGTCCCAAACCTCACGATCGGGCCGATGGTGGTCAAGGCGCTGCGCCCGCACACCGCCAAGCCGTTTGACGTCCACCTGATGATTACCCCGGTCGACCCCTATCTTGAAGCCTTCGCCGCGGCCGGGGCCGATATCATCACCTTCCATCCTGAGGCTGGTCCCCACGCCCACCGCACGGTCCAGGCGATCAAGGCGCTGGGCAAGAAGGCGGGGGTTTCGCTCAATCCCGCTACCCCGGCCAAGATGCTCGACTACCTCTACGAGGAGATCGACCTGGTGCTGGTGATGAGCGTCAACCCTGGGTTCGGCGGGCAAAGCTTCATCCATAGTCAGCTGCGCAAGATCGAGGCGATCCGCAAGGCGATCGACAAGACCGGGCGAGCGATCCACCTTGAGGTTGACGGCGGGGTCGATGCGGAAACCGCGCGGCAATGCGTCGATGCCGGAGCCGACGTGCTGGTGGCCGGATCGGCCACCTTCAAGGGCGGGCCGGATCACTACGCCGCAAACATTGCCGCATTGAAGGGGGTGGGATGAACCATGGCCGATGCCGCCTTCTCCACCCGCGCTGCAAGCCATGTGGACCTGCCGGTGGACGGACCGGCGATTCCGCTGGGCAAGTCGGATGAGGCCGGACTGGTGAACGACGCCGCACCGCTGCCGCCGCCGCAAGGCGAAGTGGTCGAACCCGGCCGGGCGCTGGCGCTGGCCGATTTCGCGCCGCCTGCGGTCGGCGCGGGCGAGCGGTTGCTGCGGCTGGCCTACCGGCTTGGCATCCCCGCCTCGACGCTCGCCTCGCCGTTCCGCAAACCGGCCAAGCCGCGCCTGCTGGCGACGGTCGCCAACCCGCTGCCCGGCAACAGGATCGCCGGGACTGCACTGCGCGCCGGTCACTTTCTCGTGCACGGGGTCAAGTCACCGATCGCCCAGATCGATTTTGCCGGTGCGGCCCGGATGGCGCCCCCGCTGGAACGGGTGGTCCATTCGTTCGCCTGGCTGGCCGATCTCGAAGCCAGCGCTCCGCGTGAGACGGTGGTTCTGGTGGCCGAGCGGGTGCTGGGCCAGTGGCTCGCGGCCAACCCGAAGATGCCTTCGCGCCCGGGCAAGGGGCCTGCCTGGAGCGTGGCCAACGCCGGCGCGCGCGAGCTGAACTGGCTGGTCCATGCCCCGCTCATCCTGTCCGGCAACGACAAGGTGCAGCGCGCGCGGATTCTGGCGGCCTTGAACGATACGGCGCGCTGGCTCGACAAGAATGTCGGCCGTGCGGAAGATCTGCTGGCCCAGGTCGTCGGCTGGTGCGGGATCGTCGCCGCCGGATTGTTGCTGCCCGACGGCAAGCCGCGCCGCCTGTTTGGCGAGGCGGGGCTGATCCGCGCGCTGGGCGAACTGGTGGGCGACGATGGCGGGGTGCTGTCGCGCAGCCCACTGGCCCAGATCGAGGCGATTACCACCCTGGTCAAGCTGCGGGCCTGCTATCAGGCGGTGCGGCGCGATCCGCCCCACGCGCTCGAAACGATCCTGGCACTGCTGGTTCCGCCGCTGCTGGCGTTGACCCACGGCGATGGCTCGCTTGGCTCGTGGCAGGGCGCCTGGGCGATCGACTCGGCCGACCTTTCGGCCCTGATCGCGGCGTCGGGTGTGCGCACCCGGCCGCTGCGCGATGTGCGCCAGTGGGGCTATCAGCGGGTGGTCGCGCAGAAAGGCATCCTGCAGTTCGATGCCGCGCCACCGCCGCTCGCAAAGCATGCCCGTTCGGGCTGCGCGTCGACCCTGGCTTTCGAATTCAGCCATGCCGGGCAGCGGCTGGTGGTGGGCTGCGGCGGGGCGGCCTGCGCGGGCAGGCTGATCCCGGTCCGGCTTGAGCAGGCCCTGCGCGCCACGGCGGCACACTCGACCCTGGTGCTCGATGACGTCAATTCCACCGCGATCCTGATCAACGGCCGGATCGGCAGCGGCGTTTCCGAAGTCGAGGTCGATCGCCGAACCCTGAGCGGAGACAAGCTGGGCAATTCGACCAGGCTTGAGGCAAGCCACAACGGCTACGCCGCGCGCTATGGCCTGACTCACCGCCGGATCCTGATCCTGCGCGATGACGGCACCGAACTGCGCGGCGAGGATCTGCTGGTCCCGACCGGCGGCAAGGGCAAGCGCGGCAAGGTCGGCTTTGCGATCCGCTTCCACCTGGGAGTGGGAATCGATGTCGGGCTGAGCGAAGACGGCCAGGGCGCGGGCCTCG
Source organism: Novosphingobium sp. (assembly GCA_046063325.1). Lineage (GTDB taxonomy): Bacteria > Pseudomonadota > Alphaproteobacteria > Sphingomonadales > Sphingomonadaceae > Novosphingobium. The sequence goes on from JBJTMC010000027.1 coordinate 2,397, forward strand.
CCCTGCCCGATGGGTCGTACTGGCAGTTCCGCGCCGGGGGCGAGGGCCAGGTGTCGATCGAGGAAAGCATCTGGGCGGATGGCAGCGGCCGTCCGCAGCCGATCCAGCAATTGGTGGTATCGGGACTTGTTTCACGCGGCGGCGGCAATTTCGCCTGGCTGCTGAAGAAAATGGGATAGCATTGGAAATGAGCGAAGTTACGATCCGCCGAGCGCTGCTTTCGGTGTCCGACAAGGCCGGGCTGGTGGAACTGGGCCAGGCGCTCGCGGGGCGCGGAGTGGAACTGGTTTCGACCGGCGGCACCGCCAAGGCGCTGCGCGACGCGGGCCTAGCGGTGATGGACATATCTGAGCTGACCGGGTTTCCCGAAATGATGGACGGGCGGGTCAAGACGCTGCACCCCAAGGTCCACGGCGGACTGCTGGCGGTGCGCGACAATCCCGAACATGCCGCCGCGATGGAAGAGCACGCGATCGGCGCGATCGACCTGGTGGTGGTCAATCTCTATCCGTTCGAGGCGACCGTGGCCAAGGGCGCTGGCCGCGACGAGGTGATCGAGAACATCGATATCGGCGGGCCGAGCATGGTCCGTTCGGCGGCCAAGAACCACGCCTTCGTCACGATCGTGACCGACCCGGCGGACTATCCCGGGCTGCTGGCCGAGCTGGAGGAAACCGGCGGCGCGACCCGCTATGATTTCCGCCGCCTGATGGCTGCGCGCGCCTATGCCGCGACCGCCGCCTATGACGCGATGATCAGCCAGTGGTTCGCCTTTGCCGACCAGCAGCAGTGGTTTCCGGAGACTCTGGCGATCACCGCGACCCGCCGCGAAGAGCTGCGCTATGGCGAGAACCCGCACCAGCGCGCCGCGCTCTACATTCCCAAGGGTCCGCACGGAAAAGGCATCGCCCAGGCCCGGCAGGTCCAGGGCAAGGAGCTGTCCTACAACAACTACAATGACGCCGACGCGGCCCTGGAACTCTGCGCCGAATTTCGCGGAGGCGCTCCGACAGTGGTGATCGTCAAGCACGCCAATCCCTGCGGCGTGGCGCAAAGCTCAACCTTGCTTGAGGCCTGGCAGGGGGCGCTGCAATGCGACGACGTTTCGGCCTTCGGCGGGATCGTCGCGGTCAACGTTCCGCTTGACGGACCGACGGCCGAGGCGATCTGCGAGATCTTCACCGAAGTGGTGGTTGCGCCAAGCGCCGATGAAGCGGCGCTGGCCGCTTTTGCCCGCAAGAAGAACCTGCGCCTGCTGCTGACCGGCGATCTGCCCGATCCGCGCCGCGGCGGACTGACGATCAAGCCGATCACCGGCGGACTGCTGGTCCAGACCCGCGACAATGGCGCGATCAGCGAGGCCGACCTCAAGGTGGTGAGCAAGCGCGCGCCGACCGAGCAGGAACTTAAGGACTGCCTGTTTGCCTGGACGGTTGCGCGCCACGTCAAATCGAACGCGATCGTCTATGCCAGGGACGGGATCACCGCCGGGATCGGCGCGGGCCAGATGAACCGCCGCGATTCGTCGCGGATCGCCGCGATGAAGGCGGCCGAGGCGGCGGCGAAGTTTGGTTGGGCGCAGAGCCGTGCGGTTGGCAGCGCGGTGGCTTCGGACGCGTTCTTCCCCTTCGCCGACGGCCTGCTCGCCGCGGCCGAAGCCGGGGCGACAGCCGTGATCCAGCCAGGCGGTTCGATCCGCGACGAAGACGTGATCAAGGCCGCGGACGAGGCCGGCCTGGCGATGGTCTTCACCGGGATGCGCCACTTCCGGCATTGAAGGCGCACGGCTCACCGCAGTGCTTTCACGCTTCACCGCTATGAAGCGCAGATGACCCGTGCATTCACTGGACGGTAAGGACCGTTTCTGCACGAGGGCCGTCAACCACAAACGCCAGACCGAGTGATTCCCCGATGGGCCTGTTCAAAGCCGACCTCTTCCGCTCCTTCGCCATCGGTTTCGTGCTTGGCGCGATCGGCCTTGCCGCGGTCATGGGCAGCCAGGGCGAAAGTTCGCTGGCCAGCCAGGTGATCCCTTCGGCAACCGCGGCGCCGTCGCTGCCTGATCAGACCCTGGTCGATCCCGCGCAGGGTCCCGCGCGCTAGGATTTGGCATTCGTCCCGGCCGGCCCTATATTCAGGGCATGGCAAGCGCACATCACCACCATCATCACGAGCCGACCGGAGACAATCTGGTCGAGGAAGCCGAAAAGGCGCTGGTCGCCGCGGGCGAGCAATGGACCGGCATGCGCGCCGAAGTGTTCGAGGCGCTGATGGCGCAGGAACGTCCGGCATCAGCCTACGATATCGCGGAAGACGTATCGAAGGCGCGCGGCAAGCGGGTTGCGGCCAATTCGGTTTACCGGATCCTCGACCTGTTCGTGAAGGCCAACCTTGCCCGGCGGATTGAAAGCGCCAACGCCTATGTCGCCAACCCGCACCCGGGCTGCCGCCACGATTGCATCTTCCTGATCTGCGATGATTGCGGTCAGGCTACCCACCTCGATGACGACAAGCTGACCGGCGCACTGGTCCAGGCCGCGAAGGACGCGGGCTTTGCAGACATTCGCCCGGTGGTGGAGCTGCGCGGGATCTGCTCCGACTGTTCGTGATCGGCGCGATCACCCAAACTGGGTCAGGCTGAGATTATTGCCATCGGGATCGAGGAACCACACGATCTTTGCGCCGCCGTCAGGGCTGGCCCACACTCCATCGGCATCCTGGCCGAATCCTTCGTAGATCTGGAAGGTCACTCCCTTTGCTTTGAGCACTGCCATCGCCGCGCGGATATCGGCGACATGCCAGCCCAGCACGGTGTGCCCTACGGCGCGGTGGCCCGGCACTTCGGTGAGCCGCATCGGGGTGCGGTTGCCTGCGTCGAAAGTGGCGGCGTGGTTGTCTTCGCCCATCAGGCGCAGGCCCAGCACGTCGCGGTAGAACGGCAAGGCCTTGGCGCGGTTCGTGGTGGCGACAAAGACGACGGGGGGCGAATTGGCGGGCAGCGACATTGGTGGAACTCCTTGGGGCGTCCATCGAAACTGCACCTTAGTGTCAATCGACACGATGGGAAGCAGCGTGTAAGGCAGCGCCATGAGCACCAATCCGGCAACACCGCTGCTCGATACTGTCGACCTGCCTGCGGATCTGCGCGCGCTTGCGCCGGGCCAACTGCGCCAGCTGGCCGACGAATTGCGCGCCGAAATGATCGCCGCAGTGGGGCAGACCGGCGGGCACCTCGGTTCGGGGCTTGGCGTGGTCGAGCTGACCGTGGCGATCCACTATGTGTTCAACACGCCCGACGACAAGCTGATCTGGGATGTCGGCCACCAAGCCTATCCGCACAAGATCCTGACCGGGCGGCGTGACCGCATACGCACCCTGCGCCAGGGCGGCGGCCTCTCCGGCTTCACCAAGCGCAGCGAGAGCGAATACGATCCGTTCGGCGCGGCGCACAGCTCGACCTCGATCTCGGCCGCGCTGGGCTTTGCCGTGGCCAACAAGCTGGCGGGCAAGCCCGGCAAGGGGATCGCCGTGATCGGCGACGGGGCGATGAGCGCGGGCATGGCCTATGAGGCGATGAACAACGCCCAGGCGGCCGGCAATCGCCTGATCGTGATCCTCAATGACAACGACATGTCGATCGCGCCGCCGGTCGGCGGACTGTCGGCCTATCTGGCGCAGCTCGTGTCCTCGCGGCCGTTCCTGCGGGTGCGCGAAATCGCCAAGCGGCTGTCGCGCCGCCTGCCTGAACCGCTGCACCGCGCCGCCAAGAAGACCGACGAATTCGCTCGCGGCATGGCGATGGGAGGGACATTGTTTGAAGAACTGGGCTTCTACTATGTCGGCCCGATCGATGGGCACAACATCGATCAGCTCGTGCCGATCCTTGAGAATGTCCGCGATGCGGCGGAAGGCCCCTGCCTGATCCACGTCGTGACCCAGAAGGGCAAAGGTTATGCCCCGGCTGAGGC
>JBJTMC010000028.1:0-6369 GCA_046063325.1 Novosphingobium sp.
GGGTTTGTGCAGCACCCAGTACTTGCGCTCATCCCCCAGATCCTTCTCCGGCGCGGCGAGATCTGCAGTTGCTACGATCGGACCGGCAGGCTGGGTCTGCGCGATTGCCGCGGGGCAGGTCGTCAGACAGATGGCGGTGACGATCAATCTGGTGGCGTTGAATCGCATTGCGCTTTCCCCCTTGGAGCGGGAACCTATACGGCGGCCAGAACTGCTGCAAGCCACCGGCAGGGTTGCGAAATTCATTGCCTTACCCTCCCAGCCGCATCCGGAAGAAAGCAAGGATCTCGTCGCGCGCCTCGGCGGTCGGCTGTCCGGCCGCGTCGATCAGGTGCAGCGTCACCACGCTGTGCGGGTTCTTGTGGGGCGTGTCGGGATTGGCCGCCGTATCGGGCAGTACGCGGCCTTCGAACCGGTCGCCCAGCGCCTCGGCATAGGCGGCAAAGCGTTCGGCCTTGCAGAAGCTGTCGCCGTCAAAGCGGTAGGCCCGCACCGTCAGGTCCTCGGCCTCCATCCGCGCCTTGACCGCGGCAAGCTCGTCCGGGGCAATGTGCATACCCGCGGAATTGTTCAGCGGCAGGCTTGGCTGGGCGAGCGCCGGGGCAAGCACGGAGGGCTCAAGCATCATCGACAGCGCGAAATTGCCGGTGAAGCACATTCCGATCGCGCCCACGCCCTTGCCGCCGCTTTCCCGGTGGGCCAGCGCCGCGAGCGCGCGCAGCCACTGGGTCACCGGGCTGGAGGCATTGGCGGCGAAGGCCCGGAACTCGCGCGAAATGCAGGCCCGTGCGATCGTGGTCACGGCATAGAGCGGGGTTAGCGGCGCGCCGTCCTTGCCGAACAGGTGCGGCATATAGACCGTGAATCCGGCATCGCGGACCCAGCGCGCGAACCGGGCGACATGCGGGCTGATCCCGGGCATTTCGGTCATCACCACCACCGCCGGGCCGGTCCCGGCGACATAGACCAGCCGTTCCTTGCCCAGCAAGGCGATCGGGCGATGGGCGAAATCGCTGAGCGGATCGGTGCGGTCAAGTTCGGTCATCGTGCCTCCCGGGTTGTCCTGGTCTACCATACTGCCAAGGCCCCGCCGCCCAGTGCGACCAGGCTGGCAAGCATGGCGCTGGCCCCCGGCCAGGACCGGCGCCACCCGGCAATCGACACCAGCGTCGCGGTCTTGAACAGGGTGTTGAGCGTTACCGGCAGGGCCAGGACCAGGGCGGCAATCCGCGGGGTCAGGGTTCCGACGGGCAGGTTGCCCATGGTGATGATCGCCGAATCGACATCGAGGGTGCCGGAGATCGCCAGGACCGTGGCCAATCCAGCGTCGCCATAGCGCTCCAACACCCAGCGCGCCGCAAGGGTCAGCGCCATGGTCAGGACCATCAGCAGCAGCGCGGGTTTGAGATCGAACGGATTGCGTACCGTGATTCCGCCTACTACCGCCAAATCGGTGGGAGTCCGGCGCCGCAGGATCAGCCAGCAGGCCAGCGCGCTCACCACCATGCCGGGCAGCGCCAGAGTGACGAAGCCGGGCAGGGCGAACGGCGCCAATGCCGCGGTCAGCAGCATTACCCGCAGGAACATCACCGCGCTGGCCAGCGCCACCCCGGCGTTGAGCACCATCGGATCGCCGGCTGCATCACGCAGCTTTCCGGCGAGCGAGGCGGTGACCGCGGTGGAGGAGACCATCGAACCGGCCGCCGCGGTGGCCAGCACGCCGCGCGCGGGCCCCAGCAGCCTGACCCCGGCGTACCCGGCGAACGAGAAACCCGAAACCAGCACAACCACCAGCCACAGCTGGCGCGGGCGCCAGGCGCCATAGGGGCCATAAGGAGTATCGGGCAGCAGCGGCAGGATCACCAGCGCGATCAGCGCGAAACGGGCGATTGCGACCATCTCGGCTTCGTCGATATGGCGCAGCCAGTGGTGCCAGCGGCTGCGCTGCGACAGCACCAGCACGGTTACCCCGGTCATGGCGCTGGCCAGCGCGAACTCGCCGCTTCCGGCCAGAAACCCGCAGGCCAGGGTGATCAACCCGGTCAGACTGGCCGTGCCGCTGATCGAGGCGCGGCCCCGGGTGCTGCGCCAATAGCCCATCAGCACCAGCGCGGCAGCCGCGCCAAGCAGCACTGCGGCGAGCGGTGCAGCGCGGTGCTGCAGCGCCCCGGCCAGTCCGCCCGCCAGGCCAAACAGGGCATGGGTCCGCACCCCGGCAAAGCGGCTGCCCGGGGCGCCCTCGCGCGCCGCCCAGCCGCGCTGCACGCCGATCAGCAGGCCCAGCGCCAGGGCCAGGCCGATCGCGTTCAGTTCGGTGTAGTTGAGGGCCTCCACCCGCCCCTTGTGGCATCGCGCCGCGCCGGAAGGAAGGGCTTGGCGCGGCGGCGATCCGCGCCCATCGTGCACCGGCATGCCTGCCGCCGCCCTCCCTTCTGAAATTACCGATTGGTTTGCGGCGCGCGGCTGGCGGCTGCGGCGCCACCAGGCGGAAATGCTGGAAGTGGCAGAGGCCGGACGGCATGCGCTGCTCGTCGCCGATACCGGGGCGGGCAAGACACTCGGCGGGTTCCTTCCGACCCTTGCCGAATTCTGCCCGTCGCGGCTGGGCGGTGCGTCGCCGCCCGAGGGGCTGCACACGCTCTACGTTTCGCCGCTGAAGGCGCTGGCCCACGATGTGCAGCGCAATTTGCTCGGCCCGATGCAGGACATGGGGCTGGCGGTCCGGATCGAGACCCGCAGCGGGGATACCCCGTCGGATCGCAAGGCGCGGCAACGCGCCCGGCCGCCGCAGATCCTGCTGACCACGCCCGAATCGCTATCGCTGCTGCTGTCCTATCCCGAAGCGGACACCCTGTTTTCGGGGCTGAAACGGGTGGTGATCGACGAGATTCATGCCTTTGCCCCAACCAAGCGCGGCGATCTGCTGGCGCTCGCGCTGACCCGGCTGCAGGCATTGTCTCCGGCGCTGCAACGGGTCGGACTTTCGGCCACGCTGGCCGATCCCCAGGCCTTCGCCACCTGGCTCGCCCCGCACGGCCGCAGCCAGGACGTTGCGGTGGTCGCGGGGGAGCAGGGCGCGCGGCCCGAGCTTTCGGTCCTGCTGCCCGATGAGGCCCGTATTCCCTGGGGCGGCCACGCGGCGGCCTGGGCGGTGCCGCAGCTTTACGCGGCGATTCGGGCCAACCGGACCACGCTGGTGTTTTGCAACACGCGCTTTCTGGCCGAATTCATCTTTCAGAAGCTGTGGGACGCGAACGAAGACCTGCTGCCAATCGGGATTCACCACGGATCGCTTTCAAAGGAGGCGCGGCGCAAGGTTGAAGGGGCGATGGCGCGCGGCGAACTGCGCGCGCTGGTCGCCACCGCCAGCCTCGACCTGGGGTTCGATTGGGGCGATATCGACCTGGTGGTGCAGATGGGCGCGCCCAAGGGCTCGTCGCGGCTGTTGCAGCGGATCGGGCGGGCCAATCATCGGCTGGACCAGGCCAGTCGCGCCGTGCTGGTTCCCGGCAACCGCTTCGAATTTCTCGAGGCAACCGCGGCCGAACAAGCCGTTGAGCAGGGCCAACGCGACGGCGAAGACTTCCGTCCCGGCGGGCTCGACGTGCTGGCCCAGCATGTCCTGGGCCGGGCCTGTGCCGGACCATTCGACGGCGATGCCTTGCGCGAGGAGGTGCGCAGCGCCCAGGCCTATGCCTGGATCGACGACGCGGGCTGGCAGCGCGTGCTCGGCTTCGTGGCGACCGGGGGGTACTCGCTGAGGGCCTACGAACGGTTCCAGCGGATCATCAGAGGCCGCGACGGGCTGTGGCGGCTGACCCATCCCGACCATGCCGCGCGCTACCGGCTCAACGCCGGGATCATCGTCGATAGCGAGATGGTCGAGGTGCGGTTTCGCAACGGCCGTTCATTGGGCCGGGTCGAGGAAGGGTTTGCCGCAAGCCTGCGCCCCGGACAGACGATCCGCTTTGCCGGACTCGATCTCGAAGTGGAGGCGATGCGCGATACCGAACTGCTGGTCCGCGCGGCGAAGAAGCCGGGCCAGATCCCCAGTTACATGGGCCAGCGGATGCCGCTAACCACCCATTTGGCTGGCCGGGTACAGGGGTTGCTGGACGACCGGGCCGGTTGGGCGCGGTTTCCCGACGATGTCCGAGAATGGCTGGAAATGCAGGACTGGCGGTCCGAGCTTCCGGCCCCCGGGCGGCTGCTGGTCGAAAGCTTCCCTCACGAAGGGCGGCACTACACGGTGTTCTATTGCTTCGAAGGCTGGCCCGCCCATCAGTCGCTGGGGATGCTGATCACCCGGCGGATGGAGGAGCGGGGGCTGGCGCCGCTTGGTTTCGTTGCCAATGACTATGCCCTGGCGGTGTGGGGGCTGCGCGCCGTGGCCGATCCCGCTTCGCTGCTTTCGCCCGACATTCTGGCCGACGAGTTTGTCGAATGGGTCGAGGACAGCTATCTGCTGCGCCGTGCGTTCCGAGAAGTTGCGGTGATTTCCGGGCTGGTTGAGCGCCAGCATCCCGGAAAGCGCAAGACCGGGCGGCAAGTGACCTTTTCGACCGATCTGATCTATGACGTGCTGCGCAAGCACGAGCCGGATCACGTTCTGATCGAAGCGGCCTGGGCCGATGCGCGGGCGCGGATGACCGACATCGGCCGCCTGGCCGGGGTGCTGGACCGCGCCGCGCGCGAAATGCGGCATGTGGTGCTGGACCGGGTCAGCCCACTGGCCGTGCCACTGCTGGTGATGATCGGGCGCGAAAGCCTGCCGCAGGGCATGGCCGATGATGAGCTGCTGTTCGAAGCCGAGAGCCTTGCCGCGGCAGCGATGCGCGGGGATGTACCGGACGGGCTCTAACGGCCATCAGGGACGGTCAGCTCCGGCTTTCCGAAATCGGCATAGCGCTCGTTCCCGGCGATGGCGAAGGTTGCCGGGTCGCTGGCCTTGACGATGTTCAGCACGCGCAGGGATTCGGCGTAGGGTGCATCGCCCTGGGGCTCGAAGCGGATCAGGGGTTCGGGTTTCATCCGGGTCGCCAGCGCCAGCGCCTGGACCAGCCCCGCTTCGGAGAGCGTTTCGCCGTTCCAGCTGATCGTTCCCGCCCGGTTGATCGCGATCGTGTTTTCCGGCGTGATCATTGGGGGAGGATCTATCCGCGCGGGGACAGGCAGGTCGATCGGAAGGCTGTGATTCGCCGCAGGGATCGAGAGAATAAACATCACCAGCAGCACAAGCAGCACGTCAATCAGCGGGGTGGTGTTAAGCTGGCCGATCGGTTCATCGGCGGGGACCGCGTAAGCATAAGGCATGGCGTATCCTTTCAGGCTTTGAGAGCGTGAAGGATACAGTATATCATTAAAAGATCAACCGACCACCATAGGGCTCTCTTCGGACCCTTGCCCGGGGCGCAAAAAAAGGGGCGGATCGCTCCGCCCCTTCTTGTGGTTTGGCCGGTAAGCGGCGGTCGGGCCGCTACTGTGCCTTGTTGAAGCCGGCGTACTTTTCGTTGCCGACAAAGCCGAACGCCGTGACGCCCGAACCCTTGATGATGTTCAGGGCCTTGATCGTGGTGTCATAGGGCGCCTGACCATCGGGCTCGAACTGCAGTTCGGGCTCGGGTTTGAACTTCAGCGTCTGCTGCAGCTGGAACAACAGCCCGCCGCCATCGACCGCCTGGCCGTTCCACTGGATGATGCCCTCGGGCGTGATGTAGACCTTGTTCTTCTGCCGGTCTGGCGGAGGAACGTTCGTCGGCGGGGTAGGCGTCGGAAGGTCGATGTTCACGGCGTGAGTGGCCACGGGAATGGTGATGATGAACATGATGAGAAGAACGAGCATGACGTCGATGAGCGGCGTCGTGTTCATTTCCATCATCGGTTCGGAAGAACCGCTGCTGCTGGGGGCACTCATGGCCATAGCTTACTCTCCAAAAATCAGTTTGCAGCTGCGATCAAATGCTCGCGAGCTTCGGCTCGGAAATGAACCCGACCCGCAGGAAGCCAGAGCCCTGCATGATGGAGATCACGCTACCAATGCAGCGATACGGCGCATCCTTGTCCGCACGGATGTGAACTTCAGGAAGGTCATCCACGCTCTTGGCCTTGTCGCCTAGACGCTCCAGTTCGTTGGTGAACTTGGTCACGGCCCGCGCCTGAAGATCGGCGCCATGCACGCGGGTCAGACCCCAATACACGCCGCAGCTATTGTCCGGCTCGCGCCGCACCGAGAGAACGACATTCTCTGCCTTGGTCGTGGTCGACTGGTATGCCACGTTGGGCACCTTCACCTTGATCGTCTTGATCGCCACCGGAATGGTGATGAGGAAGATGATCAGAAGAACCAGCATCACGTCCACGAGCGGCGTG
>JBJTMC010000148.1:0-2833 GCA_046063325.1 Novosphingobium sp.
GTATGGGGCCGCGGCAATTCAGCCCCCATGAGGCAAGAAGAGAGCAGAGCTTATGTCGGTTCGGATGGCCCTTGCGAAACTCGCGGTGTTTGCAGCCGGCGGTGCGGTAATCGGCGGTGGCGCGGTCCACGTGGCCGAAACCCCGGCGTCGCAAGTGCAATATGTGAAACACGCCAAGCGCACCGTGCAGACCACCAAGATCAAGCGCAAGGCTCCGGCCCGCCGCCTGGCGACTGCGCCGGTCAAGCAGCGCAAGATCCGCCGCGTGGTGACCCGTTCCTACACCTGCCAGCAGCCCCAGCAGATGGCGCTGACCGCGGTGCCGATGATGCCGCAGCTTCCGCCCCAGCCGATGCCCGAAGGCGGCAGCGGCGGGCAGACGGTGATCGTCGGCGGCAGCGGCGGCGTGGGCTTCGGCGGCGGCTTCTTCGGCGGCTTCTTTGGCGGGTCGAGCGGCGGTGGCGGCGGTTCGGTGGTGGTGACCAGCACCACGACCGGTTCGACCACCAGCTCCAGCTCGGGCGGTTCCAGTTCGACCTCTTCGGGCGGCAGTTCGACGACCACGGGCGGCGTTTCGACTTCGACCGGGGGCGTGACATCCAGTTCGACCACCTCGACCGGCGGCGTGTCCACTTCGACGGGCGGTGTCTCGACTTCGACCGGCGGTGTTTCCACTTCGACCGGCGGTGTTTCCACCTCGACCGGCGGCGTCACCAGCACCACCACTTCGGGCAATGTCTCGACCTCGTCGGGCAACTATTCGTCGACCTCTTCCTCGACTTCGGGCAACGTCAGCTCGTCAAGCTCGACTTCGTCGTCGACCTCCAGCTCCACTTCGTCGAGCACCTCGACCTCCTCGTCCAGCTCGACCAGTTCGTCGACCTCGACCAGCAGCTCTGGCGGTCATTCCTCCAGCGGCGGCCATTCGAGCAGCGGTGGACATTCGACCTCGGGCGGATCGAGCGGCGGCCACGACGTTCCGGCCCCGCCGATGATGCTCCTGTTCGGCGCCGCAGCCGCCACCGTGCTGCAGCGCAAGCGGATCGCCAAGAAGGCCTGATCCGGCGCAATCAAGACCAGTTCTACGGGGGAAAGGGCGGTCCGCGTGGCCGCCCTTTTGACTCGTGTGACGGGTACGAAAAACCCCGCCAGGCCGGAACCAGGCGGGGTCTTCGCTTCAGGAAGGCTGAACGATCAAGCCGCCAGCTTGCGCAGCACGTATTGCAGGATCCCGCCGTTCATGAAGTACTCGACCTCGTTGGCGGTATCGATCCGGCACAGTGCGGTGAAGCTGAAGCTGGTGCCGTCCTTGCGGGTCACCTGGACCTCTACGTCCTGGCGCGGGGTCAGATTGGCAACCCCCAGGATGGTGTAGGTGCAATCGCCATCGAGGCCGAGCGAGGTCCGGCTCTGGCCGTCCTTGAACTGCAGCGGCAGCACGCCCATGCCGACCAGGTTGGAACGGTGGATCCGCTCGAAGCTTTCGACGATCACCGCGCGCACGCCCAGCAGGTTGGTGCCCTTGGCGGCCCAGTCACGGCTCGATCCGGTGCCGTATTCCTTGCCCGCGACGACCACCATCGGGGTGCCATCGGCCTTGTGCAGCATGGCCGCGTCGTAGACCGGCATGACCGTGCCTTCGTAGCGGCTCATCCCGCCTTCCACCCCGGGAACCATTTCGTTGCGGATGCGGATGTTGGCAAAGGTGCCGCGCATCATCACGTCATGGTGGCCGCGGCGCGCGCCGTACGAGTTGAAGTCTGCCTTGGCGACCTGGTGCTCCATCAGCCACTGGCCGGCCGGGCTGTCGGCCTTGATGTTGCCGGCCGGGCTGATGTGGTCGGTGGTGATCGAATCGCCCAGGATCAGCAGCGGCTTGGCATCGACGATGTCCTGCACCGGCGCCGGGGTCATGGTCATGCCATCGAAGTAGGGCGGATTGGCGACATAAGTGCTGCCCGCGCGCCACTGGTAGGTTTCGCTGCCGGTGACGTTGATCGCCTGCCAGTGCTTGTCGCCCTTGTAGACATCGGCATAGCGCGCCTGGAACATCGCCCGGTCGACGCACTTGGTCATGGTTTCATAGACTTCGGCGTTGCTGGGCCAGATGTCCTTGAGGAACACGTCCTGCCCGTCCTTCGAGGTGCCGATCGGGGTGGTGATGAAATCGTCGATCACCGTGCCCTTGAGCGCATAGGCCACGACCAGCGGCGGCGAGGCGAGGAAGTTGGCGCGGACATCGGGGCTGACGCGGCCTTCGAAGTTGCGGTTGCCCGAGATCACCGCCGCGGCGACCAGCCCGTTCTCGTTGATCGCTTTGCTGATCGGTTCGGCCAGCGGGCCGGAGTTGCCGATGCAGGTGGTGCAGCCATAGCCGACCAGGTTGAACCCGATATTGTCGAGGTGCGCTTGCAGCCCGGCCTTCTCGAGATAGTCGGTGACGACCTGGCTGCCCGGAGCGAGCGAGGTCTTGACCCACGGCTTGGGCTTCAGGCCCAGTTCGTCGGCCTTCTTGGCGACCAGGCCCGCGGCGACCAGGACGCCGGGGTTGCTGGTGTTGGTGCAGCTGGTGATCGCGGCGATCATCACGTCGCCATCGCCGACCGTGAAGTCCTTGCCGTCAACCGGTACGCGCTGGTTGGCCTTCTTGTAGGTTTCGGCCATGTCCTTGGCGAACACATCGTCGACATCAGGAAGCGAGACCCGGTCCTGCGGGCGCTTCGGACCGGCCAGGCTGGGAACCACGGTGGAGAGATCGAGTTCGAGGGTCGACGAGAAGATCGGCTCGACCGAGGGATCGATCCAGAAGCCCTGCTCCTTGGCATAGGCTTCA
>JBJTMC010000149.1:0-16958 GCA_046063325.1 Novosphingobium sp.
GCCAGGTGCGATCGGGCAGATTGATGGCAGGGAAGGGGCGGTACTTGGCCGCGGGGTTCTTCAGCATGGTCATGGCAGTATCTCTGAATTGGCGATTGCGACTATCTGGCTCGGTTCCGTGTCCCTTGGGTGCCGCCTGCGCGCGCCCAAGTTGCACGCCAGCTCACGCCCAAGGGCGGATAAGTCGCAGGGTAATGCCAAGACGGATGGTCATCGCGGCCAGCCTATGACGGGCGCAGGCCGGCTTGTAAAGGGCCTTAGCGGCGGGTCCGGTCGCGCCAGGCGTGCCATTTGTATAGCCCGATGAAGATGAAGGGGGCGTAGGTGAACAACGATCCGAAGACAAAGCTGACACCCCCCATTTGCAAGGCCGAGGCACTGTTCGGGAAATCACCCCAGGGCTGGAAGACAAGCTCATGCGGGTCCGTCGGCAACCAGCGGGCAGTCGGAACGATCAGGCCCTTCAGTTGCCAGATCAATAGCCACAGCCACGGCAGCGCCAAAATCAACATGGCAAAGCTGCGCGCCGCCATCTGCCAGATCCGATCGACATATTCGTCGCGCAGACTGCTGGCGAAGATCAGCACATAGGTGCCCAGCAGCGCCAGCAACACTGGCGCCGTCGCGATCAGCATCACCCGGTTGTAGGCCGGACCAGATTCGGCAAGGCCGACGATCCGGGTCGCGATTTTCGGCACCAGAAAGCCGATCAGCAACAGGAAGAATGCAACATTGAGGATCGCCTCGAAATGGCGGCGGATCATGCGGACGATCATCAAGGTGCACTCCAATTGATCGGTTCGACCCGGCGGATCATCACGCCCCAAAAGAACAGGCCAGCGGCCGAAACCGCTGCGGCAAATAGAAAGGCGACGCGGTAGTTGCCGGTGGCGTCGATCAGCACGCCGGTAACCAGCGGGCCAACCACGCCGGAAAGTCCGCCGGAACCGTTTTGCAAGGCGATCCACTTGCCTGCTCCGCGCGGGCCGCCAAGCGTCTGCCCGACGGTGAAAGTGCCGATCGGGCCAAGCCCGATCGCCAGCGAATAGGCGAGCAGTCCGCCGATAGCGGTGCGGGTATCGCCAAAGGTGCAAGCCAGCATGCACAGGACAGCCGTGCCGGAAGAGCCCAGGACGACCGCCTTGCGCAAGGCTGGTGCATTGCCGCCGCGGGCAATCAGCCGGTCGATCCACGGCCCGCCGAACAGGTTGATCAGCGCGCCGAACAGATAGACCAGCCCGCCCAGCCAGGCCATCTGGGTGATTGTGAAACCCTGCTGCTTTACGAGGTACAGCGGCAACCACGACAGGACGATGAAGTAGGGATAGTTCGAACAGAACATGCCCAGCATCGCTCCCCAGGTTTCACGGTGGGAAAGCATCTGAGCATAGCCCGGAGCCGGCTCCACCGGCTGTGCGTCCGTTGGCAGAACCGGGGCAGGGCGGGTCATCGCCAGCCACGGCAGCAGCCACAACAGTGAAAGCCCGCCGAACACAAAGAACAGGGCCTGCCAGCCAAGCTTGGCCAGGATCAGTCCGCCGAGCAGGATGCCAAGGCCGTTGCCCAGCATCAGGCCCGCGCCGACCAATCCGTTGGCCGCGCCCAGGCGGCCCGGCGGCAGCGCTTCGGCAAGCAGCTTTGAACTGGCGGGAAAGCCCGCGCTTTCGCCCAGCCCAAGCAGCAAGCGCAGCATCAGAAGCATCGCAAAACCGGTCGCCAGCCCCGTCAGCAGAGTGGCCAGCGACCAGATCGCAAGAGCCAGGGCCAAGGCCCGCCGCGCCGTAAGCTTTTCGATCAGCCAGCCGGCCAGCAAGTGTCCCGGAACATAGGTCCAGAAGAACGCCGAAAGGAGGATCCCGGTCTGGGTGTTGCTCAGACTCAGCTGATCCTTGATCAGCGGAGCGGCAGTGGCAAAGTTGCCCCGGTCAAGCGCGTGGATAAAGATCGCCAGCGCGATCATTGCCACCAAAGTGCCGACGCCCCGTTGTTCCTGCCCCGCCATGGGGCGTTGATGCCGGTGATGCTGGGCCAGGTCAACAATCCCGGCCCGAAGATTGCCGCTCACGCCGGGCCGGTGCTCGTCCTGCTTGCCCCGCCGCGTTCGACCGGCAATATGGTCTCAAACAGCAACTGACAGGATTCTCCCGCATGTCCTCCGCAGCCGGTTTCGATTCCAAACGCCTGGCCCGCATCGATGCGTTCGTGAAGGAACACTATCTCGATACCGGCAAGCTTGCCAACGCCCAGGTGCTGGTCGCGCGCGACGGAGAGATCGCGCATTTCTCGTCGCAGGGCCCTGCGCGGGAAGGCGGCAAGGCGATCGACGAAGGATCGCTGTTCCGCATCGCCAGCATGACCAAGCCGATCACTTCGGTGGGCTTCATGATGCTGGTTGAGGAAGGCAAAGTCGCGCTCGACACGCCGGTCCACCACGTCCTGCCCGAATTCAAGGATCTGGGGGTCTATAACGGCGGCGGGGCCGGGGTACCGTTCCTGACCAAGCGCTGCGAACGGCCGATGCTGATGGTCGATTTGCTGCGCCACACCAGCGGCCTGACCTATTCGTTCCAGAACCGCAGCAACATGGATGCCGCCTACCGCGAGGGCAAGCTGGAGAACTGGCACGGCAATCTTGACCTTGACGAACTGATGGCAGCGCTGGGCCGGATCCCGCTGGAGTTTTCCCCTGGCACGGCGTGGAACTATTCGGTTTCCACCGATGTTCTTGGCGCCTGCATCCAGCGCCTGTCGGGATTGCCGCTGAACGAGTACTTTGCGCAGCGGATCTTCAAGCCGCTCAAGATGGATGACACATTCTTCGCCGTTCCCGACGCCAAGATCGATCGGCTCACCGATTGCTACACCTTCATCCCGGGCAAGGGGCGGACGATGTACGATCGCGGCAGCGAAAGCGCCTGGAGCCGGATGCCGCGCCAGCTTTCGGGCGGGGGAGGCCTGGTTTCGACCGCGCTCGATTATCACCGCTTCTGCCAGATGCTGCTGGGCTGCGGCGAGCTTGAGGGCGAACGGGTGCTGGGCCGCAAGACGCTCGAGCTGATGACGATGAACCATCTGCCCGGCAACGGGGATCTGGCCGGCTGGTCCAAGTCGCTGTTCAGCGAGGCGACCAACGCCGGGGTCGGGTTCGGCCTTGGCTTTGCGGTCAACATCGATCCGGCGGCGAACCTGATCCCGGGATCGATCGGCGAATATTACTGGGGGGGCATGTTCTCTACCGCGTTCTTCGTCGATCCGGTCGAGAAGGTCCACATGGTCTTCATGACCCAGCTTTCGCCCAGCAGCACCTATCCGATCCGCCGCGAGCTCAAGACCTTGATCTATTCGGCGCTGCGGTAATGGCAGTCGAGACGCTGTACGAGACGATGGGGCTTACCCGCATCGTGGAGATCGACCCTGCCGGGCGCGCGGTGCTGGAATACCAGGCCAAGCCGGAACAATGCCATTCGGGCGGCGTGGTGCAGGGCGGCTTCGTCACCGGTTGGATCGACGCGGCCATGGCCCATGCGGCGATGGCGATTGCCGGACAGGATGTGGTTCCGATGACGCTGGAACTCAAGGTCAGCTTCCTGGCGCCCGCGCGGCCTGGCCCGGTCTTTGCCGAGGCTTGGGCGATCCGCCACGGCCGCAAGACGGCGTTTTACGAAGGTGCGCTCAAGGACGGCGCAGGCACCCTGATCGCCAAGGCCAGCAGCACGATGATGATGGCCGATCGCCACAAGGTAGAAGCCGCCGCCCGTGCGGCGACGGCCTCGACCTGATCGGTCAGCGGCGCAGGGATTCCGTCTCCGGGCGCGAACGTCTGCTGTTATTGAAAGACGCTGAGCCTGAGCCCGGCTCCCATCCGCGGGCTGGCGTCATTGAGCCCGGCCATTCCGTAAAGGGTCAGGCCGAGTTTCCGACTGACGCGATAGGTGGTGTACGGCGAAACAACGGCCTGAGCCTGCAAACCCGATGCAACCGGTGCGCGGTAGGCAACGCTAAAGCCAAGGTTGGTCGCCGTCGACGGACGCAGATTGAATCCGCCCGAGGCGGCAATCCCGTCTTCCAGCCTGTAGGCCGCCGGACTGGTCAGCCACGAATAGCCGACCGAACCGAACAGCATCGCTTTGGACGAAACCGATTTGTAGGCGCTGAGTGTGACCGAATAGTCCAGCTTGCCCGTGCCGATCGCCTGGTTTGCGGTCGGAACCTTCATGCCTCCGCCAAGTTCGAAAGCGGGCAGGATCCCGCTCTCCTGGTTCAGCAGGTAGGCAGCCGACAGATTCACGTCGCCGATGCCCGAACGCGATACCGTGCCGGTGCTGCTCGGATCGTTGACGATCACCCCGCCAACCATTTTGCCCGGGCCGTCGACGAAAACATAGGGCAGGCTGGCCTGGGCGCGGAATTTGCCGCTGCGCAGTTTTACATCGAACGGAATGCTCACCACCGAAGTATCGGACGCAGCGCCGTAATGGCCGACCGCGTAATCGGCCCCGCTGGCCAGTTCGAGTTCGGTCGTGTCCGGCTTGGCCGCGACCTGGGTGGCAACGGTCGCCTCGCTTTCGCGGGACGTGTCGATGCTGTCGGCCTCGGCCAGCGCAGCGGTTGATAGCAAGGCGGTCGAAACGGCAAGAAGTGCAGCGATTGATTTTTTCATTTTCGAAATCCGTATCTTGAGTTGCAGATAGCCCCTTCGGCTCCAGCAGGAGCGTGCGCGCTACAAACACTCAACGATCCAGCATCCGAATTTAATCCGGAAACCCCGATCAAGCCTCCCGGCCAGGGGCCCGCCGCCACCAGACGGCTACCTCCAGTTTCGGCTTTGACCCTGCAGATTCTTTGCTTAGCCTGCGGCGCATGACCAGCATCAGCCCTTTCACCCTCGCCATCGAACAATCCCGGCTTGACGATCTGACCCGGCGGATCGACCTGACCCGCTGGCCCGAACGGGAAACGGTGCAGGACTGGTCGCAGGGCACTCCCTTGGGCGCCTTGCAGGAGCTGACAGCCTATTGGCGCGACGGTTACGACTGGCGGCGGTGCGAGGCGCGGCTCAACGCGCTCGGCCAGTTCAAGACCGAGATTGACGGCCTTGAAGTCCATTTCATCCATGTCCGATCGCCGCATCCAGGTGCCTTGCCGCTGGTGATGACTCACGGCTGGCCCGGATCCGTAATAGAATTCATGGGCGTGATCGAAGCTCTGACCGATCCGGCGGATTCGACGCAAGCCTTCGATCTTGTCCTTCCGTCGCTGCCCGGGTTCGGGTTTTCAGACAAACCCAGCTTGACGGGGTGGGGCGTGGAACGGATCGGTCGGGCCTGGGGTCAGCTTATGGAAAGACTGGGCTATTCGCGCTGGTTCGCCCAGGGCGGGGATTGGGGCAGCGTCGTAACCACGGCGATCGGCGTGCAAAAGGTTGCGGGCTGCGCCGGCATCCACCTCAACATGCCGCTCGGGCGGCCTTTGCCCGAAGACCTGGAAAACCCCTCTCCGGCCGAACTCAAGGCGCTGGGCGCGCTCAAACACTACCAGGAATGGGATTCGGGCTATTCCACCCAACAACGCACCCGGCCGCAGACCGTGGGCTATGGCCTGGTCGACAGTCCGGCCGGGCTGGCGGGCTGGATCCTGGAAAAGATGTGGGCCTGGACCGACAACCAGGGTTCGCCCTACGACGCGCTGAGCCGCGACCAGATCCTCGACAACCTGATGCTTTACTGGCTGCCGGGGAACGGGGCCTCATCGGCGCGGCTCTATTGGGAAAGCTTCGGTTCGTTCGCGCCGCATGCCATTGAACTGCCAGTGGCTGTCAGCGCCTTCCCCAAGGAAATCCTGCCGGCTCCGCGCAAGTGGGCGGAGCGTAACTATCGCAATCTGGTCCATTGGGGCGATATGGGCAAAGGCGGCCACTTTGCCGCGTGGGAACAGCCCGAAGCCTTCGTTTCGGAACTGCGGACCGCCTTTGCCCTGATGCGTTAGGCCGCCTTGATGAACCCGGCGGCAATTTCGAGCGAGACTTCGTCCGAAACCATCGGGATGCCATAGCCAACGCCAAATTCGCTGCGCTTGATCGTCGCCTTGGCGGTGAAGCCAAGCCCTTCCTTGCCGCCCATCATCGCCGGCATCTTGCCCGCGCCATAGAACGCGGCATCCAGCACGACCGGCTTGGTCACACCGTTAAGCGTAAGGTTTCCGGTGATCCTGGCATGCTCGGCGTCAACCACTTCGACCTTGGTTGAAACAAAGCGCGCTGCAGCGGGGGCGGCCCCGAAAAAGTCAGCCTTGCCGCCAGCCTGGGCCGCGGCCTTGAGCAAGTGTGCGGTAAGGCCCGGGCTGGCCGTGGTGACCTTGGCAACCGGAATAGTCACGTCGACCTTGGCCGCAGCCGGGTTTTTCGGATCGAGCTGGAGCGAACCGGTCACATCGCCGAACATCCCGGTATAGGGGGTGAAGCCCAGGTGATCGACTTTCCACACGACCAGTGTGTGGCCCGGATCGGCCTGGTAGGCCCCGGCCGTCACCAGTGCGGCATTGTGGCTGCCGGGGGCCTGCATTGCGGGCTGCGCGGCAAGCGGAAGCGTGGCGAGGGTGGCGGCGCTGATCGCGGCGGCAACAAGGATTTTGCGCAAGAGGGTTCTCCGGGGACGGTTATTGAAAACGGTTCGCAAACAGTGCCGCCAAGCGGCAGGCAAGTCAATTTGCCTTGCCGCTCAATTCGAAAGCCGCGCTGATCGAGAGGTCAACCTCGTCGGACACCAGACCCAGGTCGGCGTTGATCCCGAATTCGGATCGCCTGATCGTGGTCTTGCCGCGAAAACCGATCGTCTGCTTGAGTGTGACCGGGTTCTTTCCGGCGCCGGTGAACTCGGCCGCGAGGCTGATCGGGCGGGTGATCCGGTTGAGCGTCAGCTTGCCCTCGACTGTCGCGGTTTTCCCGTCGGCGGCAGGCGTGACCCTGGTCGAAACAAAGCTCGCGTCCGGGGGGCTCGCACCGAAATAGTCGAGCCGCCCGCCGATGCTCTTAAACAGCAACCGCGCGGTCAGAGCCTTGTCCACCGTAGTCAGCCGGGAAACCGGGATAGCCATCGTGACACTGGCGGCTTCGGGATGGGCCGGATCGATCGTCAGGGTTCCGCTGATTGATCCGAACAGGCCAAAGTAGTCGCTGAAGCCCAGGTGGTTGACTCGCCAGGCCACCATCGTGTGGCTGGGATCGGCCTTGTAAGTGCCCGCGACAACCCGCGCCGGATCGGCTGCACCCGGAAGCGCCGCGCCGCTGAACGAAGCAAAGCCGCTAGCCAACACCAGGGCCGCGGCGGCAAGGGTAGCGCTGCGCCTGAATGAAATCATGCCCGGGACTCCTCATGATGAGCAGTCCCGGGCATGGTCCCTGGTTCAGCGTTCGGTCAAGCGCCTTGCGGCGGGATCAGTTCTTTTCCTGATCGACCAGCTTGTTCTTGCCGATCCACGGCATCATCGCGCGCAAGGCGCTGCCGGTCTTCTCGATCGGATGCGCTTCAGCGGCCTTGCGGGCGGCCTTGAGCTCGGGCTGGCCGGCCCGGTTGTCGAGCACGAAGTTCTTCACGAACCGGCCCGATTGGATATCCGCGAGTACGCGCGTCATCTCGGCCTTGGTCTCGGCGGTGATGATCCGCGGGCCGGTGGTGATGTCGCCGTATTCGGCGGTGTTGCTGATCGAATAGCGCATGTTGGCGATCCCGCCTTCATAGAGCAAGTCGACGATCAGCTTGGTTTCGTGGAGGCACTCGAAATAGGCCATTTCCGGGGCGTAGCCGGCCTCGACCAGGGTTTCGAACCCGGCCTGGATCAGGTGGGTGATCCCGCCGCACAGCACGGCCTGCTCGCCGAACAGGTCGGTTTCGCACTCTTCCTTGAAGTTGGTTTCGATGATGCCCGAACGGCCTCCGCCGACGCCCGAGGCATAGGCCAGGGCCACGTCATGGGCGTTGCCGGTGGCGTCCTGATGGACCGCGATCAGGCACGGCACGCCGCCGCCGCGCTGGTACTCGCTGCGCACGGTGTGGCCGGGGCCCTTGGGCGCGATCATGATCACGTCGATGTCGGCGGGAACCTCGATCAGCCCGAAGTGGATGTTGAGACCGTGGGCAAAGGCCAGCGCCGCGCCGGGCTTCATGTTGCCCTTCAGGTCGTTTTCCCAGATCGCCGCCTGGTGTTCGTCCGGGGCAAGGACCATCAGCACGTCGGCCCACTTGGCCGCATCGCTGTTGCTCATCACCTGGAAACCGGCGGCTTCGGCCTTCTTGGCGCTGGCCGAACCGGGGCGCAGCGCGATCGCCACGTCCTTGACCCCGCTGTCGCGCAGGTTCTGCGCATGGGCGTGGCCCTGGCTGCCATAGCCAAGCACGGCGATCTTCTTGCCCGTGACCAGATTCAGGTCGGCATCGGCGTCGTAGTAAACCTTCATGGGTATTTCCTGTTCTGTCTTGCGGTGTGACCCCGCCAGGCGGGGCAAATGGTGAGAGTGGAAACTCGTGTCAGGCTGCCTCAGCCCCGCGCATCATCCCGACCACGCCGGTGCGACCAACTTCGACCAGGCCCAGTTCGCGCATCAGCGCGACGAAGCGGTCGATCTTTTCCGGGGCGCCGGTCAGCTCGAAAATGAAGCTTGAAGTTGTCGTGTCGATCACGCTGGCGCGGAACACGTCGGCCAGGCGCAGCGCCTCGACCCGGGCATCGCCGGTGCCGGCCACTTTGACCAGGGCCAGTTCGCGTTCGACGTGATCGCCCGCTTCGGTCAGGTCGATGACCTTGTGGACCGGAACCAGTCGTTCAAGCTGGGCGTGGATCTGGTCGATCACCTGCGGCGGGCCGTGGGTGACGATGGTGATCCGGCTGACCGTGTGGTTCTCGGTAATGTCGGCCACGGTCAGGCTGTCGATGTTATAGCCGCGCGCGGTGAACAGCCCGGCGATCTTGGCCAGAATCCCGGCCTCGTTGTCGACCGTGATGGTCAGGACATGGCGTTCCGACGCCTCGTGCTTGATCTTCATCATGTCTATTACACCAGAGCCTTGGCTTCATCATCCATCGAACCGGCCACCTTGTCGCCGTAGAGGATCATTTCGGTGTGCGCAGCGCCGCTGGGGATCATCGGGAAGCAGTTGGCCTCCTTGGCGATCCTGCAATCGACGATCACCGGACCGTCGTGATCGATCATCGCCTGGATGCCAGCATCAAGCTGGCTTTCATCCTCGATCCGGATGCCCTTCCAGCCATAGGCCTCCGCCAGCTTGACGAAATCGGGCAGGCTGTCGGAATAGGAGTTCGAATACCGGCTTTCGTAGGTCAGCTCCTGCCACTGGCGGACCATGCCCATCCATTCGTTGTTGAGCACGAAAACCTTGACCGGCAGGCGGAACTGCGTGGCGGTGCCCAGCTCCTGGATGTTCATCTGGATCGAGGCATCGCCCGCGATATCAATCACCAGGCTGTCGGGATTGCCCAATTGCGCACCGATCGCGGCGGGCAGGCCATAGCCCATCGTGCCCAGCCCGCCAGAGGTCAGCCATTTGTTGGGCTGATAGAACGGAAAGTACTGCGCGGCCCACATCTGGTGCTGGCCGACTTCGGTGGCGATGATCGGGTTCTTCGCCCGGGTCAGCTCGAACAGCCGTTCAATTGCCCGCTGCGGCATGATCGCGGTCTTGTTGGCCGGATAGGCCAGGCTCAGCCGCGCGCGCCAGCCGTCGATCCGGGCCTTCCACTCGGTCAGGTCCTGCGGCTTGCGTGCGCCCCAGGCTTCGACCAGTTGTTCCAGCACGGCCGCGCAATCACCCAGGATCGGCAGGTCGACGTGCACGGTCTTGTTGATCGAGGCGCGGTCGATATCAATGTGGATCTTGGTCGAATGCGGGCTGAACGCATCGAGCCGCCCGGTCACCCGGTCGTCGAAGCGCGCGCCGATGCAGACCATCAGGTCGGCCCGGTTCATCGCCATGTTCGCCTCGAACGTGCCGTGCATCCCCAGCATGCCAAGCCAGTCAGCATGGTCGGCCGGGAAGGCGCCCAGACCCATCAGGGTCGAGGTGACCGGTGCGCCGGTCAGCGCCTGAAGCTGGCGCAGCAGCTCGGTCGCGCGCGGGCCGGAATTGATCACCCCGCCGCCGGTGTAGAAGATCGGTGCCTTGGCATTGGCCAGCAGCTCGATCGCGCGGGCAATGTCCCGTTCGCTCCCGGTTGAAGGCGGGGCATAGCGCAGCTTGCGCTGCGGCGGAGTGTCGGACCAGCTGGCCGAAGCGATCTGGACGTCCTTGGGAATGTCGATCACCACCGGGCCGGGGCGACCCGTCGTGGCGATCTGGAACGCCTCGTCGATGATCGCGGCAAGCTCGCCCGGGTCCTTCACCAGATAGTTGTGCTTGGTGCAGTGGCGGGTGATGCCGATCGTATCGGCTTCCTGAAAAGCGTCGGACCCGATCAGACCGGTCGGGACCTGGCCGGTGATCACCACCAGGGGAATTGAATCCATGAAGGCGTCGGCAATCCCGGTGACCGCGTTGGTCGCGCCGGGGCCAGAGGTGACCAGCACCACGCCGGGCTTGCCGGTGGAACGGGCATAGCCTTCGGCGGCATGGGCCGCCCCGGCTTCGTGGCGGACCAGGATATGGCGGATCCGGGCATCGCCGAACAGGGCATCGTAGATCGGCAGCACCGCGCCGCCGGGATAGCCGAACACGAATTCGACCCCCTGGCGGATCAGGCTTTCGACCAGGATGCTGGCGCCGCTGCGCTCGTCGCTCACGTCACATGACCTTTCATTTCACGCCCTGCCTGCCCTGAAAGAACCGACCCGGCACAGGGGGCTGTGCCGGGTCTCCTCTCCAACTCGGGACCAATGCGCAAGGGCATATCGTGGGTGGTGCCCTAAGCGATAGGAAATATCGCGTCAAGCCCTAATCGCGTAATATTGATGCAAATATGGCACCAACATCGTAACTTTGCGACTCGATCCGTTGCCATTCGCGCGGCGGCTGGTTGCGAAACCAGGTGAATTGGCGCTTGGCGTAGTTTCGCGTGGCCTGCGCGCCCCGCGCCTGTGCCTCTTTGCCGGTCATCTCGCCCGTCAGGAGTGCGGCCAGTTCGGGCACCCCGATAGCCCGCATTACGGGCAGTGCCGGATCGAGCTTGCGGGCCAGCAGCGCTTCGACTTCGTCCAGCGCGCCGTGCGCGATCATCTGCGAAAACCGCCGGTCGCACCGCTCGTAAAGCCAGTCGCGCGGCGGCAGCAACAGGGCTGCGTGAAGCTCGACCGCGTGACCAATCCCGCCAACCCGCTCCGCCTGCCAGTCCGCCAGCGGCCTGCCGGTAGAGCGCACCACTTCCAGCGCGCGGGCGAGGCGGGTGGTGTCGCCGGGGGAAAGCACCGCGGCCCGCGCCGGATCGGCAGCCTGCAAGGCGGCATAGGCCTCTGCCGCCGGCAATTCGCGAACGGCGCTGCGCACCGCCGGGTCGATCGGCGGAACCGGGGCGATCCCGTCAAGCAGGGTGCGGATGTACAGCCCGGTCCCGCCGACCAGAATGGGAACCGCGCCGCGCGCGTGAACGCCCGCAATCGCGGCGCGTGCCTCTGCCGCCCAATCCGCCGCCGAACAGGCCTGCGCGCCGTCCCAGGTTCCGAACAGCAGGTGGTCTATCCCGCGCATCTCGTCCACCGAGGGCCGCGCGCTCAGGACGGCCAGATCGGCATAGACCTGCGCGCTGTCGGCGTTGACCACTACGCCCTCGCGGCCTTGCGCCTTGAGCGCCAGCGCCAGCCGCACCGCGACATCGCTCTTGCCGCTGGCGGTCGGCCCTGCGATGAGCGCCAGCGGCGGCTTTCGGGCCGATTCAGGAGAACTCTTCGTGCTCATTGCCCGCGTGATAGCAGAACCCGATCACCTTTCGGCAAGCCTTGACCGCGCGATCGCGGGAATCGAGGCGGCGGGAATGAAGCTGGCCTGCGCGGAAATGCTCGATTTCTGCGACACCACGCTCCAGCTCGATCTGGCCGAGGGTGATCCGGGGCGGCTCCGCGCGGTGCTGGATGCGGCGTTCGGGCCATGCGATCTGCTGGTCGCCGATCATGAACCGCAGGTGCCGCACCTGTTCGTTTCGGACATGGATTCGACCATGATCGGGCAGGAATGCATCGACGAACTGGCCGACTATGCCGGCCTGAAGCCCCAGATCGCGGCGATCACCGAGCGGGCGATGCAGGGCGAGCTCGATTTTTCCGAGGCGCTGCGCGAACGGGTACTGCTTCTGCGCGGACTGGGGGAAGAGGCGATCCGCGATTGCCTGGCGACCCGGATCACCCCGATGCCGGGCGCCAAGACCCTGGTCGCGACGCTCAAGGCGCAGGGCTGCCACACCGTGCTGGTCACCGGCGGGTTCCACCAGTTCGCCGATCCCGTTGCTGAAGAACTGGGCTTTGAACTGGTCGTCGGAAACCGGCTCGAAGTGGGCGAGGGGAGCCTGACCGGCGGCCTGGTCGGGGCGATCACCGACAGCTCGGTCAAGGAGCGGGTGCTGCGCGAGGAAGCGGCGCGGATCGGCGAACACGCGGTCAGCCTTGCCACCGGGGATGGCGCCAACGACATCCCGATGATCGCCGCCGCGACCTATGGCGTGGCCTATCACGCCAAGCCCAAGGCCAAGGCGGCGGGCGATGGCTGGATCGACGCGGGCGATCTTACCAACGTGCTGCGCCTGCTTGGCGTGCCGCGCAGCCAGTGGCTGATGCGCTAGGCGGCAACTGCGGCAGAACGGCTGCGTCCCTTGCGCCAGACGGCGATCCTGAGGCCGAGCGCGCCCAGGGCCAGCGCGGTGCCGATCGTACCCTGAAGCATCGTCTCGGGCCGGATGATCCGGCCCGCGTAGGATGCGAAGAACACGAACCACAGCCAGTGTATCCCCAGCGTGTGCAGGCGTTTCCAGTTGCGGCCCAATGCGCGCATCGCTGCATCGTTTGACGTCAGCACCATAAGGTACATCAGGACATAGCCGGTCCCGGCAATCAGGTAGACGGACAGCGGGCGGGTCTCTCCGCTCGCTTGAAGGAACGCGATCAGGGCATACAGATGGACCGTATGGCACGCGGCAAAGCCCAGGCCCCACCAGCGCCGATCCCGCCACAGGGCGCGGGTCCACCCGGCAGGCCACAGCCGGCCAAGCGACGATGCGGAATAGGCAACAAGGAACACCGGAAAACCCACCCGCGCCGTCCACCGCGCCGCAAGCCGCAGCGATTCTACGGGATTGACCCCGGCCGCCATTCCCAGGGACAGGGCGGACAACCCCAGGAATAAACCGAGGAACAAAGGCCAGCGTCGCATCATGTCAGGAACTCCCCACCCGGCAGGCGGATCGAAAGTTACCGGCGGAATCGCTGTCGCGCCAGACCATTCGACTGTATTGACATTTCTGTAAGTAAGTCGCAGTAACAGGTTTGCCATGAACATGCAGACCCAGATCGCACCCGCCGATTTCGCCGCCGATGACCTGCCGCTGATGCTGCCGGGGCGCCCTGAAGCGCGCTATGACCTGCCCAAGGCCTGGCGGCACTTCAAGCTGCTGATCAAGGACAAGGAAGATACCGCGCAGGTCACGCCGATCTTCGAAGCGCTGCCCTGGCGCGGGATCTATGACGCCGCGCTGGCGTTCCTCAAGACGGACCGCGCGCAGGAAATCCGGCGCAAGGAACCTTCGCTGGTGGCGCTGCTCGATGACCATGCGGCGCTGCGCAAGTTGCCGGAAGGCAGCCTGGCGCACGTCTATTGCGACTTCATGGAGCGCGAAGGGCTTTCTGCCCAGGGGCTGGTCGATGAACTCGACAAGAACCGCCCGGCGGACATGTACTGGGACGATCAGGTCTCGTGGTACTTCAACCGCATGCGCGATACCCACGATCTGCTGCACATCCTGACCGGGTTTGGCCGCGATGCGCTGGGCGAACAATGCGTGCTGGCCTTCACCTACAGCCAGCAGCCAAGCCCGGCGCACCTGTTCCTGGGCTATGCCGGGGCGTTCGAGATCAAGAAGCGGCTCAAGAGCAAGGCCCCGATTTTTGGCGCAGTGCGTCAGGCGCAGAGGATGGGCAAGGCCTGCCCGCGGCTGGTCGAAATGTCGATTTCCGAATTGCTGCCGCTGCCGATCGAGGAAGTGCGCCGCAAGCTGAACATCGCCGTGCCGCAACAATACCTTGATGCGCACACGATCTGGCGGGGCATGGGGATCGATCCCTACGACTTGATCGCGCCGGAAGCCAAGGCGGCTTGAAGGCGCTAACGCAGCTCCTTGCGGATCACCAGCTTGAGCCCTGACCAGGTCTGATCGACCGCGCAGACCTTGGTGTCGACGAAGCCCAGCGGCAGGCAAAGCTCGCGAATGGTGTCTTCGGTGATATCGGTAGGCACTTTGGAGGCCTGCTTGGGCCAGCTCACCCAGACCTGACCATCGGGCGCGATCGGTTGGCGCAGCGTTTTGAGGCGCTCTTCCAGCACCGCGCGCCCGGTGACGAAGACATGCGCCGCATCCACCCCTTCGGCCGGATCAGCCACGAAGGTCAGCTCGAGTGCATATTCGGCGATCTCGTCGAACACGTCTTCGGGCATGCCATCGAACCATACCCGCATGCCGTCCCGCAGCGACAGCTTCTTGGCGAGAGGTGTACCGGAATAGCCGGCCGGCATCAGCCTTCCATCCAGTCCCGGAAGAACGCCTCGTTGGCTTCGCGCAGCGCGGGCAGCGCGACCTCGGGATAGATCGCGTCCTCGCCCCGGCACAGCGCAACCGTCTCGCCGCCGGTCCAGCCGATGAAACAGCAACCGACCCCGGCATCGCGGGCCAGCTTTTCGACAACGTGCTGGTCGAACGGCTCTGTGATCAGGAACCGTGCCTGGTTTTCGGCGAACAGCGACA
The DNA here is from genome assembly GCA_046063325.1 of Novosphingobium sp. GTDB lineage: Bacteria > Pseudomonadota > Alphaproteobacteria > Sphingomonadales > Sphingomonadaceae > Novosphingobium. The sequence continues at coordinate 14,947 of JBJTMC010000149.1, forward strand.
GGGCATGCCGCGACTTTTCCCGGTCGACCAGATCTTCGAAGGCCGAGATTTCCAGTCGGGCGCCAATGTTTCCGGCCAACGCCATTTCAGCGACCGCAACCAGGATGCCGCCGTCCGAAACGTCGTGGGCTGCGGTGACATAGTCTTCCTCGATCAGCTGGCGGACGAAATCGCCGTTGCGGCGCTCCGCGGCCAGATCGACCCGCGGCGGGGCGCCGTCCTCGCGGCCGTGAATTTCGCGCAGCCACAGCGACTGGCCCAGTTCCGGGGTGGCGCGCGGATCGGCGCCGATCAGGATGATCTTCTGCGCGCCGTCCTTGAAAGCGATCGTGGCAGATTTGCCATAGTCGGCCATCAGACCGACACCGCCGATCGCCGGGGTCGGCAGGATCGCGCTGCCGCAGCCGGTCGCTTTGCTTTCGTTGTATAGGCTGACGTTGCCCGAGACGATCGGATAGTCGAGCGCCCGGCAGGCATCGCCCATGCCGCGCAAGGCCTCGACGATCTGGGCCATGATCTCGGGCCGTTGAGGGTTGGCGAAGTTGAGGCAGTTGGTGATCGCAAGCGGCTTTGCGCCGACCGCGCAGATGTTGCGCCAGGTTTCAGCCACCGCCTGCTTGCCGCCTTCGTAGGGATCGGCATAGCAATAGGGCGGGGTGCAGTCGGTGCTGATCGCCAGCGCATTGCGGGTGAAGTGCAGGCGGACCACGGCGGAATCCCCGCCGCTCTTCTGCAGGGTATCGGCGCCAACCTGGCTGTCGTACTGCTCCCAGATCCAGCGGCGGCTGGCCAGGTCGGCGCAGCCCATCAGCTTGACCAGATCCGCAGACGGATCTGCGCTGGCCGGCGGTTGACCGAGCGGCGCGACCCTGGCCCAGGCCTTGTAGTCCTCAAGGCTGAGATGCGGGCGATCATAGAGCGGCGCGTCTTCGGCCAGCGGACCCAGGGGAATGTCGCAGACCGTCTCGCCCTGCCAGGTCAGCACCATGTGGCCGGTGTCGGTTACTTCGCCGATCACCGCGAAGTCGAGTTCCCACTTGCGGAAGATCGCTTCGGCCATCGGTTCCTTGCCGGGCTTGAGGACCATGAGCATCCGCTCCTGGCTTTCGCTCAGCATCATTTCGTAAGGGGTCATGCCCTCTTCGCGGCACGGCACCTTGTCCATGTCGAGCACGATCCCGGCCTTGCCGTTGGTCGCCATTTCGACCGAGGAGCTGGTCAGCCCAGCCGCGCCCATGTCCTGGATCGCGACGATCGCGTCGGTCGCCATCAGTTCGAGGCATGCTTCGATCAGCAGCTTTTCGGTGAACGGATCACCGACCTGGACGGTCGGGCGCTTGGCTTCCGAATCCTCGCCAAAGTCGGCGCTGGCCATGGTCGCACCGTGAATCCCGTCGCGCCCGGTCTTGGAGCCGACATAGACGATCGGGTTGCCGATCCCGGTCGCGGCCGAATAGAAGATCTTGTCGGCATCGGCGACGCCCACGGTCATCGCGTTGACCAGGATATTGCCGTCATAGGCGGCGTGGAAATTGGTTTCTCCGCCCACCGTCGGCACGCCGACGCAGTTGCCGTAGCCGCCGATCCCGGCAACCACGCCCTTGACCAGGCTCTTCATCTTGGGATGATCGGGCCGGCCAAAGCGCAGCGCGTTCATGTTGGCGACGGGGCGCGCACCCATCGTGAAGACATCGCGCAGGATCCCGCCCACGCCGGTCGCCGCGCCCTGGTAGGGTTCGATGTAACTCGGGTGGTTGTGCGATTCCATCTTGAAGATCGCGGCCTGACCGTCACCAATGTCGATCACGCCCGCATTCTCACCCGGACCGCAAATCACCCAGGGGGCCTCGGTGGGCAGTTTCTTGAGGTGGATGCGGCTCGACTTGTAGCTGCAATGCTCGGACCACATGACCGAGAAGATGCCCAGTTCGACCATGTTGGGCTCTCGCCCCAGCGCGTGGAGGACGCGGGCGTATTCCTCCTCGGACAGCCCGTGGGCGGCGACGACTTCG
>JBJTMC010000029.1:0-5790 GCA_046063325.1 Novosphingobium sp.
ACGATCGCCTGCGAGGTGAAGCCGGCCGATCACGAGTTCGGGTTCGATCCGATGAAGCGGGTCGATCACAAGATCCAGCGCCAGGTCGATCCGTTCATCGTCTATGGCATCGATGCCGCCGGACAGGCGCTCGAAGACGCCGGGCTCGCCGAGATGGACCAGGAGCTCAAGGAGCGGACCGGGGTTTCCATCGGCTCGGGGATCGGCGGCCTGCCGGGCATCGAAAGCGAATCGCTGGTGCTGGCGGAGAAGGGGCCGGGCAGGTTCAGCCCGCATTTCGTGCACGGCCGGCTGATCAACCTGACCTCGGGCCAGGTGTCGATCAAATACGGGCTGATGGGGCCGAACCACGCGGTTGTCACCGCCTGTTCCACCGGCGCGCACTCGATCGGCGATGCGGCGCGGATGATCAAGGACGGCGATGCCGACGTGATGCTGGCGGGCGGGGCGGAAAGCACCATCAACCCGCTGGGCGTGGCCGGCTTCGCCCAGGCCCGCGCGCTCAACTGCAGCTTCAACGACCGGCCGGAGCAGGCCAGCCGCCCTTACGACAAGGACCGTGACGGCTTCGTCATGGGCGAGGGCGCAGGCGTGGTCGTGCTGGAAGAATACGAACACGCCAAGGCGCGCGGCGCGAAAATCTACGCCGAAGTGGTCGGTTACGGCCTGTCGGGCGATGCCTATCACGTCACTGCGCCGCACCCCGAAGGCAAGGGCGCCGAACTTTCGATGCGCATGGCGATGCGCAAGGCCGGGATGGAGCCGGGCGACATCGACTATGTCAACGCCCACGGCACCTCGACCATGGCCGACACGATCGAGCTGGGCGCAGTCAAGCGGGTGCTGGGCGATGATCTGACCGGCGCTTCGATGAGCAGCACCAAGTCCGCGATCGGGCACCTGCTGGGCGGGGCCGGTGCGGTCGAAACGATTTTCTGCATTCTCGCTATCCGCGATCAGATCGTCCCGCCGACGCTCAATCTGGATAACCCGGATGAGGGGACCGAAGGCGTTGATCTGGTTCCGCACAAGGCCAGAAAGCGCCAGGTTCGCGCCGCGCTCAACAATTCGTTCGGGTTCGGCGGCACCAATGCCAGCGTGATCGTCAAGGCAGTAGAAGACTGATGCTCGGTTCGCGCTGGGGGCGCATGCCGCTCCTGGCGGCGGCTCTGCTGATCCTGGCCCTGGGCGGCTGGCTGGTGGGTGGATGGTATTCATCCGGTCCGCTGGGCAAGGAGACCGCCTTCATCGTACCCGATGGCACCAGCCTGTCCGCGGTGGCCGACAAGCTGGAGAAGGAAGGGGCGATTTCCTCTGCCTCCGCCTTCAAGCTGCGCGCGCGGATTTTTGGCGCGGGCTCCTCGATCAAGGCCGGGGAGTTTCTGATCCCCAAAGGCGCATCGATGGCGCGGGTGCTGTCGATTATCGCAGGGGACGAGGTGCTGCGGCGGTTCGTGACCGTGCCGGAAGGCATGCCCTCGATCATGGTCTATGACCGACTCAACGCCAATCCCTGGCTGACCGGCACGATCGAGGTTCCGGCCGAAGGCTCGATCCTGCCCGACACCTACGAGATCAAGAAGGGCGAATCGCGGCAGGCCGTGGTCCAGCGGATGCAGGCTGGAATGCAGCGCGCTTTGGCCGAGGAATGGGAAAAACGCGGCGGCACCACGGTGGTCAAAACTCCGCAGGAAGCGATCATCCTCGCATCGATCGTCGAGAAGGAAACCGGCAAGCCAAGCGAGCGGCCGATGGTTGCCGGGCTTTACTCCAACCGTCTGCGCCAGAACATGCTGCTCCAGGCCGACCCGACGATCATCTACCCGATCACCAAGGGCAAGCCGCTGGGCCGCCGGATTCGCCAATCGGAGATCAACGCGGTCAACGATTACAACACCTACAGCATGACCGGCCTGCCCAAGGGGCCGATCACCAATCCCGGCCGTTCATCGATCGCCGCGGTGCTCAATCCGGCGGACACCAGTGCGCTCTACATGGTCGCCGATGGCACCGGCGGTCACGCCTTCGCCGCGACGCTGCAAGAGCACAATGCCAACGTCGAAAAGTGGTACACGATCCGCAAGGAGCGCGGCGACTTCTAGGCCTTAGGGCTCAACGATGTTGAACCCCGCCGGGACAGGATCGAGCGCGGCCTGGAGCGCGCTGACCGCATCGGCATCGCCTTCAACCTTGAGGCCCATCGCCTGCAGCTGGGCCAGCGGAACCTTGAGGAACAGCATCGCCAGGATCAACTGGCGCGGCGCAGTGATTGTTGCGGCCGGGGCGGCTGCCGGGCTGCCCACGCGCCCGATCAGAACCGTCTTGCCTGCGTCGATCCCGACGGATTCGCTGCGGTCGGTGATAACCAGATTGATGCTCGATCCAGGGCGGGTGTTCTTCAGCGGGTCATAGCGGGTCGCGGCCGAATCGAGCAGCAACTGCGTCGGCACGGCGGCGATCATGTCGCTGCTCTGGGTGCGAGCCGGGGCAGCGCGATACCCTTCACGCAGTTCCCGCGCGGCGGACAGGAACTGATTGCGCCAGATCCCGCTTTCCGCCTGATAGCCCTGCTGCTCGTAGCTGTCAGCCAGCAGTGCGCGGGCCTGCTTGTTGGCCGGATCGGCGAAGACCAGCTGGTTGAGCAGGTCGGACGACCAGCGATAGTCGCCCGCCGCCATCGCCTTGCGTGCCGTTGCCAGGACCTTGGCCGGGCCGCCCATCGCCGCGACATATTTCTTGGCCCGTTCGGTCGGCGGCCACGGATTGAGGTTCGCCGGATTGGCGTCGTACCAGCCCAGATACCACTGGTAGACCGCCTTCGAATTGTGACTGTAGGTGCCGTAATAACCGTGGTTGTACCACTGCCGCGAAAGCTCTGCCGGCTGAACCAGCTTCTCGGCGATCTCGGCCTGGGTCTCGCCCTGGTTCATCAGCCGCACGCTCTGGTCGTGGAGGTAGCGGTAGTTGTCGCGCTGGCTGGCCAGCATCGTGGCGACTTCGCCCTGACCAAAGCGCGGCCAGCAGTGGCTGGAAATGACCACGTCGCTGCGCCCGCCGTAAAGCGTCAGCGCTTCGTCGAGGAAGCCCGCCCAGGCGTGGGTATCGCGCACCTTGGCCCCGCGCGGGGTCAGGATGTTGTGGAGCGAGCAGGTGCTCATCTCGGCCGAAAGGAAGGCCCGCTGCGGGACGATATAGACATTGAGCTCGCTGGGCGCCTCGCTGCCCGAAACGATCTGGAATTCCATCGGCACGCCATCGACGGTGCGGGTTTCGCCGGTGCGGCTGATCGTATCGGTCGGAGCGATCAGGGTGATTTCACCACTGGACGTGCCCATGCCGATCCCGGAACCCATCTGGCCTTGGGGTCCCGGCTTGAGCCCGGTCCCGAACTGGAAGGTGGCGCGGCGGCCCATCGCGGCTCCGGCCATGACGTTCTCCGATGCGGTTTCCTCCATGAAGCGAGAAGGCGCGAGAATCGCCACCTTGCCCGCTTTGACGTCGGCTTCGGTGACGATGCCGCGCACCCCGCCGAAGTGGTCGGCGTGGCTGTGGCTGTAGATCACGGCGCTGACAGGCCGGGCCCCAAGCCGGGCATTGACCAGTTCCAGCGCCGCTGCCGCGGTTTCGCGGGTGGTCAGCGGGTCGATCACGATCCAGCCGGACGCGCCGCGGACCACGGTCATGTTCGATACGTCGAACCCGCGCACCTGCCAGATGCCATCGCTCACCGCGAACAGGCCATGCTGCCTGAGGCTGCCGACTTCGCGCCACAACGAGGGATTGACCGTCGAAGGGGCAGGGCCAGCCACGAAATCATAGGCCGCCAGGTTCCAGACCGGTTCGCCTGCCTTGTTGCGGATGACCGGGTCGGTGCGGCTGGCGATGAACCCACGCCGGGCAAAGTCCGCGTCGCGGCCGTCCTCGGTCGGGAGGGTCTGCTGCACGGCCTGTTGCGCGGCAAGCGTAGCCGGGCTCGCGGCTTTGGGTTGCAGCGCCGGATCGGGCCGCGCGGCAGGCGCCGCCGACTGGGCAAGGGCGGCCGTGCCGCTGAGCAGCAGGGCAGGGATGGACAGGCGCAGGGTGTGACGCAGCATCGGGATGGTCTCCTCTCTCCGTGTGGCAGGATGGGCGACCCGGCGGCTTGACGCAAGCATCTTCAACCGCTCGATTAATTTGTTCAGACGATCATTGTTTCCATATTTGTCGATTTTGACGATTAATCAACTGGGCCTATATCGAGTTTCGAAACAAGGAGACATCTACCCATGCTTGGACGCACCATCCCCGACGTTACTCTGAAGACCCGGGTTCGTGATGAATCGATCGGCGGGCCCAACCCGTTCCGCTGGCAGGACCTGAAAGTCCGCGACGAATTCGCCGGCAAGAAGGTGGTGGTGTTTTCGCTCCCCGGCGCTTTCACACCGACCTGCAGCAACGAGCAGTGCCCGAATTACGAACGTCTCTATGACCTGTTCAAGGCAGCCGGGGTTGACGAGGTCTACTGCCTGTCGGTCAACGACGCCTTCGTGATGTACCAGTGGGGCAAGGGCCTGGGTCTGGAGAAGGTCAAGCTGCTGCCCGACGGTTCGGGTCATTTCACCCGCCGCATGGGCATGCTGATCGACAAGGACCATGTCGGTTTCGGTTACCGCTCGTGGCGCTATGCCATGATCGTGGACGACAACGCGATCACCCACTGGTTCGAGGAACCCGGGATCAACGACACTGGCGCCGACAGCGATCCTTACGGCGAAACCGCCCCGGAAAAGCTGCTTGGCGTGCTGACCAGCGAGCCGGTGGCCGAACCCGCCTGAATGAGCTAGGTGCGGGCGGTGGATCCCGATGCCCCCTCCCGACCGCCGTCCGCACCTTTCATCGTCACCGGCGAACTTCCCGCCGACATCTTTTCCTGGGCCAACGGCCTGCGCGTGGAGCATTTTCCGCCGGAGCGGAACCACCTGAAGGCGCATGTCACGCTGTTCCATTCGTTCGCCCCTTCGCTGCGGGATGAACTGCCCCGGTTCCTTGCCCAGGTTGCGGGTGAATTTGCGGCTCCGCCTGCGGAAACAAACGGATTGATGGACCTTGGCGGGGGCACCGCCATAGCGATCCACAGCCCGGGAATGCTGGCGATCCGCCAGGTCATTGCAGAGCACTTCTGGGATATGCTCACCCGCCAGGACCAGGGCGGGAAGCGCCTGCACATCACCATCCAGAACAAGGTCACCGCGGCCGCGGCAAAGGCCTTGCAGGCCCAGCTTGGTCCTGCGCTTCAGGCGCGTCCGTTCGCCTTCACCGGCCTGGGACTTCACCTCTACCGAAACCCGTTCTGGGAGGCCGCGGGGCAATGGTCGTTCCGCGGCAAAACCAGGCCTTGACCCCATCATAACCGCACCCTATGTGCGCCGCCTGCCCGCACGACGGCGGCGGGCCAGCCTTGGTATGGCGGAGTAGCTCAGCCGGTTAGAGCAGCGGAATCATAATCCGCGTGTCGGGGGTTCGAGTCCCTCCTCCGCTACCATGAACCACCACGGAAATTGCTGGGTTTTGAACGCTATCGCAGCCGCTTCGCGGGTTTGCGCGCCTCTCACATTGCAGGTGACGCACACGCGCAATTACGGCCGTTAGGCTTCTTGTTTCTACGCTGTGATGGAAGGAGTGGTGGACGCACTAGGGCTCGAACCTAGGACCCGCTGATTAAGAGTCAGCTGCTCTACCAACTGAGCTATGCGTCCACACCAGATCAGACTTGGCACTGTCGTGCCGCCCCGATTGACTGGGAGCGCCCCC